>DATLSD010000062.1:0-25800 GCA_035534315.1 Elusimicrobiota bacterium
CTACAACGAACAACGGCCGCACTACTCTCTCGACGGCTTAACGCCGAGAGAATTTGCGGCTGAGCACACGGCAATGCTAAAACGGGAAGCCCTCAAAGAACACCAGTCAGCATTGGCCTAAAAAGAGGGGTGAGGTCGCCATTAAGCTCGGGCATCGCGATATCGGTGATAATAAGATCCACGCCACTTCCCTGGAAACGATCATTTAAGTTTTCTACCTGCTGGATAAGGAATGCGTGGGCCTCGCGGCCGTTCTTGGCTACCGTTACATCGTAGCCTCCAGTAGTTAAAATACCGTGGAGTTGTGCCAAGACGGAAGGATCGTCGTCAACAAGCAATATTCGAAATTGGGCCACCTCCGAAGCGTAGAAAATTGTCATTAATACGGCAATGGCATACAAAACATGTCAACAGTTGGTGCTCATGGAAGGAGGATGCGGTGCTTCTTCGGAAAAGTAGTAGAATCCCTGCGATGCGCCCGTAGCTCAGTTGGTTAGAGCACCCCGCTTGAAATCGGGCTCCGCGTCGAGCAATCGGCGACGGATAACCGGGCAAATTGCCGGAACCCCCTTAAGCCCGGGGAGCCACAGCGTAGCCGCAAACGGCAGGCGCGACGGCTAAAAATTCCCGGGATTGGGCAATCGGCAGCCAAGCGCGCGGATGTTCGCGGGAAGGTTCAGAGACTATACGCCTGGGCTCCCATGAGGAGCATGATATAGTCCAGCCCACAACGCGAGACGGCCGGGGAAACCCGGAGTGGGAAGCATAACGGGAGGGTCGCAGGTTCAAGTCCTGCCGGGCGCAGAAATTTACCGCTTGACATCTATGCAGTAGTATTGCATACTATCGGCATGCTTCGTTCTGGTTCACCCGCCGCGCTTGATCGTCCGATCCTGACCTACGAGCAGATTTACGCTAAAGAAAGGCAGGGCCTGGCGGATCCCTACGAGCCTTGCTTGGTGGAGACCAAGGAGTTCCTCAAGCTCTTCGCGCGTGTCTACGGCGTAAAAATACCACGGCGCACGCTGCAGCTTTATAGTTCGCCGTCCTTCAAGCTTTTGCCCTTGCCGGTCCACAGGGGGGGCTACAAATCCTATTACTTGAATCCCGAGCATACCGTGCGCCTGGCAGTGATTGTGCATTTGCAGAAAAAACATTATTTCCCGCTCAATGCGATTCAAAAGGTAATAAACAACTTCCCGGAAGAGCATTACAGGTTTATTCTAAAGGACAATCTAACCGGAAGCGAAATTTTAGATACGGCGCTTTTGATGAAAGACGGCTACAGCATGAAAGACATTCTTTTCCGCAAGGTTTCCCGGGTTCTGGAAAGCATTGAAGAGCCCTATTGGAAATCTTTCGAGAAATTAGGCAACGGCGCGGAAGAGGCTCATGAGCAATTCGTGGATGAGGCATTAATGAAGGAAGCGCGCAGCTATATCGATTGGCTTAAGGCGGGCCATCGGCAGAAGATCGAGCTGGCCGAGATGGCTCGGCCCGGGGCTGAATTCAGCGAGGTGCTGGGTATGATGCGGGCGATAGAACGCGGAAGCAGCCGACGCAAATAGGCGCAAATTTTTTTGAAAATAAGTATGCACTATAACTGCACGGATAGAATTTCATGGTGTGCTGGTCGGCGCAGCTTTCGTTTTTGTTCTGGCAGCCAGAACAGCACCAGATATTCTGGCAAGTCTTCTGACGCGCCAGAACGGAAAACGGGGAGTGGTATAGTCCTCGTTGAAAAAAATGGCGCGAGAAATGCGGAGGAATTTCGCCCGCCTCTGAGAGCGCTGCGCGTTCTCAGCTTCCCGACCTCCCTCTACATCGGAGACAAGTGAGTGAGGGAGGTCGGGAAGTCGGCGGGCTAAAGAAGGTGTTATGAAAACTGGAAATCATCGTGGAATTTGAGAAGAAATAAATGGTTGAGGGGCAAAAAATAATTCAAAAGGGGATGGGGGTGCGGGGAATGGGTCATGGGTTGAAGAGGGTTAGGTTGGGGGAAAGGGACTATGAAATTCTAGGGGCAATCGAGAAGTGGGGCATCTTGGGGTTGGGGCAGTTGGAAGGGCTGGTGTTCAAGAAGGAAGCGGGAAATACGGAGCGGACAAGGTTATTTTTCAATGAGCATGGCCGGGAAATATATACGAAGGCGTGCTATAAGCGGATGTCGGACTTGGAGCGCGGCGGCTATGTCCGGTCGCATTACTATCTAAATCACAGGAAGCTCTATACCTTAACGGAAGGGGGCCATGAAGCGCTTATCGTGGCGGGCCGGGCCAGGATGCCGGGATTCCGCAGGGGCATGTCCGAGGCGTTGATTGACCATGAGATTAAGGTCAACGGGGTGGGCCTGGTGCTGGCCGAGCTCTTGGGGCGCAGGGTGCTGACAGAGCGCCAGCTGGGCAAGTGGAACGCGGACGGTGTGAGGGTCCCCAAGGGCCGGGAAGCCTATCCCGATTTATGGCTCCCGGACAAGGAATATCCCAAGGCCATCGAGGTCGAGCTCACGCAAAAATCCGATCTGCGGTACAAGGAGATATTTGATCGCTATTTCAATCAAATCAGTTATAAGGGGAGCGTCCTCTATCTGACCGGCTGGCCGAAAGGCGCTGAATTCATGTGGAAGCTCGCCAGGAAGCACGATGTCACCCGCCTTTTTGTGGCCAGCCTGCAGGAGTTCCGCGACAGCGGGGGACGCTGCGGGTTCACCGGATATTCCATCTTTTGTTATCCGAGCAACAAGACTTTCCTGACGCTTGCGCCTAAAAATACCGGGAGTTGTGCGCCGGTTGAGGCTCTTGCGGTCACGGCCCCGGAGAATCTTCCCGCGCTAGAACCGGTCCGGCGCGGCCAGGAGGCCCCGCCCACGGCCAGCCTGGACGCGCCTAAAGAGCCGGAGCAGTGGGGCGTCGGGCATCAGCGCAATCCCTACAGCCATTTGCCGCCGTCGGCCAGGCCAGAAGGATATCGGCCCGGTGATTATCTCAAAGTCGGCAGCGGGGGCAAGTAGATGATTGGCGGGGAACAATTGAAGAGAAGAATCGTATCCATAGAGGAGCTTTCCGATTATTTGGGCATGCCGAAGGGAACGCTCTACCACTGGGTTTCCCAGCGGCGGATACCTTTCGTAAAGCTGGGCCGCTCGACCCGGTTCGACTTGGGGGAGATCGAGGGCTGGCTTTCAAGCCGGACATTCAGGCCGGAAAATTCGCAAGAGGAGGCAATCCATGGCCATCTATAGGAAGGGCGGCAACTACTACGTCGATTATTACTATCGCGGCCGCAGGCGGCGGGAATGCGCCGGCCCGGTCCGGCGGCTGGCCGAAGACCTGCTTAAGAAGCGCAAGGCCGAAATTGTCGAGCAGAGGTTCTTTCCCGAGCGAATCAAAGTCAGGACGAAATTCGCCGACATGGCGGATCTCTACTTCAAGAACCATTCCCAGGTCAACAAACGCTCCGCCCGCAGCGACCGCTTTGTCCTGGAGTATTACAAGCGGGCCTTCGGGGACAGATACTTGGATGAGATTACGCCGCTCCTAATCGAGCAGCTGCGCATCCAGCGCCGCGCCGAGGTCGCGGCCTCGACCATCAACCGGGCGCACCAGGTCCTCAAGAACCTTTTTACCAAGGCCAGCGAGTGGGGCAAGTTCCACGGGGAGAGCCCGGCCCGCAAGGTCAAGCTCTTGCGCGTGGACAATAAGCGCCTGCGCTACCTGACCACGGATGAGGTCCACCGGCTCATGAGCGTGGTGGATGCCCGAATCAAGCCCCTGGTCACGGCGGCTTTGCATACCGGCATGCGACGGGGGGAGCTTAAGTCCCTGCTCTGGAAGAACGTGGACCTGGATACCGGGATCATCTACGTGCTCAACACCAAGAGCGGCAAGCCGCGCGAAATCCCCATGGACTCGACCTTGCGCGGCCTTTTTAAGGCCCTGGCCAAGACCGGGGAGCGGGTCTTTGATTGCTCCAACCTCCGCAAGCTTTACGAGGCGGCGGTCGAGGACGCCAAACTTGAAGACGTGAACTTCCACACCCTGCGCCATACCTTTGCCTCGCATCTGGCCATGGCCGGGGTGGACCTGAAGACGATTCAGGAGTTGCTGGGCCACCAGACTTTCGAAATGACGCTTCGCTACGCGCACCTTTCGCCGCACCATAAGAAGGTGGCTATTGAGATTTTGGATAGCCGGTGGACGAAAACACCCGTCGGTCCGGCGGTGAAGGGCTGACTATTGACAAAATACCTAATTAGGTATATACTGAAAGAGGTATAAATAATGCTTCATCGAAAATATTACCCTCACGGGGAGTCCGGCGATGTTCGAGACTATCTGGACGCCTTGAGGAAGAGCAACCAAAAAAAGAAAGCAGCCGTAAAGCTGGACATCGACATTCAGACTTTGGAGACGTTTTGGCCCCACACGCTGAATGTGACTGTGAGGATACTGCGCGGATGGGAGCCATTGTGGGAGCTTAAGCGGCTCTACGATAAGATTGCGTATCGCATCTTTTTCTGTATCCGTAATGATGAGCTTTGGCTGTTGTCCGCGTATGAGAAAGCGTCAGAGAAGACCCCGAGAAGCGAGTTGGAACGCGCTCACCGCAGAATGCGCGAGGTATTGGAGAAAAATTATGAATAAAAAAGAATCTGGGTTTGACCAGGATGTCCGCAAGGCCATCGAGTCCGACCCCGAGTATGCCGCCGAGTATTTCGAGGAATTGATGACCCGGCCTCTTCCGGTCCAAGTTGCATTGCTTCGTCAGTTCTTGGGCATGACTCAGGAACAGCTTGCAAAGGAGCTAGGGCTCAAGCAAACCCATGTCTCCAGGCTTGAAAAAGTCGATTCTGACCATCTTCTGAGCCTCTACAAGCGCGCGGGAGAGAAGATGGGGGCGCACCTGGCGTTGGTGCCGGATGCCATGGTCATCATCCCGAAAAGCCAGTTCAAGCGGTTTGCCGCGACTCATGCTTGAGGGCGTGGGTTTTGATGGACACCTATATGGACACCAGGCTATTGCAGCGAAAGAGCAGAGCCCAAGACTTAGCTTATAAAATAATCTAAATTTCCCGTAGCTCAGTTGGTTAGAGCACCCCGCTCATAACGGGAGGGTCGCAGGTTCAAGTCCTGCCGGGCGCAGATTTATGTTATAGCTGGCGAGGACGCGGCTATTTCAAGGAAAGCTAGCCCTCGGCGTAGAGGGCTTCGTAGCGCTTGGCGACCTCGGCCAGGGAGTATCTCTCCAGGGCGATGCCGCGGCTTTCCCGGCCCATCTGCGCGGCCAACTCCGGGTGGTCCAGGAATTTTTTGACCTGCACCCGGATTTCCTCGGCGTTTTCCGGGGCGAACAAGAGGCCGTTATGCCCCTCGGTGACGGCTTCCGGCGTGCCGCCCACGCGGCTGGCTAAAACGGCGAGCCCGCTGGACATGGCTTCTAAAAGCGCGTTGGAGAGCCCCTCTGAAATGGAGGGAAGCACGAAGACGTCCGAGGCGCCGTAGAAGGGCGCGACGTCGTCCGTCGGCGGCGCTAAAAAGACCCGGTCTTGAAGCCGTTCGTAGGCCGCGATGTCCTTCAAGCGCGCCGCCTCGATGCCGTCTCCCACGAAGGCGATGAAGGCGCGGGAGTCGGGGGATTTCTTCAAGGCGTCGGCCCAGGCTTCCAGGAAATACGGCAGCCGCTTCTCCGGCGCTATTCTTCCGGCGTAGACGAACCCAAGGCCGTCCTGGGGCCAGCCCAGGCTTCGGCGCAACTCGGCCTTGCGCGCGGCCAAAACGGGGCGGTAGCGCGCGGTGTCCACGCCGTTGGGCAGCACCTGCACGCCGACGCGCCGTCCCAGGTAGACCGCGGCTTCCTCCACCAAATCGGGGCTGACCGCTATGAAGCGTGGCTTAAGCCAAGCCAGGAGCCGGAGCTTGAGGCGGCCGGGAATGGTTTTCGCCGAGCCGGAAAGCTCTCCCACGCCGCGCCCGCCGCCCAGCTTCACCCAGACCGGCTTATTAAGGAAGCGGCCGGCCATCGCCGCGGCCAGGGCAGGAGAGCCGGCCAAGTGCGCGTGAAAGGCGTCATAGAACGCCGACTGGTTGAGGAGATGGAAAAAGAGCGAAAAGCCGAAGCTTGCCGCGTTGAAAAAGCCTTTCTGCCCCAGGCAACGCAGCCGAATCACGCGCACGCCGCGCACGGTCTCCTCGGCGGGCAGTCCGCGCAGGCGCCGGGTCAAGACGGTGACGCGCGCGCCGCCCGATTCGAGCGCCGCGGCCAGCTCCAGCGCCTGCTTTTCCGCGCCGCCGATGTAGGGGTAAAAGCTAGCGCTCACCATCGCGACGCTGAGACGCCGGTTCTTAAGCGTCTCGGCCATGGCGCAGGGCGCCCTTGAGTTCGGCCAGGGAGAGCCCTTCCTGATAAAGGAAAGCCAGGCCGAGCAGGGTCACGAAGATGTAGGCCACCATGTGGTTGAAAAAGGCGTAGGCGAAGGCTTTTTGGGCCGAAACCTTGAAATCCATGAGCAAAGACTTGACGAAATCCTCGAACGTGCCGAAGGCTCCGGGCGCGGCCGGAAGCGCGGTGCCCGCGCCGGACCAGGTCAGCACCAGCACCGAGCGCTTAAATCCCAGCACCGATCCCAACTGCAAGGCGCGCGCTCCAGCCCAGTAGAACAGGCTGTCGATGATCCACAGCCCGAGGCTGCCTGCGGCGGCCGCGGTTGCCGCGGCCGGGCGGCGCAGGACCGAAGCGCCCAAGGCCATCTGCGAGGCCAAGTCCTGGATTTTAGGCCAGCGCGAGAGTTTTTTATGCCAGGAGCCGCCGGGCTTCAAGGGCTTTCCCGCAGCGGCGAGAAAGACGAGCCCGCCGACGGTCAAGACGAGCAGGACGGCCCCCGCGCGCAAGAATCCCGGGTAGGAGAAATCGGGCGAGGTCGAGCCGACCCAGCAGAACAAAGACAAGAGCGCCGCCAAATCCAGGGCGCGCTCGACTCCGACGCTGGAAAGAGCGGCGAGCACGGGAACGTCCAGCTCTCGTCCGGCCATGTAGGCCCGGGCGAATTCTCCCAAGCGGAGAAAAAGGATATTGTTGAGCGCGATGCCCACCGCCTCCAAGCGGAAAAGAAGCTTGGCGGGCGCCTCGGGCGCCGCGTCGCTGAGCAGAAGCCGCCAGCGCCAGGCGCGCACGGACAAGTCCGCGAGGGAAAGAGCGCACATGATCGCGACCCAGCGCCAACGGGCCTGGCTGAAAATCTCCCAGAGCTTGCCCACTTGGACGTGGCGGAGCGCCAAAGCCAGGAAGGCCAGCGTGACTGCCAGGGCGGCCGCTGCGGAGAGGTGCCTGCGCGTGAAGCTCAGCATGAATGAAGGCCGGAAAACCCCGGCGGCGCGGCGCCGCGCGCGACGGCTCGGGCGGCGGCGGCCAGCCACAGGGACCAAGATACGATACAAACCCAGAGCCATAAAATCCAGAGGGTCGGCTTGAAGCGCAGCAGTATGCGCATCGTCTTGGGCGCCGCCCGTTCCGGTGGCAGGGTGATGTCCTGCAAAAAGCCGTCCCACCGAGCCAGCGGGACGCGGCGGCCGTTAAGATAGGCCCGCCACCCCGGATAAAAAGGAATGGAGAGGACAAGAGCCCTGGCGCGCGGCGACGGGGTGGCCGTGACGCGCCAAGTCTCCGGGTTTTCCATGAAAACTCCGGCCTTGCCCAATACCGGCCCCGCGGATTTTGCGCCGTCGGTGAAAAAAACAAGAGGCCGGAGCGGTCCGCTTGCCGGATGCAGCATCCCGTCTCGCGCGATGAAATCGTCCACGCCCAAGCGCCGCATTTCCGGGGTATTCACGTTCGTCAAATAGGATCGGCTCGCGTCCGCCGCGGGGCGGCCCGCGCTTCTGGCCGCGTAGAAGGCGAAGCTTTCCAGGTAGAACGCGTCGTAGCCGTTGACGTTCATCGCCCGGTAGAGCATGGTCTTGTCCGGGTTGGCCAAGCCCGGATCCGTCATCACGCGCACGGGCCTGTTCCCGAACGCCTCGGCGATGACGGGATTAAAGCCCAAAAAAGGCCTGGTGGCCTGGGGCTTCAAGAAGCGCCGGCTCCATCCGGAAAGCTCGGCGCACAACGCCAGAGCCGCCAGGGCGTAAAGCGCGCGCTTAAAGGGCCAGCTTTTAATTCGAGCCAAGCCCGCGCCGGCTAAAAGCAGAAGGCCCCAGAAGGCCAGGAGCAAAAAGCGCGAAGGGGTGCGCAGGAAATCAAGAGCGGTCGTTTCCACGGCGGCGCGATAGAGCGGGTTATGCCGGCCCAGGGCGACGAATATCCCCGCCGCGACGAGGATAAGCGCTCCGGCCGCGGCGCGCCGGCGGCGCAATCCCATAAGGATCAGGGCCAGGCCGGAAAACCCGAGGAACAGGCTCGAGCGCTCGAAAAACAGCGAAGGAAACCCGGAGAACCCGGCGGCCATGGGGCTGCCGAAAGCGCCCGGCCAAATCCAAGTCAATAAAAACTTAGGCGACCAGGAGTATCCCAGGCTGAAGGCGGGCGCCCAAATACGCCGCACCGAGAGAGAAAGAAACTGCCAAGTCAGCGGCCAGACCGCGGCGCAAAGCCCCAGGGCGGCGGCCCCCGCCGCGGCCATGCGCACGGCGGCTTGGCCTCCGGACCGCCCGCGGCTCGCTGCATAGAGCAGCATTCCCAGGGCGTTGATGATTAGAAATTGCGGATGTCCGGATAAAAATTGCAGGGCAAAGACGCCGCTCAAAAGCCAGAAGTCCGCGCTCAGCCAAGCCAGGTAGCACCAGGGAACCCACGACAAGGACGCCAGCAGGGTCGGGATTCCCTCGGTCACGCGGTAGACGAGAAACGGGGAGAGCGCGTAGAAGGCGCAAAGCGCCAAGGCCGCCGGGCGCGGCAGCCGGCAAGCGCGGGCCAGCAGCCACACGCCCAGAGCCGCCCAGAGAAGATGGAAGGCGTAGTCCCAGGAAAAGGCGAGGACGAGCGGAAAGAAAAATCCCAGGAGCGAGACGGGATAGAAGATCGCGCTTTGCGGGTTGGCCAAAAGCGGCGTTCCCGCGAAAATATACGGGTTCCAAAAAGGCAGGCGGCCCTGCTCCAGGGAGCTCGCGACCAAATGCCGCAGAGGGTAGTGGTACGCGTAAAGGTCCCCGAAATTAAACAAGGCCGTGCGCGCGTCAAGCCAGGATGGGGCCAGGAGAAAAAGGATCAGGGCCGCGAAAAGCCCGAAAAGCGCGAAGTCCCTAGCGCGCATGCAGGGCTTCTCGCAGCCGGCGCGCGGCCGCCAGCGCCAGGGCGATGAGGGAAACAAGGCTCAACCAAAGGCCCCAGCGGAAACTCGCCGGATCGTAGCGAAGCCGCAGGATCCACGCGCCCGCGGGCACGCGCGTTTTTTGAAACAGCCCCAGCGCCGGAACCATCGCCGCCGCCGCTGCGCCCGCGGGCGTAACCAGCCGCGCGCGCCACCCCGGGTAGCGCGGCCAGGACACGAAGAGCCATCCCGGCGCGGAGCTTTTCCCGGAGGCCGTGAAATTCTCTCCGTCCGGGCTGCTCCACGCGGCCGGCCGCGCCGTCCGCGGCATGGGTGTCGCCGTCAAATTTTCCGGAATCTTCGCTCCGATTTTTTCATTGAAGAAATAAGCCAGGGATATTTGCCGCCGCGCCGCGTAGACTCGCCAGAGCGTGCGGCCTCGCGGCTCAAGAAGCGCGGACGGCGCCAGCTTTTTGCCCGTCAGCAGATATTCAATTCCGGCCCAAGGGAAAAGCGCCGCGGCCGCGTCGGCGGAGGCGCGGGTGTAGAGAAGGTTCATGAAGGCGAAGTTCGCGCGAGGGGATAAGGGATCCCCGAAACTTCCCGCGGCGGCCAGATGGTATGGGGCGTTGGTGAGCCCGTAGAGGCGGTGTTTCCAATCTGAGTAGGAAAGGCCGCGGTCGAACTCCAGTGTTTTAGGCGAGAGCAGATAGCGGTTCCCGTGAAGTTCATTCTGCAGGCGGCGGACCAGCGGTCCCGCCGAGGTGAAGAGCCCGCGCGGCGCCAAGGGAAAGGCATGAAAGCCGCAGAGCGAGAGTTCCAGCCAGAGCGCCGCCGCGGCAAGACCCCGCCGGGAACATTGCTGCGTGCCCAAGGCGATTAAGGGGCAGAGCGTGAAGGCGGCCAGATAATCCAGGTTGCCGGGATAGCGGATGAAGCGCAGAAGTCCGCCATGCTGCCACAAAAAAGTCGAGACGGGATTGGAGTTGCCCAAGAGGAGGAGCCCAATCGCGAGCAAAACCGCCGCGAGACCGGCGGCTTTGCGGCGCGGCAGGGCCCAAACTCCCCAAAGGGCCGCGGCCCAGCCCAAAAAACCGACGTAGCAGCACTTCCACCACTCCACGGCCGGGTTGAAGGCCGACCAGGGCACGAGCCAGGGGCTCACCCATTGGCGCAGATCGGCCGGAGAAAATTGAAACCGGAAAATATCGGCGTACTTAAGCCCATGCGCGCGCGGGGAGAGGGACAGCAGCTGCCACGCGGGCAGAAGAAGGCATCCCGAAAGGGCCATGGCTCCCGCCGCGGCGCGGCTCCAGTCCCAAACGCCCCGCAAAAGGTTCAGGCGGCGGTCGCGGCGGATGAGAACGGCGGCCAGGATCCAGGCGAGCAGGGCCGCGCCGATGAGAAAAGCCGGATAGCCCGCCAGGAAGGACAGCGCCAGGACGAGCGCCAAGAGCATTGGGCGCCGGAAAAACAGGAAGAAGGCCGGGGCTAGTGCCAGGACCGCCAGGTGGTTCAAGAACGGCATGCGGCTCAGCATCACGCCGCCCCAGGAAAGCCCCACGCACCCCGCCGCTGCCGCGCCGCGCGAGAGCCGCCAGGAACGCAGCCAGAGGAAGCTAAGCGCCGCGCAGAGCCAATAATGCAGGAAGTGGTATGCGGCCAGCGCCGCGGCAAAGCCGCAGAAGAAAAATGGCAGCGTGCCGGGATAAAATAAAGAATCCTGCATGGTCGCGGCCGCGGGCATGCCGAAGTAGAGATAAGGATTCCAGAGCGGCAGCCGGCCCGCCTGCAGGGTCTCGGCGTCGAACGCGCGCCACGGGTGATGCAGGTAGGTCAGATCGCTCCAAAAGGGAGTCAGCCCCCGCGCCCACATCGGCGCAAAGCGCAGGAAAACCGCCAGCGCGAGCAGCGCCAGCACAAGCAGGTCCTTGTCCCGGGGAACCAGGGCTTCCAGGCGCTTCACGGCGGGCCGCTCCGATTTTCCCTTAAGCGAGGGCAGAAGGCCAGAGCCCGGCGGAAATCGGCGGCCGCCGACGCGGCCGCGCCGCGCGCTTCTTCCAGTCGGATCATCAGGTTCCACGCTTCGCAGCGATAAGGGTTTAAAGCCGCCGCTTTCTTGAGCGCGTCAAGCGCCCCTGCGGAATCGGCCGGGGAAAGGCGTGTTTTCGGCGCCGACGCCAGCGTCAACTCGGCCAAGAGCTCCTCCGTTTCCGGATCCGGCGCGGAGGCTTCAGAGCGCCGCAGCAAATCACGCACCGCGTCCGGGCGTGCGCCGCTTTTGGCCGCGGCGGCCGCGCGCGCCTGCCACTCATCGGCGCGGAAAGCGGCCCAAGCGCCGGACTCCAGGCTCCAGGCGAGAACGAGAACCGCCGCGAGAGCCGGAATTTTCCACCGGCCCGGGATGTTTGCCCCGCGCGCAGGTTCGGGCACGCCGTCCGCGGCGAAAAGGCAGAAGAGCCAAAAAAGCGCGGGAATGGAGAGCGGGTAATCCCAGAGGGATTGGATAAGCAGCGCCGAAACGGCGAAGCGCTTGGGCGCAGAAGCGCGCGGCAAAAATGACAAAATTCCCGCCAGCCAGAGCAGGGCGTAGAACACGCCGCAGCCGGCGGCGATTTCCAGGAAATAGTCGTGGGCGTAGAGCGAGCCCAAGGGATCGCCGGGCTTGCGGTACGCCGGGAACACGTAGGCGAAAGAGCCCGGCCCGTAGCCCAAGTAAGGCTTGTCTCGGATCATGCGAGCCGCGGACGACCACCACTGCCAGCGGTGGACGGCGTCCGGGGACTGGAGCTTCAAGACCAGCGCCCCCAGCGCGAACACGGCGACGGCGGCGCCCGCGATCTGGACGGCCTTCGGAACGTTTTTTCGATTCAGCGCCAGCGCCGCCGCCAGGGACAGCCACGCGCCCACGCTGCGATCCCAAAACAGCACGAGAAAAAGCGCCGCGGCCAGAAGCCAGTCCGCGGTCTCCCAGGCCGCGCCCAGCCAGAGCAGGACGGCCGCCGCCATCAGATTTTTGTTGGGAAAGGGCCCGGCCGGGCTCGCCGCGCTCTGCTTGAAATGTTGGTAGAAGGCCAGGGCCACCGCCAGCCAAGCGGCGGCGCGCACGGCTTGATCCAGCCGCTCGCGGTTGCGGCGCGAAGCCAAGCTCAAGCACGGGAATACGGCCAAACCCAAGGCCAAATCCCGCCACGCGGGAAGGCTATAGAAGCGGACCGGGCTTAGAAACGCGGCCAGTCCGGCGATGGCGGCGAGCGCCGCGGACCAAAGCAGAACCTTCTTGGAGGGCAGGGGTAGATAGCCGTTGGCGACGCGGGCTCCCAGCCATAAGGCGGCCAGAAAAATGCAGAGGCAGAAAAAGAAAGTCTGCGCCCAGAGATCCCACGCGCCCCGGAGCAGGGGCCCGAGAGCAGCGAGAAGTCCGATTCCAATGGCCGGCACCCGGCTCCCTAGTCCGTCATGATGGTCGGCGTCACGAAGATGAGCAGTTCGTTGCGATTGTGGACCTTGTGTGTGCTCTTGAAGAGCCAGCCGAGAATCGGGATGTCGCCCAGAAGAGGAATCTTGGAAATGTCATTGGTCACTGAATCTTGGATAAGCCCGCCGATGACGACGGTGTCGCCGTTTTTGACCATGACGGTGGTTTGCGCACTGCGAGTGTCAAGGGCGGGAGCTCCCGTCGCCGCGTTTGCGCTGGCCGTGGCGGAGGGCTGGCTGACGTTGGGATTGATGGTCAGAGTGATGCGTCCGTCCGCGTTGATAAGGGGGGTCACGGTCAGCTGGATGCCCTCCGTGGCGTAATTGACCGTCTGGGGAACGTTGGTGCCGGTGTTGCCCGCCACGATCGTGGTTGTGACATAGGGCACGTTGGTGACCACGTTTATATTGGCGGGCTGGTTGTTGAGCGTGGCGATCTTAGGATCGGAGAGAATTTTGACCTTGTTCGCGGCCGCGGCGGCGCTCAAGGTCGCGTTGAGGATGTAATGGCTGGTGATGCGGCCCAGGGTCAACGCCCCAAAGGCCGAGGTCGGCGCGAGGCTTACCCCGGTGCCCGTGACGGCGCTGCCCAAGCTGGGGATCGTTTTGCCGGGCTGGTTGGCAAGGAAGTTGCTGTAACTGAGTTGGCTGTTGGTGCCGCTGGTGCCGCCGGTGGGCGCCGTTTCGGTGAACGGCAGTCCGGTATAGTCCGTTCCGCCGCCGTTGGCTCCCTGAGATACTTCGTTCCATTGGATGCCGTAATCAAGGCTGTTGTCCAAGGAAACTTCAACCATCTTGGCCTCGATGAGAACTTCCTTGGGCCGGACGTCCAACTGCTCGACCATCTGCGCGATTTGAGTCAGGCTGCTGGGCGAGGCGGTGACGATGACGGAGTTGGTTTTGCTGTCCGAAATGGCTTCTCCGGGAATTTTCTCCGCCGTGATGATTTGCTGGATGGTGGAGGCCAAGTCGCTGGCCTTGGCATAGTTGAGCGGAATGATTTGAGTCGTCGTGGCCGCCTCGCTCTGAACTTTGGTGAGCGCGGCGGGGGTCAGCACGCGCAGGATGTTGTTGCCCACTTGGACGGTGGTAAGGTTGAGCATGTCCAGGACCGTGCGGAAGGCCTCGTTAAAGGGGACCTTGTTCAAGTGCAGGGTGAGCTGGCCTTGGATGTCGGGGCCATAAATGATGTTGATGCCGGCCTTGGCGGCGAAAAGCTGGAAGATGTCCCTGACGTCGGTCTGGTCGAAGTCCAGCGTGACCTTGTCCGTAGGAAGACGGCCAAGGATGTCGATGGGCGCCTGCTGATCCGTCTCCGTCTCCGGGGCGGCGGGAACGGCCGCCGGAGAAGCCTGCGCCGAGGAGGTTGCCGCCGGGACTCGCGCTGCAGGCGCCGCTGGAGCCGGGGCCGCGGCTTTGACCTCGCCTGCCGCCTTGGCGGCGAGGCTCACCAGAAGATCGTCGCCGTCCATGGCCACATGGTAGGCGATGGCTTTGGTCAAGTCGAGGACCACCCGCGCCACGGGGACGGGCGCGGTCGCGAATTGTCCCGCCCGAACGCCCTTGAGCTCGACGCCTTGGCCAGGAAAGTCTTTTTGCGAAAGGTGGTAGGTGGCGTTGGAAATCTGCAGCACGATGCGGGGCGGCTGCGAGAGGATGAAGTCCTCGTAGGACGCGCGCCCATCAAGGCCGATGCGGACCTCGTCGCCCTTAATCGAGATGGAGCGCACGGCCGCGGGCGCTTGGACCGAAGCCTTGGCCGCAGCCGGAGCGCCGGCCATTGCCGGAGAAGCCGCCAGAAGCAGGGACAAGAGCCCGGCAGTTGATTTTTCGAGAGTGCGCGCAAGTCCTTGTGCCGTCGTCATGAATCAAGCCTCCGGTCGCCTCAGCCTTTGTATTGGTAGGCGATTAGGGTAAAATGCGCCGGAATTTGCCCGGCGGTGTTGGGATTGCCGTAGACCGCGTCGGCCGCGTTGAAAATGCGCTCTTGGAGCGAGAGCGCGGCGAGAAACCGGCCGATGTCGTTGTAGGTGCCGAGGACGGCGACGGAAAAATCAAGCTCGTTGAAAAAGCCTCGGCTGATTTCCTTGTTGGAGACGAAGCTCTGTAGCTGGACGTTGTATTGGGCGGCCAAATCGCTGACCGCGACGAGAACGGCCGGGATGTCCTTGCTCTGGGGCAGCCGTTGGCTGGCTTCGGCGGCGGTTTGGTTCAACTGGGCGAGTTCGAGATCGAGGCGGTGTTTTTTTTGCGCTTCCTGGGTCGCCTGGGCGATTTTCGAGTTCACGTCCGAGAGGTTTTTCCTCGCGGCCGCGATTTGGCCGGACAAAGGCAGCCACAAGAGCCAAACGTAGAGCGAGAGAATCGCGAAGGCGCCGCCGCCGGCCGCGGCCAGCGCCTGCCGGGCCTTTTTGTCGAGGGAAATTTTCTTAAACTTTAGTTTAAAATTCATGGCGTCGCGCTAGAGGTTCGGGCTATAGGTCGCGTCAAGAGTAAACGAGAAGGCCTGGTGCGGCGTCGCGCCCTGGGCGGAAACGGCGCCCAGAACGACCGAGGTGAAGCGGCCTGAGTTCTGCATGTCGCCGATCCAGCTTGCGATGTCGTCGTTGCTCAGCGCCCGCGCGCTGACCGAAATTTTGAGGGTTGCCCCGGCGCTTCCTCCGCCCGTGGTGGTCAGGTTCTGGACCTGGATTCCTCCGGGCACGTCGCGCGCGAAATCGGACATGAAGTCCGGGTAGAGCGGCCTGTTCTTGAGCAGGCCGTTGATGATGTTGAGGCGATCGCGGATGCCGTTTTCCGTCTTCTGCAGTTCCTGGACCTCGGAAACCAGGACCTGCAGCTTCTTGAGCTTCTCGGCTGCCTTGGCGGACTGGCCCTGGAGATCCCTCAGGCGCAGGTATTGGCCGAAGGAAACTAGGCCCAGGATGAGAATGAGGACGACGCCTCCAGCCGCGCCCTTGATGATGAACTGCTTCTGGCGCGCCTTGTCCAGGATTTCCTGCGGAACGAGATTGATGCGGATCACGGCGCGCCTCCCGCGCAGCGCAGGGCCAGGCCGACGGCAACGGCGAAAGAGGGGGAGAGTTCCGCTGGAAAATCATCGGGGATTTGCTTGAGCGCGGCCATGGGGTTGAGGAGGCTCACGGGGACCTTGAGATCCTCGGAGAGAAAATGGGGCAGGTTCTTTAGCCGGGCGCTCCCGCCGGAGAGCACGACTCCCGTGATGGCCCGGTCCGGTCCTTGGGAAAGATAGAAATCGACGGAGCGGTGCACTTCGGTGACCAAGTCCTTGACGACCTGCGCCGCGGCCGCGGCCGCGGCCAACTCGTCGTTTTTTTGCTCCTGAAGCGCCCGTGATTTTTCTTCGTCCAGGAAGAGTCCGCACGATTTTTTGAACTCCTCCGCGCGGGCGTAGTCGCAGGAAAGCTCCTTCATCACGGCCTTGGTGACGGCGTGTCCGCCGATGAAAATGTCACGGACCACGCGCGTGGCGCCGTCCGCGATGAGGGAGAGATTCGTGGCGGAATGCCCGATGTTGAGGCACAAAGTCGTTCCGGCCTGGCCTTCCGGCAGGCGCGCGCAGACATTTTCCAGCGCGAAGGAGTCCACATCGATGAGGGCCGGGGAAAGCCCGGCATCCCGCAGGACGTCCACGCGGGAGGACACAAGATCCCGCTTGGCCGCGACCAGCACGGTGTCCATTTTTTTCTGGCCGTCCTCCTCCGCCTCGCCCAGGACGTGGAAGCTCAGCTGGACCTCGTTGATGTCGAAGGGTATGAACGGCTCGGCCTCGATCGGCAGGACCGCGGCGAGCTCGGCGGGGCTTAAAGATGGGAACCTTACGTAGCGCACCAGCACGGAGTTGCCGGAGAGCGAGGTCGCCGCGCGTTTGAGCTTGAGCCCCTTAATGGAGAGGACCTGGCGCAGGACGTCAATCATCTTCGCCTTGCGATCATCCGCCGGGGCCTCGGGATCGACGTCCAAGGGCGCGTGCCCCCAGGCCTTCATCTCCAGGCCCCCGGCTTCCTCGGCGATAAGCGCGATTTTGATGGCTGAGCCGCCCAAATCAACCGACAAGACGGGCCCTCCGGCCAGCAGGGATTTGACCCGGCTCCGGGCGGTGCTCGCGATTGCGATTGCCTGCGTCTTCAGTTTGGACCAATCAGCCATTCAAATCGTCTCGTCGCCGGCGAATAAAAAACGCCGAAACACCTCCATCTTGGGAGGCCGTTCTCGGCGCGTTTTTTAAGAAAAGACAACGGCGCATCCGAATTCTCGGTGGCCTGTTACATTAATATCAGGTCCGGTCCCGTTTGTCAAGGCTTTTGAGATGGCTAGGGTCTTGCGAAAACCCGCTGGAGCCGCGGCTAAGATTTGATACGATACGGCCAAGTTATGGCCCCGTTTCACGGCAGGAACGCTCTTTCGACCAAGCGCCGCGTCCTCATCGTCAAGATCGGAGCCCTGGGAGACGTCGTTCGGACCACGCCGCTTCTGCGCGCGCTCAAGGCCGAGGTCTACTGGATCACGAGCCGCGAGGCGCTGGGCATCCTGCCGCGCCGGGCACTGGCCGGGGTCTGCGAGCTGGACTCCTGGCGGCAATTCGCCGGCCTTTCTTTTGACGCCGTATTTTCCCTCGAGGAAAACGCCGTCGCCGCGGCCGTGGCCGCCGGGTTTCCAACCCGGCGCTTTATCGGCGTCAAGCCGGCCGACAACGGGAGGCTTGTTTACACGAAATCCTCGGCGCCATGGTTCGACATGGGGCTCATTTCGCGGCTGGGTCGCCGCCGGGCGGACGCGCTCAAGAAAAAAAATAGGAAAAGCTATCAGGAAATTTTATTCGCCATGGCGGGACTGCCTTTTCGCGGCGAGGAATATTGGATTGCGCGCGGGAATCTCCTGCCCGCGTCGGATGCTAAGCGCCGCGGCGGCGTGCGCGTGGGTCTTGAGCCGCGCGTGGGCGACCGCTGGCCAGGCAAGGCCTGGCGGGGATATTCTGAATTGGCCCGGCGCCTGCGGCGCGCGGGCGCCGCGGTCAAGATTCTCCGCCAGAGGCGCTCGCTTGCGGGCTACGTTTCGGATATTGCCGGCTGCGACGCGGTCGTTTCCGGGGATACGTTGGCCATGCACTTGGCCCTGGCTCTGGGCAAGCCCACGGCCGCGATTTTTCTCTGCACGAGCCCCTGGGAAATTCACGGCTACGACCGGCTTGAAAAAATTGTCGGCCCCCGGCTCCTGCGCGATTTCTACAAGCGCGATTTGAGCCCTGGCGCCGCGCCCGCGGCGGGCGGCGAAGTTTGGGCGGCGTTGAAGCGTCTCATCGGCCCGAGACTCAAGGCGCCGATGAGGCACGCCGCGCGTTCGCGCGGCAGGACTCCGTAAGCGAAAAGGCGGCGTGTTTTCGGCGCTAGCCGGACATAGCCTCCCCACGCGCCGCGCAGCGGATCGGGAGGAGGAAATAAACGCTCCACGGGTCTGAAGGCGTAGGCGAGTCCTACGATGCGCCCTCGTTTATTGGCGATGAAGACGGTTTGCAGCGGGCGCGCGGCCCGAACCCAGGCGCGGCCAAAGACCCGTCCGGTCCGGATTCCAGGCGCGACGGCGGGAACGGGGATGAATCCGGAAAACGATCCGGCGCACCGCCCGGGAGCAGCTTCGGTCAGGAAGGAGAAAAGCGGCCGCCCGATTTTCTCCACGTCGGGATCGCTGAAAAGGGAAAGCCGTCGCGATTGGAGATAGGGCAGAACCGAAAAAATCATGCCGGGCCCGGGATAGAGACGGGTCCACGCCGCCGCATCGAAGGCGCCGATGGCGAGAGAAAGCCCGGAAATGTCCGCCTGCCGCGTCCAATTAACGCCCGTTGAAACGCCGGACGCCTGCCTGGGAAGAATCATGCCCAAAAGAAGGGCGCCGCAGATCAGCGGCGCCCCGAGAATTTTCCATGCCGTGTTCTTGCGGCGTCCCGCGAACAGGCAGGCCGCCGAGGCTAGGGAGACCCAGAAGAGCAAGGCGGGGGTGGCGTAGCGGGAGCTTTCGGCCTGCGCCCAACCGAAGTTGATGCGGCCCAGCGCCGTCAGCGCCGCTGTGCCGAAGAGAAACAGAGACGAGTAGGCGTAGAAGGAGTAGTCCAGGGCTTGGCCGCGGACACGCCGCCAGAGATAGGCGCCGAAGAACGCCGTGAAAAGCGCCGTTGCGAAGAATCCGGCGCGCACGGGCGTGACGAACGTCGGCCGTACTGCCCAAACGCTCGTCAGATAGATTCCCAAATAGCCCGTCAAAAGTTGCGGGTGGAGAACGGAAAAAATCGGGTTGGCATGCTGTGTGGGAGTCGCGTAACCGTGTAAATAGGCCGCCAAAACCGTCGCGCCGGCCGCCAGGACGGCGGCGCCGGTTCGCGACGGCGCGTTTTCCGCGGCGGCCATGAGCAAAAAAATCGGCCAGAGCAGGACGCCGTTGGCCATGCAGAACGTCGTTCCTATCGCGAACGCCAGCGCCGCAACGAGGGGCGCGGGGCTCCGTGTTCGGCAGTGGCGAAGAAAGCACCAGATGGCGGCGGAAGCCAGCAGGAAGACGGCGATGAAATTGGCTTGAAAAGGCCAAAGAAAGTTCTCGAACTGCGCTGCGGAAAAAAAAGCGCCCAGGACGAGCGCCGCGTAGGCTGTTCGCGGCGCGGCGGATTTTTCCATTTTCCAGTAAAGCGCGCACCAGAGCAGCGCGTGCGCCCCTTGGAACGTCCAGGCGCAGGCCGCGGCGAAGGTTCCGCGGGCCGCGACCAACGCCTGATCCAGGACCAGGATCAGCAATCCCAGGACCATCCGGTGCTCGTTGTGCTGCCGCCAGAGAAGCGCCCAAAAACTCTGCCGCCCGGCTTGCCACAGCCGCATGCGGTTGAGAAAGCTCCATTGATCCATGACTGGCGCGCGGAAAACGCCCGCCTCCATCATGCCGAGCGTGCTCCAGAGGACGAAAAGCGCCGCCAGCGCGCAGGCCAGGGCCAGCGCCCAGGCGGCGGCTTTAGGCCGAAGAGGCGCTTTTACCCGCGTCGGCGGCGCAGACCGTTTCGATAACATGGGACGCAGACATTATAGCCAAACGGCAATACGGAACCCGGGTTTGATCCTTGTCGGGCGCATCTGTTATCATCCGGCCATGGCGAAAAACATTGAACTTCAGATCGGGGACAAGGCTCCTGATTTCTCGGCCGCGGACGAAACGGGCGCGCGTCATGAACTCGCGGACTACAAGGGCAAGACCGTCGTGCTCTACTTCTATCCCAAGGACAATACCTCGGGCTGCACAGCGGAGGCCTGCGACTTCCGCGACCAGCACGCCGCCCTTAAGAAAAAAGGCGCGGCGGTCTTGGGCGTGAGCCCGGACTCGGCCAAGAGCCATGCGTCTTTTAAGGAAAAACAAGGGCTGCCCTTTCCTCTCTTGGTCGATGAGGACAAGGCCCTGTGTTCGGCCTACGGCGTATGGAAGGAAAAGTCCATGTACGGCCGCAAGTACATGGGCGTCGAGCGCTCCACCTTCGTCATCGGACCCGACGGCCGGATTAAAAACGCATGGCGCAAGGTGAGCGTTCCCGGACACGTCGAGAACGTGCGGCAGGCCCTTTAGTTTTTGGCTTTAGGCCCGACCAGCGTCGTTCCGGGGTGCGAAATGGCGTGGGGCACAAGGCCAATCATGCCTAAGAACGCCAGCCCCCAAGCGACGGCGGAGTGCCCCATGAACAGCAGCACCGTTGCCGCGGCCAAAGAAGCGATGGCGAGCACTTTTGCCGTTTTCTCGGCCGCCCGCGCGGCCCGGTAGTCGTCTCCCATAGCCGCCGAAAGCGCGGCCCGCAGCATGAGTCCTCCGTCCATGGGAAGCACGGGCAGAACGTTGAACCCAACTAAGAGAATATTGGTCAGGATGAAGGGCACCAAGGCCTGGGTCAGCAGATGGGGGACGTGGATGTGGAGAAGGGCCGGCACGAAGCATGCCGCGACGAGAAGCACGTTGACGGCCGGTCCGGCGGCGGCGATGAGAAAATCCGTCAGCGGGCGCCGGCCGTCGTGCTCGATGTCCGCCGCGCCGCCCATGATGTTCAAGGTGATTTTGCGGGTCCCGATGCCTCGCGCCCGGGCCATGAGGGCGTGCCCGAATTCATGGGCAAGGACCGAACCGTAAAGAAGGAAGGCGGACGTGGCGGCCAGGCCTGCCAGCAAGCCGTTGGCGGCGCCGGGCATGGCCAAGGATGTTTCCTGGAACATTTGGGCGGCGACGACGGCCAGGCCCAAGGCGGTTCCAGGCCGCACCACGGTGGGAATTCCAAAGGGCTTGCCCAGGTTTAACCCCGGGCCGAGGGGTTTCTCCTGGGGCGCGCCGTAGGCTGAGGCCAGCGCGTCCGCGACGCTGTCAAATTCTCCGGCCAGGGGATGCCAGGCCGGGATGGGCAGCTGCAAATCATGGTTCGCTCCGGCTTCGCGCAGGACTTCGTCGCTCTGGGCGTCGTCCGCGCGGGCGAGCTCCCCGGCCGCCGCCAGCGACAGGGCCGAAACCAACTCCGTCCACTGGCCGCTGCGCCGCAGGGCGTTGACCATCCGCTCGTCAGCGATGACGCCGAAAATTTGGCGGTGATTCGTGAGAATGGCGGTCCACAATGCGTTGCGCGGCGAACCGCGCTCCGCAAGGCTTCGGGATGCCTGGGCTAGCGCTTGGGCGGCCTGCGGCGCCAATATGTTCTCGACGGCGTCCGCGCGTGAATAGTCGGCCTTGGCCAGCGCAGGGCGCAGCCGCGCGTACATCATGCGTGCCCCGGCTTGAACTTCCGGAGCCATGGGCGGAACGGAATGAATCTTGCCGGACAAGGCGCGCGCCAAACCGCGGGCTTTTTGAAGGGCGCTGCGCTCGGTTTCCTGGCGCGCGATATCCCGCACGGCCTCGGCCTGGGCCGGGGGAAGATAAAACCATGAGGAAGCCAGCCGGCCAAGGACCCGGCGCTCGGCGGCGGAGGGCTTAAATCCCGGACGGGAAAGCTCGGCGATGAGCGGCGCGGCTTGGGCGGAAAGATCCCGGCTGGCGGCGGCGACCGCCCGCGAGAGGATATGGAGGCGCTCTTCTTGGGGAAGAGCCGAGAGCTTTTCCGGCGTATCGGCGGCCGCGGGCAGGTTGCCGGCGAAGGCCAGGGCGTCCGCGGAGCCGGGGTGAAGGACGGCTTCCAACTGGATTTGGTCCAGAATGCCCGAGACGTTTTGCGCCGCAGGATCCTGCAGAGCGTCCATTTCGGTGGAAGCCGCGCCTAAAACGGGAATCCAGGCGAGAGGCGCGCTCTGAGACGGCGCGGCGTCAAAAACTTCCGCGGCCGCGGCATAGGCGGGCAAGCCCGGAGCGGAAACGAGCACAAGAAGAGAAAGCGTGAACGCAAGAGCGCGCCGTGGGGAGATCATGGGGTCATTATGGCATGGCCGTCGGGGGGCGGCCTGAGCCTAAGGGCTTTCCCGGCGGCGTTAAATGGCCCAGGCCATTATGGGTCCTTGGACCCGGACTAGGTTGAATATTTCTAGACAAATCCGGGCGCTGAATGCTAAAGTGGCAAAGTATAATCTTATTCGCTAAGTATAAGGAGGAACAATGAGCGCAAATAAAATTTTGACCGCCGCGTGCGCCATCTTCATGGCCGCGCCGCTTTGGGCGCAGGGGGAAAAAGAGGTCGTTTTGACCGTGGATGGAACACCCGTGACTCAGGCCCAGGTCTCGGCCTTTGCCGTCAAGAATTACGGAAACGCCGCGTTGGGCGACCTGGTCAACAAGATATTGGTCGACAAGGCGATGAAGGACTACCATGTCCGCCCGGACACCAGGGAGATCGACGCGCGGATAAAGAACATTCAGAAGCAGTTCAAAGATCAAAAAACCTTCGAGGCTCGTCTGGCCGCGACTGGGTCGAGCTTGGCCGCGCTGCGCAGCCAAATAGAGGATCAAGTCATGCGCGAGGACTTGGTCAAGAAAGCCGATAAGATTTCCATTTCGGATGACGAAGTCAGGAAGTATTTCGACGCGCATAAGGGCACCTTGGGCGTGCCCGAAGCCGTGCGCGTGAGCGACATCATGGTGGCCAGCGAAAATTCGGCCAACGACCTGCTCGTCGCGCTCAAGTCCGGGGCCGATTTCTCCAAGGTGGCCGCCGAGGTATCCCTGGACAACGCCACCAAGAATCAGGGCGGCGACATGGGATTTATCCCGCGCGGGATGCTTCAACCCCAGATCGAAAAGGCGGTGTTCTCGGCCAAGGTCGGGGACGTCGTCGGGCCTCTGCGTCTTCCCAACGGATATTTCATCCTTAAAGTCGTGAGCTTTCGGCAGGCCAAGCCGGCGGCGTATAAGGAAGTTTCCGCCCGGCTTAAAAACGCGCTTCTAGCCGACAAGATCGGCAAGGCATGGCCGCAGTTCCTCCAAGAGTTGCGCCAAAAAGCCAAAATCGTCCCCAATAAAGCGCTAATCAAGAAGACGCCCTAAGGGGGCTTTTTGGCGCCGCTTCACCTGGGATTTTTAGACGGCGCGATTCTCGTTTCCTATCTCGCGGCTCTGGGATGGATCGGCTGGTGGGCCGCCCACCGCACCGCGAAAACCACCGAGGATTATTTTCTCGCCAGCCGCTCCATCCCCTGGCTGGTGGCCACGGCCAGCTTTTTCGCCGCCTGCATCAGCGCCTTGACCTTCGTCGGCGTTCCGGCGGAGGGCTACGCCTCGGACTACCGCTATCTTTTGAGCAACGCCGGCGACATCATGGCCACGGTCTTCATCGCCTTCGTGTTCATTCCCTGCTTCCAGAAGTTTAAAGTCACTTCCATTTACGAGATCATCGCCCAGCGCTTTGGCTCGGGGGCGCGCGTGACCGCGTCGGCCTATTTCCTCATTACCAGGACGATGGCTTCGACCGTGAGGGTGGTGGTCGTGGCCAAGGTGCTGCAAGTCGTGACCGGCGGCAGCGTTTCCTACGCGCACTGCGTCGTCTTCGTCGTGCTGGCCATCCTGGCCTACACGACCATGGGCGGCGGCAGGGCCGTGGCCTGGACGGACACGCTGCAGTTCGTCCTGCTCATCTCCGGCGCCGTGATTTCCATCGTCTACATCGTCCTGCACGTTCCCGGGGGCATTGCGGGCATCGTCGCGGCCGGCAAGCACGCGATCCGGCCGGACGGCACGCTCTATGACAAATTTAATTTCCTGGAACTCTATAAGAGGAAGAATCTGGATCTTCTAGCGCTCATGGTGGTTTGGGGGTTTTTTAATTCCTCGGCCGCTTACGGCGTCGATCAGGACATGGTGCAGCGGCTCCTGGCTTGCCGGGACGAAAAAAAGGCGCGGTTTTCCCTCATCATCTGGGGCCTGGCGGGAATTCCCATCACGTTCATCTTCTTGAGCATCGGCGTCGGGCTTTACGCCTACGCCCAGGCGCACCCCGCCTTTGTCGCGGGCATGCGAGATCCGGATCACGTTTTTCCCCGCTTCATTCTGGCCGTGATGCCGCCGGGCCTGCGCGGGCTGCTGCTGGCTGCCGTGGCCTCCGCCGCGATGGGCAGCGCGGACTCGGCCCTGGCCTCTTTGTCCACGGCGTTTGTCATGGATTTTTACAAGCCTTTTTGGGGCAAGGACGCGGGGCAAAAACATCTCGTGGGCGTGTCGAGGGTATCCTTCGTGGTTTTCGGCGCGATATTTTTAGTTTTGGCCTTGACGCTCAAGGGCTTGGACCGCGTCCTTTGGCTGGCGTTTCGAGTGATTTCTTACACGTACGGTCCGTTATTGGGGCTTTTCGCCGCGGCCATCATGACGAACTGGAAGCTCTCGTCCCGGCGCGCGGCCTGGCTCATGATTGTTCCGACTGTCGCGCTTTTTACCGTGGAGATGCTCTCTTGGCACTTCGCGGCGCGAGGCGGGATTTGGGGGCAAATCCACCAAACCTACTGGCGGCTTTACGTGGTTTTCGGCGCGCTTTTTGTTTTCTTCGGCGCGCGGTTCCTCAGGCAGGAACCCTAGCCGGAACGCCGGAAAGCACCCGCACGGGCAGGACCATGGTGTTGATGCCGGAAAACTGCAGGCGCCGCTGAAGCTGGTAGCCGGTCTCGTTGTGCAGGACCCGCTGGAACCAGCGCTCCTGCTCGAAAACCAGCTTCCCGGCGAAGACTACGGAGCGGGGATATTCCCGGCTGATTTCAAGCGAAAGCCGCTCCGCTTCCTCGACGACTTCCGTGCTCACGCCCAGACGGTAGTCCGCGGCCAAGCCTAAATTGCGGGCCAGCCCCACGTAGCGCTTGAGTTCGTCCTCCGTTCTTTGGCGCAAATCATCCACCGCGCCCACCCCGTGGAATGAGGCCGAGTCGATGACGCCGACCGAAATGAAGATAAAGTTCTTGAAATAGTTCGGGAAGAGCCGCTGGATGGCCAGGAGCGAATGGATGCCCAGTCCTCCGTAGCCTCCGACCAGGACCACGGCCGTGGGCGCCTTGGGGTCGAGCGCCGGCGGCGCCGACGACCGGGGATTCTCCGGCAGGGCAGTGAGGATGTCGTCCAAGCGCGAGAGCCGGCGCTTGACCGCCAGGTAATGGGCGCGGATGAGCAGGCACAGGGCGATGATGCCGGAGGTGATGAGCATGGTCTCCCAGCCGCCCTCGGCGAACTTGATGACCATGTTGAGCACGAGCATGCCGGCGCAGAGCACGAAGCCCAAGACGTGGATGGAAATCTTGTTTTTCCAGTCGGACTTGGTTTTGCGCCCGCGCAGCCAGAAGCGGATCATGGCCGCCTGGGTCAGGCTGAAGGTGATGAACACGTTGATGGAGTACATGACCACCAGCGTGGTGATGTCGCCGTGCGTGTCCCAGAGCAGGAACAGGGAGGCGATGGACATGACCAGGACGCCGTCCTGCACGGTCAGGCGGTCGGAAAGCGTGCCGAAGCGGTGCGGCATCCAGGAGTCGTGCGCCATATTGGCCATGATGCGGGGGCCGTCCACGAAGCCGGCCTGCGCCGCGATGACCAAAAGCGCCGCCTCCGCGACGAGTGTCGTTATCTCGAAGCTGTGACCCGCCCATGTGCCGGCC
>DATLSD010000063.1:0-4954 GCA_035534315.1 Elusimicrobiota bacterium
ACATTTTTTAGGCCTGAGGGCTCCGTCTCCATCATTACCCAAGGAAAGACATTTTTTACCTCGAACGAGTATCTCTTGGAGTCCGGTGACAAACTCGCGCGCATCCCGTTGCCGACGGACGCCAACGTGGAAGGCGTCTTCCACGGGCAACTCCTGGCTCTGTTGAGAACTCCTTGGAAAACGGGCGCCGCAGGCGCGCGGACGTTTTCGTCCGGGACTTTGATCTCGTTTCCTTTGGATAAGGTCGAAGCAAGCGACTCGGGAGTCTACGTCCAGGCGGTTTATATCCCGGATCGCGATTCCGCCTTCGTGGATTTGAGCACGGCGAAGGACCGGGTTTACGCGGACGTCCTTCATGACGTTTCCGGGCGGGTGCTGGCCCTTGCCGACGGCGCCAAAGGATGGACGGCCGGAAGAATTTCTCTGCCGGACAATGGGAATACTTCAGTGGCCAGCGCGGATAATTTCGAGAACCGAGTCATCATTCAATACCAGGGATTCCTGACGCCGCCCTCGCTTTATTCCGAAGACGCGGCCCTGCCAGGATCCGACGCCGAGCCGAAGGAGATTAAAAGCCAGCCCGCGACCTTCGATACTGCCGGACTAACGGTCGAGCAATTCTGGGCGAAGAGCGCCGACGGCACGCTGATTCCCTATTTCTTGGTTCACCGCAAGGACATGAAGTACAACGGAAAAAATCCCACGCTCCTCTACGCGTACGGCGGATTCGAGCTGTCCATGGTTCCGGCCTACTCGCCCTATTATTCGCCGGTCATCGGCAACGAGTGGTTCGCCAAAGGCGGCGTGTTCGTCATGGCCAACATCCGCGGCGGAGGAGAATTCGGGCCACGCTGGCATGAGGAGGCTATTAAAACCCATCGTCAGAAAGCCTATGATGATTTTCTGGCCGTAGCCCAAGCGCTCGTCAACACCGGAGTCACCTCGCCCCGACGCCTCGGCATCATGGGCCGCAGCAACGGGGGGCTTTTAGTCGGCGTGGCCTTCACCGAGCGGCCAGATCTTTTTCATGCGGTGATTTGCGAGGTGCCGCTCCTGGACATGATGCGCTACACCCACATCGGCGCCGGAGCCTCGTGGGTTTCGGAATACGGCGACCCGGCTAATCCCAAAATGACCGCGGCCCTCCTGCGCTACTCGCCCTACCAAAACGTCAGGCCGGGCGTGCGCTACCCCAAGGTTTTCTTCGTGACCTCCTCGGATGACGACCGCGTGGAGCCGGCGCACGCGCGCAAGATGGCGGCCAAGATGGAGGCGATGGGCGACTCGGTCTTTTTCTACGAAAGCCCCGAGGGGGGGCATGAGCGCGGGGAAGCTTCCCTCAACGGAACCACGAAAACGATGGCGCTGGAGTACATCTACCTTTACCGACGGCTCATGGACTAACGTCGGACCATGCCATCGGCGCTCAAACGTCTAGTCCGAAATTTCTTCGCTTTTTGCCAGCACGGCGCTTATGCCTGGTTTTTTTCGGTCGAGGTCCTAGGCGCCGAGCACGTGCCCGAGCGCGGCGCCGGGCCGCAATATCATTTCCTTATGCGGCCCAGCACTGCTTGCCTCCCGGCTCGCGGCGGGCTCATCATCGCGGCCAACCACACCAGCCATCTGGACATGGGACTCATCAAGTACTCGATGGGCCCGGCGGGCCGCGACTTGGTGTCCTTGGCTGCGCAGGATTATTTTTTCAGCAACCCACTCAATCGCTGGTTTTTCGGCAACTTCACCAATCTGCTGTCCTTCAACCGCTCCAAAAGCCTAAAAGAATCCTTGCTCGCGGCCGGCCGCGAGCTCAAAAACGGGCGCAACCTGCTCATTTTTCCGGAGGGCACGCGCACGCGCGACGGCCTCATGGGGGCGTTCAAGCCTTCCTTGGGCTACATGGCGCTTAACTTCGAGGCCGACGTGCTGCCGGTTTATATCTCCGGCGCCTTCGGGGCTTTGCCCCGGGGAAAAATAGTGCCGCGCGCGCGGCGCTTGAAGGCTGTCTTCGGCCCGGTCATCCCGTTTGCCGCGCTTAAGGAAGCGGTCGCAGCTGCAAGTGTGGAAGATGCCAACCGCGCGGCGACCAAGGTCGTGGAGGACGCGGTGCGGAAACTCGAGCGAGAGGCGCGGGGCGAGGTCTAATCCTCGCGCCGGCCCATGATCTGCAAGATGTCCAGAAAGAGGTTTATAAAGTCAAGGTAGAGCGCCAGGGCGCCGGAGATGGCTTCCTTGGTTTCCGCTTCGGTGCCCTCGTCCGAGGGATTCAAGAGCCCCTTGATTTTCTGCGTGTCATAGGCCGTCAGGCCCGTGAAGATGAGCACCCCGGCGTAAGTCGTGATCCAGTAGACCGTGGAGTTCTTGAAGAATAGGTTGGCGAACGAGGCGATGATGAGGCCTATGAGCGCCATGAAGAGGAGATTTCCCAGCGAGGTCAGATCCCGTTTGGTCACCCAGCCGTAGAGGCTCATGGCCGCGAAGGTTCCGGCCGTGACGAAGAAGGCGCTGGCGATGGATGATTGAGTGTAGACCAGGAAAATCGAAGACAGGGTCACGCCGTTTAGAGCCGCGTAGCCCAAAAAAACGAAAGACGCCGTGGCCGAGGACATGCGCCGCACGAAGGCGGCCAAGCCGAAGACCGCGAGCAGTTCAATGGTCATAAGCCCGTAGAAAAGAATGGGCTGAGAGGCCAGCGCGCGGATAGAGGCCGGGTGCGCGGCCATGTAGAGCGCCACGCCGCCGGTCAGCGCCAAGCCTCCGGTCATCCAGCGGTAGACCTCGACGATAAAGGCCCGCTCCTCGGCCTGGTCCGCGGAAAGAGGATAGCCGCCGGCGTCCATCATCGGAATATCGCCAGGCTCGAGGTGTAGCCGTGGACGTAGTTTTTTCCGGCCACGGACCCGAACTCGCCATTGGCGAAGAATCCGGCGACGGGCAGCGGGCCGCGCAGAGACTGGAGGAGGCCGATGTCGTGGTCGGGCTGGCCGTAGAACCCGCGTCCGCGCCCGCAGCAGCTGACCAGCAGCGCGCCTCGCGCCGCCGCAGTTCCCGGGCGAACCGCTGGATTTTTAAGCAGGGCTTCCAAATCCTCGGCCGAGGTCTTGGCGTCGCGCAGCTGGAACTGCAGGGTCTGGCCCGGACGTAACTCTGCGCCTACCATCAAGGCGCCCTGCGCCGGGTCCGAGCCGATGAGGTTGCGAATCAAAAAATCGCCGCGCTTAAACTTGGATTGGTATTCGTTCATGACTAGGCCCGCCAGCAGCGAATGTCGCGCGAGGGCTCGGTCCACGGGAGAGAGATTTTCGATGGTTTCCAGCAGCACCTTCACAGCCGGGCGGCTGGCCAAGGAATAGAGCACGTGCTCCTCGGCCTTGGTGATGATGAAGGGCTCACCGATGGGCCGGCAGCCCTGCGAGACTACGGTCTCGATTTCAAGATCGCCGGAAAGCGCCAAGCCGCAGGCCGCTGCGGGCTCCGATGAGCCACCCAGAGATATCCAGCTTTCCCGTCCCACGGCCGGGCCGCTGGCCATGCCGCCGACCACCGGGCGTCCGGGATAGCCCGCGTTGAAAAGCCCCAGGAGCTTGTCCGCGTCGCAGCTCATGGGGTCGGCCAGACAAAGAAAACTCGGCTTGTCCGTGGGGTAAATATCCAGGAGCTTGACCAAGTCCGCGCCGGAGCTCAGGGAGGCAATCTCGGTCTCGGAAAGGGAGAATGGGGAAATCTTGACGCCCGGCAGGCTCATGGCCAGGAGGGAGAGCGCCGGCTCCATCTCGATTTCACGATCCTGTCCGATGACGCCGCTGGCGTTGCAGCCAAGCAGGGCCGGCGCGCCCAACTCCTTGGAAAGCAAAGACGAGAGCTCCGCGGCATCCATGTCCTGGTAGGGCTCGGACATGAAAAACAGAGCCGCGTCGCAGGAACGACCCGTCAAATCCGCCTTGGCCTTGGCCGCCGTCTCGCGCGCGGCTTGCCGCCAATCCTTGTTCCTTGAGAGGGCGGAAGAGAAAACTTTTTCCTTTTGAGCGATGGAGGCGCTTGTCTTCGTCATGGCCTGATTCTACAATCATCTGAAATATTTTGGAAGGGCCCTCATCGCGGCAAGCGGGCGAAGCCGTCCGTTTGATCTGATAGGATATCCATGTGAAAACCAAGCGCCCGCGCTGCATCTCCGGCATTAAGGACGTCAAGTCCGAGCGCTATGTTGGGCCGGGGTTCGCCGGAAAGTCCTGGAACCTTGGCCGCGCTGCGGGGGCCGGGCGCTTGGGCGTCGACGTTACGGAAATTCCTCCGGGCTCGAATTCCTCGCGGTTTCACTGCCACAGCCGCAAGGAGGAATTTTTTTTCGTGCTTTCCGGACGCTGCCGTCTGCGCCTTGGTCGCGACGAGCACGAGTTAAGCGCCGGCGATGCGGTCAGCCGGCCGGCGGGCACCGGCGTCTGCCACCAGTTCCGCAATCCTTATAAGAAGCCGTGTCGCGTCCTGATGATCGGCGTGCAGACCGGCGCGGGCCTCTCGGACCGGGTGGAGTACCCGGAAAGCGGAGAAACACTCATCGTGCGCGCCGATGGCCGGCGCGGAATTTTTCGCCGCCTCGCGCGCGGCCGGAATTAAATTTTTAGCATGGCCGAATCTTCGAAGGACTTGCGGCGGCCGCTCAAGCTGGCGCTTATCCAGATGCGCGTCGGCAACGAGGACAAGGCGGAGCGCTTGGCGCGCGCGGAATACCTGCTCTGCCAGGCCGCCGGAGCGGACTTGGTGCTGCTGCCGGAGCTTTGGAACGTGGGCTATTTTGCCTTCGAGCGCTACGCGCTCGACGCTGAGCCGATGGACGGGCCTACGGTGCGCGCGATGCGCGCCAAGGCCGCGGAGCTAAAGGTTTTCGTCATGATGGGAAGCTTCCTGGAGAAAAGCGCCGAGGGCCTGCACAACACCTCGGTGCTCATAACCCCGCGCG
>DATLSD010000064.1:0-14623 GCA_035534315.1 Elusimicrobiota bacterium
GCCCAAAAATCCCGGCGCCAAGGGGAGAATGCCGGCCAGGAGCGCGACGACGGCTTTGGGGTTGACGCCCTTGTTGTACCAGTAGCGGCCGGAGTGCGCGTAGAGCTCGGCGATGTCGAGCTTGCAGCGGCGCAGAATGAAGTAGTCCGCGATCAAGATGCCGCCGATGGAGCCCAACAGCGCCGAGTAGGCCACCAGCCACTTGAAGATGTAGCCCGAGGGGTCGGCGATGAGCTTCCAGGGCTGCATCAATATGCCGATGACGCCCGTGATGTAGCCGCCCGCGCGAAAGCCGATGCGCTTGGGCCAGAGGTGCGAGAAGTCGTTGGCCGGGCTCACCACGTTGGCCGCGATGTTGGTCGCCAAGGTGGCGATGCACAAGGCCGCGAGGCCGACGGCCAGCGCGAAGGGATTCTTGAACATGGAGATGAGCACCACCGGGTCCCAGATGCTCTTGCCGTAAATCACCACGGTCGCGGACGTGACGGCCACGCCGATGAAAGAGAAAAGCCCCATCGTGAGCGGCAGGCCCAAGGCTTGGCCCAGGATTTGATCCTTCTGCGACTTGGCGTAGCGGGTAAAATCAGGGATGTTCAAGGACAAGGTCGCCCAAAAGCCGATCATGCCGGTCAGGGCCGGAAAAAAGAAGTCCCAGAATTTTCCGGCCTTGGGCTGCCCGGCGGCGAACGCCGAGGGAGTTCTGAGCATCAGCCCGAAGCCGCCCGCGCGGAAGTAAGCCCAGGCCAAGAGCGCCAAGCCCAGCGTGATTAGAAGCGGCGCCTTGATGTTCAGCAGAAACCGGATGGACTCGACGCCTTTGTAAACCACGAACATGTTGACCGCCCAAAACGCCATGAAGCACAAGAACTCCGGCAGGGAAATTCCCGCGATGTTGGCCGGCCACGCGGCCAGGCCCGGCCAGTAAATCGCCAAAAGCTTGTAGATGGCCCAGCCGCCGATCCAGGCCTGGATGCCGAACCAGCCGCAGGCCACGAGAGCCCGCAAAAGCGCCGGGATGTTGGCGCCGCGCACGCCGAAGGACGAGCGGCAATAGACCGGGAAGGGGATGCCGTACTTGGTGCCCGCGTGGGCGTTTAGGATCATCGGCACGAGCACGATGCAGTTGCCCAGAAAAATCGTGGCCACGGCCTGCCACCAGTTCATGCCCTCGGCGATCAAGGACGAGGCCAGCATGTAGGTCGGCACGCAGGCGCACAGGGAAATCCAGAGCACCATGATGTCCTTCATGGCCCAGGTGCGGCTCTTCTTGGTGGTGGCCGCGATGTCCGAATTCCAATGGGCCGAGCCGGACAAATCGCCCGCGTGCTCCAGGATTTCCGGGTCGAGCAGGGCGGAAATCATGCGGTTAGTTAAGCGACGGCTCTACGGCAGCTGCTGGACGAGCTCCCCGTAGGTTTCGGGCCGGCGATCGCGGAAAAACTGCCAGACTTTGCGCACTTCCAGAATCTGATCCAGGTCCAGCTCCGCGGTGACCACCGCGTCCTTGTCGCGCGGCCCCACGGTCAGCATCTGCCCGCGCGGATCGCAGAAATAGGACTGGCCGTAGAACTCGCCGATGCCCCAGGGCTTTTCCTTCCCGACCCGGTTGATGGCGCCGACGAAGTACTGGTTGGCCACGCAGTGCGCGGGCTGCTCGAGCTTCCAAAGATATTCGGACAACCCCGCGACCGTGGCCGAGGGGTTGAACACGATTTCGGCGCCGTTTAAGCCCAAAATGCGCGCGCCGTCCGGGAAGTGCCGGTCGTAGCAGATGTAGACCCCGACCTTCGCGTACTTGGTGTTGAAGACCGGATAGCCCAGGTTGCCGGGCTTGAAATAGAACTTCTCCCAGAATCCCGGCGCGCAGTGGGGGATGTGGTTCTTGCGGTAGCTCCCCAGGATTTCGCCGTCCGCGTCGATGACCGCGGCGGTATTGTAGTAGGTGCCGGTCGAGGGCGTCTCGTAGATGGGAACCACGATGACCATCTTGTGCTTCTTGGCCAAGGCCTGCATGAGCTTGGTCGTAGGTCCCGGGATGGTCTCGGCCGTGTCGTACCACTTGTCGTCCTGCTCCGCGCAAAAGTACGGCCCGTAGAAAATTTCCTGGAGGCTCAAAACTTGCACGCCCTGCTTGGCGGCCTTCTCGATCAAGCCCACGTGCTTGTCAATCATGTTCTTCTTGATTTGCGCGAGAGTGTGCTTGGGCGTCGCCCAGTCGCACGACGCTTGGATGAGCCCGCCTTTGACGATTCGAGACATGGTTTGATTCCTCCTAAATAATTATCCGTGCACCCGCTTGTAGACTTCCTTGTAGCCCGCCATGCCGTTCTTCATGTACTCATCCCAGGTCAACGGCTTAAAGCCGGTTTCGACGGGCTTCATGGTGATGCAGCCGTCCACCGGACAGACCAAGGAGCACAGGTTGCACCCGACGCAGTCTTCCTGGATGACGACGGGCTTGCGGCTTCTGCCGCGGGAATCGACCGCGATGCACTGGTGCGCGGTGTCGTTGCAGGCCACGTAGCAGAGCTGGCAGCCGATGCAGGTCTTGGCGTCAATCTCCGCCACGGTCTTGTGGTGAAGGTTCAAGTGCTTCCACTCCGTCACGTTGGGCGCGGAGACGCCGATGAAATCGTCGAGGCGCTTAAAGCCCTTGGCCGCCATCCAGTTTTCCAGGCCCGCGTTTAAGTCCTCGATGATGCGAAAGCCGTAGTGCATGACCGCGGTGCAGAGCTGGACGGAGGACGAGCCCAAAAGCATGAACTCGGCCGCGTCGGACCACGTGGAGACGCCGCCGATGCCGGAGATGGGCAGGCCCTTGGTCTCTGGGTCGGTGGCGATTTGGCTCACCATGTTGAGCGCGATGGGCTTGACCGCCGGGCCACAGTAGCCGCCGTGCGCGGCCTTGCCGCCGACGGCGAACTTAGGCGTGAGCGTATCGAGGTTGACGCCCATCAAGGAATTAATCGTGTTGATGAGGGAGACGCCGTCGGCGCCGCCGGCCTTGGCCGCGCGCGCCGCGTAGCGCACGTCCGCGACGTTGGGCGTGAGCTTGACTAAAACCGGGATGGAGGATTTCTCCTTGACGAATTCGGTCACCATCTTGACGTACTCGGGCACCTGGCCCACGGCCGCGCCCATGCCGCGCTCGGACATGCCGTGCGGGCAGCCGAAGTTAAGCTCGATGCCGTCCGCGCCGGCGTCCACGACCTTGGCGGTGATGTCGTGCCAGGCCTGGCGCTCGCAGGGCACCATCAGGGACGCGATGACCGCGCGGTCCGCGAAGCGCTTCTTGACCGCGAGCATCTCCTTTAAATTATCTTCCAGCGGCCGGTCGGTGATGAGCTCGATGTTGTTGAAGCCCGCGATTTTGGAGCCGCCCAAATCCAAGGCGCCGTAGCGCGAGGTGACGTTGATGACCGGCGGATCCTGGCCGAGCGTTTTCCAGACGGCGCCGCCCCAGCCGTACTCGAAGGCGCGCATGATCTGCTCGCCTGAGTTGGTCGGCGGCGCGGAGGCCAGCCAAAAGGGGTTGGGCGACTTGATGCCCGCGCAGTCGGCCGAGAGATCGGGCGTCGCTTTAGACATGAGCGGCCTCCTTGCCGCGAGGAGGAATAGGCGCCACGCGGCGACCGTCAATCGTGGAAACCCAGTATTCGTTTCCGGGCGGCAGCGGCGCGCCGGGCCGCAAAGTCCGCTCGATGCCGTAGGCGGCGCGCTTGCCGTCGGCCGCGGCGTTGACGACTTCCTTGCCGCCGCTCGTCGCGTCGCCGCCCGCGAATATTTTTGAATGCGAGGAGCGCAGAGTCCGCGGGTCCACCGCGATGCGGCCGTCCGGGGCAAGATCCACGCCCAAGGCTTTGGCCACGGAAATCTGCTTGGCCTGGCCCACGGCCTTGATGACTCGATCGCACTCAATCGTATGCCGTCCGCCGCGGACTTCGACGACCTTTCCGTTCTTGACCGCGGTCCGCGCGAACTCAACGCCTTCGACTTTCTTCTTGCCCAGCACGCGGATGGGCGCAGCGTTCAGGAGAAACTCGACGCCGTCTGTCCTGGCCAGCGCGCGCTCGAAATCGTAGGCGCTCATATCCTCTTCGTCGCGGCGGTAGGCCAGCACGACCCGCTTGGCGCCGGTCCTTTTGGACTGGGTCGCGGCGTCAATGGCCGTGTTGCCGCCGCCGATGATGATGGTGCAGGCGCTTTGGCCCAAGGGCTTTAAATCACGGTCCTTCACGTGACGGATGAAGGACAGCGCGTCCCAAACGCCGCGCAAGGTTTCGCCGGGAATCCCCAGGCGCTTGGTTTCGCCCAGACCGATGCCCAAAAACACCGCGTCAAAGCCGGTCAGGAGATCTTCCGGCGACACGTCGCGTCCGATTTCGATGCCGCTTTTGACGCTCACGCCCAAAGCCAGGATGCGCTTGACCTCGTCCGCGGAGACTTTGCGGGTCATCTTGTACTCCGCGATGCCGTGCGTGTTCAAGCCGCCCAGGTTCTTGTCGCGCTCGAATACGGTGACCGCGTAGCCCAGGCGCCGCAGGTAGGACGCACAGGAGAGTCCCGCGGGCCCGCCGCCCACCACGGCGACGGAAAAGCCGTTGTCCGGGCCGGGCTTGAACGGTTCCAACTCGTTTCCATGGGCCTCGTCAGTGGCTCGGCGCTGCAGGAGCGCGATGGAAATGGGTTTTTCCTGCCAGTCGTGGTAAACGCAGGCGCCCTCGCAGAGAACCTCGACCGGGCAGGCGCGCGCGCAGGAATGGCCGAAGGCGTTGGCCTCGAAGATGGTCTTGGCCGAGCCGGTCAAATCAGCCGAGGCGATTTGCTTGATGAAGCGGGGAATTTCGATGTGCGTTGGGCAGGCCTTGACGCAGGGCGCGTCATAGCAGTAGAGGCAGCGGTTGGCCTCGACAACGGCTTCCTCCGGCCGCAAGGCAGGATGAATTTCCTTGAAATTTTCCTGGAAAATCTTGCGGGAATTGGAATCCATCGGCGCGTGCCGCCAAGAAGGGCGACCGGCATATTATAGTAAATCCGCCCCGATTGCAACCTCGCGAATAGGCCTGCCCGCAAAAAAATGAGCCCCTCCCGGCCCTAGAGCCGGGAGGGGTTTGCGGACTCAACAACGATTAATTGCCTGACGCGGGAGCGGCGGGAGCCGCGGGCGCGGCAGCCGGAGCGGCGCTCTTGGCGGCCTTAGCCTTGTGGTGATGCATCCAATGATGATGGGACTTCATCCCGGACGCTTTATAGGCCGCATGAAGCTTCTCATGAGCTTCATGAAGGGCCGCCTTGTCGGTCTTGATCTGCTGCCTGTCGGCGGTCACTTTGGCCTTGGCCGCATCGCAAGCGGCGCCGGCGGTCTTGCAGGCCGCCTTGGCGGCCTTCTTGTCGGCCTTGTAGGCCACCCAGTCCTGATGGACCTGGGCCTTAGCCGACTTGAACGCGGCGCGCGCGCTCTCGAGAGCCGCGTGGGCATCGCTGGGAGCGGCGGCCGAAGCGGCCGGAGCCGAACCGCCCGTAGCGGGCTGCGCGACGGCGGCCATCGGCGCGAAGAGCGCCGCGGCGAGTAAGAGACTAATGTGGGACTTTTTCACTTTATTTTTCTCCTGGACTATCATACGCATATTCGACGCAACCTTCCATGCATGGCTACGCAACGCTGATGCCATTGCGCAGCGCGGGCAAAAGACGGTTCATCGAAATTGAGACGTCGCGCGTTGAGCGAAAGTGTCGCGCGATTTTAAGCTCATCGGCGCGGGCGGCGGGAATGCTTGGCCGGGCGCAAGCCGGACGCGGATGAATTCTGGAGCTCCTGCTCGAGGGCTTCAAGCTCCTGGCCGGCCTCGGACAGCCGGCCCTGCGAGGTCAAGAGGCGGTAGCGCGCCATGTGCTGGCGCAGGGATTGGACAAAACCTTTATCCAGCGGCGGGAAAGAAGGTTCCTGCGGCGCCGCGGGCTCGGTTTCCACGCCGCTTGCCTCCTCTTCCTCGGAGGCGGGCGGCGCGGGCTTGGCCAGCTCCGCGATGGCTTGGGCCAGCGTGTCGCTGTAAGCCAAGCGGTCGCCCACGCCCAGCACGATTTTTTTCAGCTCCGGAAGCTGGGCCTGCGTCGCCTGGATGTAGATGGGCTCGACGTAGAGGAAAGTGCCGCCGACCGGAAGAACCCGGGTGTTGCCGCGCACGACCCGGCTGCCCTGCTGGTTCCAGAGGCTCAAATCCTTGCTGATGTCGCGATTTTGGCTGACCCGGCTTTGAATCTGCAGCGGCCCGTAAATAAGCTGATCCTTCGGCAGCCGGTAGAAGATGACCTGGCCGTAATGCTCCGGATCGCAGCGCGCCGCGATCCAGGCGATGAGGTTGTCGCGGTTGTGGCTGGTAAAGGGCAGCATGAGCACGAACTCGGCTTTTTTGTCGCCCGGCAGCCGGACCATCACGTAGTAGGGCGCGGTCGGGCGCGAGCCTTCAGCGCCGGAGAGCTGCTTGGCCACGTCCCACTGGTCCTCCTTGTTGTAGAAGACCTGGGGATCGCGCATATGGAAGGTGCGGTAAATTTGGGACTGAACGCCGAAGATAAATTCCGGATAGCGGATGTGGGCCAGCAAATCGGGAGGCATCGCCGAGCGCGGCAGGAAAAGATCAGGGAAAAGTCCGCGGTAAGCCTGCAGCAGCGGATCGCTTTCGTCGAAAACGTAGAAATGGACCGCGCCGGTGTAGGCGTCGACGGTGACTTTGACGCTGTTGCGGATGTAGTTGATCTCGGTGCCGTCGTCAAAATCGGTGGGCTGGGCGTCGGGGCTTAAATCCGAGGTCGTGTAAGCGTCAATCATCCAGAACAGGCGCCCGGAGCCGTCGACAACCATATATGGGTGCGGATCGAGCGTCAAAAACGGCGCCAAGCGGGAGACCCTCGCCATGATTTGGCGGTGCAGCAGGAGCTTGGAGGACGGCGTCAAATAGCGCGTCAAAAGAATGTTCCAGTCGCTCATCGAAATCGCGGCCGCGATCCTCATGGGCCAGGAGCCGATGGAGATGCCGCCCGCGCCGGCGTATGTGTTGTAGGCGTTGTCGTCGCCCTTGGGGTAATCGAATTCCTGCTGATCGCTGTCGGCGAACACGGGGCGCTGGGTATCCTCTCCGTAATAGATTTGAGGCCGCGTGATGTCCAGAGAAGGGATGTCGCTTTGCACTGGCGCGTCCCGCAGGCCGAAGTCGGGAGCGCCCTCGCTCGTGGCCGAGCCGACCAAGGAAGCGACCGCGCCGTAGCCGTGGGTGTATTGGAGGTTCAGATTCACCCAGGTCTGGGCGTTGTCCGGCAGCAGATCGGTGTCGAGCCCGCGCGCGGCGATAAGGACTTGCCGCATCTGGCCGTCGACAAGGTAGCGATCCGTCGCCACCGAGGGAAACGAGTAGTAGGGTCTCAAGGTCTGCAGCTGGGTGGCGTTGTCCAAAAACGGCTGGTGGTCCCAGAGCAGGATGTTCTGCGCGACGTCGGGATAGCGGGAAAGATCCAAAGTGTCGGTCTGCTTGGGGATGAAGGGCTCTTCATGGGCGTTTTGAGCCAAATTATAGGCCGCGAGAGTGGCGGCGATGTGATCCGCGATGAAAGGCCGTTCAAGCGTGAGTTCGTTGGGCTTCACATAAAGGGATCTGACCGCGGCTTCCGTCAGAGGCGGCAGGAACAAGAGCGCGGCGAAGCCAAAGCCCATGACGGGCAGAAACCAGCGGGGCAGCGCGGAGAAAGGCGAAAGCTCGACGCCCGCCGCTTCAAGAATCTCTACTTTCCGGCGCGGAGCCGCCAGAGCCAGGAGCGCCAAAGCCAGCGCGAACGCGACGCGGGCCCAATAAAAGGGGATCCCAAGCGTGGCGTCGACGTAATCCGCCCCGTAGAGGAACTGGTGCTGGGAATAGAGCAGGTTGTAGCGGTTGAAAAAGGACATCGCGGCGATGAAAACAAAAAAGAGCGCCGCGCCGGCGCGCGCGGGACCGGCCAGCGAGAACCGCGCCGGCTTGGGATGCACCTGCCTCGGCTCTTCCCAGGACTCCCAGGATTCCCGAGTCGGCGTCAGGCCCAGGCGCTGCGCCCAGGCGCGCAGCTGAGTTGGGGGGAGCCCGGCGACTTGGACCGCGGAGTAGATTCCCAAAACCGCCACGGCCAGAATGCCCAGCCAGCTCGCCAGCATCTCGTAGAAAGGCAGGCGGAAGAAATAGAAGCCGAGGCCTTTTTGGAAAAGAGGATCCCGATAGGCCGAAACGGCGGCTGGGGCGCCGCGCCATAAGGCGCACACCCAGGGGTCGATGAAGCTTGAGCCGATCGCGAGGCCCATAAAGGCGATGAGGGCGAAAGCGCCCGCGTTGACGGCGTGATTTTCCCAAAGCCCGGAAGGAGACCGCCGCTTGCTCAAAAGGAACGCCGTTGACAAAATCAGAATGCTCGCGAGCGCGGCGGCGCTTTGCGGCAGCCACTGCACGGCCAGGAGGCGCCAAAAAGTCGAAAGCTGGCCTAGTTCCCGCCACCAGGAATAGCTGACCGCGAAATTCGAACCTTGGGAAACGACAAGCAGAAAGACCAGGGCGAGAACGACGTCCCGCACGACGGAGCCCGTCGGAAAGCCGCCTTTGCGGCCGCTCGCGACAATGATGCGCGCGAGCAGAAAGCCCAACGTAACGACCAGAATTAAGCTCATGAAGCTTTCATGACTCTAGCGCTTTTGGAAGACTTGGACAAGGATTTTAAAAAAATTGGGGGAATGCCGCGGCAGAAGCCCGGTTACTTGCCGCATTCAAGCAGCAATTTGACGGTTTCCGCCCGCTCCATGAGGCGAGCGATATCCAAGGCCGTTTTTTGATCCTGATTTTTGACGCCCGTTTTCGCCCCTGCCTTAATCAATGCGCGCGCGATGGCCGCCTGGCCATGATAAGCGGCGAACATGAGCGCCGTCATTCGCCTGCTTTCGATGGCGTCGACATCGGCGCCGGCCTCGATCAGGCGTTCGGCGATGGCTTCATGAGAATTCACGCAGGCCAGAATGAGCGCCGTTTCGCCCTTGTTCGTTCTTGCATTGAGCTTGGCCCCTCTCTCAAGCAGTAGCTGGACAATCCGACGATGCCCATAATCGGAAGCGGTCATAAGCAGAGTCCATTGTCCTGCGGTAAAATTGGAATCCGCTCCCCGCGCCAGAGCCCACTGCGCCATGTCACAATCTCCAATCCGAGCCGCTAGCCGCAAGATTGCGTTCATCCCGGAAACCGCGGATGACTCCACGCCGGTTTTTAGTTGACTCAAGAGTATGTCGAGAACTCTGTAGTCCTTGACTGTCGCGGCGATCATGCATAGCGTGTTAATTGCCTTAGTGTCTTTTATTTTTCTTATTTCAGATTCCGGCATCATTGAAAGGGCCGTTTGATCGAGTAGAATTTCCGCCGGATATGGGAACGGCCGTTCATCGGCTCCAAAACCCTTTAGCAGGCTGACGATAGTTTCATATCCTTGCTCCGCGGCCCGCATCAAGGCCGTGCGTCCCAGAACGTCTTGGCCTTTGATCTTCGCGCCGCGCTCTAAAAGCAGGCGGACGATGCGCTCGCGTCCGCAGTAAGCCGCCAAAGACAAGGCTTGAGATCCCTTGTTATCCCGGAGATGGATATCCGCGCCCTTCTCAACAAGTAGCTTTACGATATCATCCCGGCCGTTATAGGCCGCCCGCATCAGCGGCGTCTGACCCCGAACGTCTTTTCTGTCGATTTCCGCCCCCTTGCTTAAGAGCATCTCCGCTATGCAGCGGTGGCCCTTGGATGCAGCCTCGATTAGCGGAGTTCTCTTATTATAAGTTGTAGCCGGAGCATCTATGTCCGCTCCTCGTTCAATGAGAAGGCGAGCCGCGCAAAAATTTCCATTATAAGCGGCATGATATAAAGCCGTGCGGCCGTTGTCGTCCCGCACTTCAATCCCGGCTCCAGAGTCGAGCATGACGAGAAACAAATCCTCAGGACACCACCAAGCCGCCCTCATAAGAGGCGTCGCTCCCGTGGACGTTACTGCATTGACGTCCGCTCCGAAACGCAGAAGATTCCGCATTATTTCGGCGGATTCATGTTCCACGGCCTGCATCAGCGGGCTCCAGCCTCTTTTGTTTTTACTATTCACATCCGCCCCATGCTCCAATAAAAAATGAGCCGTCTCTTTTCGCTTTTTGGCGACAGCGACAAAAAGAGCCGTATTTCCGTTGTCCATCCGTGCGTTTGGCTCCGCGCCTGCGTCCAGAAGAATTTGGACTACGCGGCTATGCCCCATCGCGCAGGCCGCGATAAGGGCGGTCCGGCCGGAAACGTCCTTGGCGTCCGCGTCTGCGCCTTCGCGCAGAAGAAACTGCAGGGCCTCCAAGCGTCCGGATTCTGCAGAGAGCATAAGCGCGGTTTCTCCGGAGGCGGATCTGCCTTCGATGTCTGCCCCGCGCCCCACCAAAAGCCCCATGATACCGGCGTACCCGCCTCGAGCCGCCGGCATTAAAGCGTCCTCTCCATGCTTGTTCCGCATGCGGGCATCGGCGCCGGCCTCGAGCAGAACGCGGACGACCTCCTCATGGCCCTGGGCGCAAGCCGCCATAAGAGCGGTATTGCCGTTGTCCGTTTGGGCGTTGACGGCGGCGCCGCTCTCAAGCAGCGCGATAGCGCAGGCCAGGTGGCCGTTGCCGGAGGCGGAAACGAGCGCGGTCAGGCCCTTGTGAACCTTCGCGTCGACGTCGCAGCCGCGGGCGACAAGGAGGGGGACGAGCGCGTCATGGCCGAAGGTCGCGGCCGCGACCAGAGGCGACCAGCGCTTTTTGCGCGAACCCTCGATTCTTGCCGAGCGACTAAGAAGAAGTTCGGCCGCGCCGGCAAATCCTTTTGAGCAGGCTAAAACCAGCGGCAAAAGGCCGTTTTCATTCACGGCCTCAATCTCCGCGCCTTGGTCGAGCGCTGCCGCAATTTTAGACGCGTCGTTTTCGAGGACGGAGCGGAAAAGATCGCCGTTGATATCCGGCATGATTCAAATTTGTAGTGGGGGCTGGATTTGAACCAGCGATCTCCAAGGCAGTCCGCCCTGGCGAGCTACCAAGCTGCTCCACCCCACTGGTTAAAATGCAGTATATCGCTAAAAGAATCCGGACGCAACTTTAGGCGCTGCTCGCCGCCAGCACGATGCGGGCGCAGGCCTCGGCGTCGGAAAGCGCTTCGTGGTGATTCAAGGAAAGCCCCAAAAAGCGGCAGACGTCGGGCAGCTTGGTCGGATAAATTCCCCAGGTTTTGCGCGCCAAGCTCACGGTGCAGACGAAAGGAGCTTTCGGCGCCGCGACCCCGGCCGACTGACAGCAGGCGTTGAGCACGCCTTGGTCGAAGCGGGAGTTGTGCGCGGCCAAGAACTCCGCTCCCGAGATTTCTTCCTTTAGTTCCGGCCACAACTCGGCAAAGCTGGGCTTATCCAAGACGTCCTCCCAGGAAATGCCGTGGATGTGGGTGAAGGCGAAATCTTGGCGCGGCGGGCGGATGTAATAATGCTTTTTTCGCGCGATAGCTCCGTTCTCGACGCGCACCAAGCCCACGGCGCAGGCGGAGTCGGGACCGTAGTCGGCGGTCTCGAAGTCGATGGCAACGAAGTTCGGACGAGGTTTTAGAGCCGCGCGTGCGCGGCTTGCGGCTAGGCTGGGTCGACCCACTTGCCGTTCGATTTGATGAGCTGGACCAACGCCTCGTCCGCGCCTTCCATGGGAATGCCCTTCTGCACGCACTCCTTGCCCACGTAAAGGTTGATCTTCCCCGGCGCCCCGCCCACGTAGCCGAAGTCCGCGTCGGCCATCTCTCCGGGCCCGTTGACGATGCAGCCCATGATGGCGATTTTAACGCCCTTCAAGTGCCCCGTGCGGGCCTTGATGCGGTCGGTGGTGGTCTGCAGATCGAAGAGCGTGCGGCCGCAGGACGGGCAGGAGACGAACTCCGTCTTGGTCACGCGCGCGCCAGCGCCTTGCAAAACGTTGTAGCACAGCTCGATATTTTTCGCCGGAGCCAGGTCCGCCGCTATTTCGACGCTGTCGCCGACTCCGTCGCAAAGAAGGCTTCCAATAAGCAGGGAGGAGAACAGCAGCTGGTTCTCGACGTTGTCCGCGCGCGGCGCGCGCAGATGGACGGGAAAATTTTCCGACCGGGCGGCGAGCGCGCGGTATTCATGGAGAAGAGCTTCCATGTTTTGCGGGCCGGTCAAGCTGAGAACCGCGGGGACTCCCGCGCGCTGGGCCGCTTCGGATTTGGCCAAAGCCTGGGCCGCGGTTTTCTCTTCGATAAGCCAAATTTTCCCTTGCGCTTTGATCGCTTGAACGAACTTTTCCGTTTCCGCGCCGTTCCAGGACGCCGCGTCCACCAAGGGCAGCCCTTGCAAAACGAGTTCCAGCGATCCCTCGAATCGCCCCAGGAAAGCCAGGCGCGAGGTTTCGCCCGACAAGCTTTGACGCGCATCTTTCAAGCGTTCTAAATCCTCGCGCGTGCGTAAAGTCCAGGAAAGGATTTCGGGCACGGCCTCGCCGGCTTTCTTAAGCTGGGCCTCCAGAAGAGCCATGATGTCGGCAGCCTTAATTCCCGGAGGCATCGCCGTGACGACCCGGATAGGCTGGCTGCCGCCCATGACAAACGGCCCGATGCGAAGCGCCGAGGCGGGCCGCCGGGCGTAATCGAAAAAACTGCGGCAGTGCTTGATTCCGGAAAGCTCCGGCCGCGGTTTTTCCGCGGGCTTGACTTGAAAAGGCGCGGCCAAGTCCCTGCAGACCGGAACCTCGAACTCCGGGTCCTCGGTCAAGGACACGCGAATAGTGTCGCCGATGCCGTCGGCCAGGAGGCTGCCGATGCCGATGGCGGACTTGATGCGCCCGTCCTCGCCGCCGCCCGCCTCGGTCACGCCCAGATGAAAAGGATAATTCATCCCCAACTCGTCCATGCGCGCGGCCAAAAGCCGGTAGGCCGCGATCATGATCTTCGGGTTGGAGGCCTTCATCGACAGGATGATGTCGTGAAATCCGTTTTTCTCGCAGATGCGCACGTACTCCAGCGCGCTCTCCACCATGCCCAGCGGCGAATCGCCGTATCGGTTCATGATGCGGTCTGACAAGGAGCCGTGGTTGGTGCCCAGCCGCAGGGCGCGTTTCAAGCGCTTCAACTTCTCCACCAGCGGGGTGAAGCGCTCCTCGATGCGCACAAGCTCGGCCTCGTACTCCGCGTCGGTGTACTCCTTCACGGCAAAGCGCTTGTTGTCCACGAAGTTGCCGGGGTTGATGCGCACCTTCTCGGCGTACTCCGCGGCTTCCATGGCGGCGGGCGGGGAAAAATGAATGTCCGCGACGAGAGGAACGGCGCAGCCGGCCTTTAGCAGGCCTTCCTTTATCTTGCCCAGGGCCTTGGCGTCGTTGACCGTGGGCGTGGTGATGCGCACGATCTCGCAGCCGGCCGCCACCATGCGCAGGCTCTGCGCGACGGTGGCCTCCACGTTCATGGTGTCCGTGGTGGTCATGGACTGCAGGCGGATGGGGTTGTCGCCGCCCACGCCCACTTTGCCCACCATCACCGTCCTGGTTTTGCGGCGGCGATAGGCAAAAACGTCCCGGCAATAGCGGAGGGTATCGAGGTTGACTGCGGTTTTTTCAGCTAAGGAAGCCATGTGTTATAATTATTATATCATGCCGCCGCGGCCCGCAGACCTGCCTTCGGAAACGCTGGGCATCCGGCACATCGCGCTTAAGGTCAAGGACTTGGCCGCGGCCGAGCGCTTCTACGTCGATATTCTGGGCTTCGCGGTGGAATGGCGGCCCGATCCGGACAACGTTTACCTCGCTAAGGACAAGGACAGCCTGGCCCTGCACAAGGCCGATTTCTCGGGGGAAGGCAGCCTGGATCATTTCGGGATCATGCTGCGCAAAGCCCAGGACGTGGACGCCTGGGCGAACTACCTCAAAAAGCACGGCTTTAACCTCGAAAAAGAGCCGCGGACGCACCGCGACGGAGCCCGTTCCTTTTATACGCGCGATCCGGAAGGAAATCTCATTCAATTCATCCATCATCCGCTTATCCACTATTAAAGGAGGCAATATTATGAAAAGGATTAAAATAGCCGCGTTGGCGTTGGCCATGGCCGCAGGATCGGTTTTAGCCGCTGGGGCGCAGGGCGCGTCCGACGCGGGAGGGGCAAGCCAGGCGCCCGCATCGGGCGAGGCCTCCGGACAGGGCCAGCAGTTGCGCGCGCAGATGCAGCAGCTGCGCCAGCAGTTGCGGCAGGTCAATCAGCAGTTAAAACAGCTCTGGGAGCAGATAAAGCCCCTGCGCCAGCAGCGCCGGCAAATCATGCAGCAGATGCGCCAGCTTCGACAGCAGGCGCGCCAAGCCCGCCGCGCGCGGCGGCAAAACCGCGCCGGCGCGCAGGGGGATCAAGGACAGTCTCAGCCGGAAGAGTCGCAGCAGCCGCCAACCCGGCAATAACGCGGCCTCGGTCCCGCCGGAGGCGTCCGGCGAAAGCCGGACGCCTTCTTTGCAGTTCCAATGACAGAGACCCGCGGGGCTGGACAACAGGCGCGGGGTGTGCTATCATTCTATCCATAAATGACTAACGG
>DATLSD010000065.1:0-4172 GCA_035534315.1 Elusimicrobiota bacterium
GGCCTGGACTGGCCTTCCTATCTGGCCAAGGCGCAGCAGCGCCTCCTGCCCGTTTTTTCGCGCGGCTGGTACCCCGACTACCCGGACCCGCACGATTTCGCGTTCGCCTTCTACGATTCAAACGGGCGCTACCCCTCGGCGCAGGGCTATTCCAACCCCAGGATGGACACGCTCATCGCGCAAGCGGCCCGGGAGCTGGATCCGCAAAAGCGCGCGCGGCTCTATCGTGAGATTCTGCGTCTGGGCTACGAGGACGAACCTTCCATCGTGACGGTCTACCCGACCGGCGTTTTGGCGCTGCGCGCCTGGGTCAAGGGCTTGGTCTACAACCCGGTATTCCTGGACGCGTACTACTACCCCGTCTCCAAGGAATAGAGCGTGAGCGTTAAGAGTTCCCGCGGGGCCTTCGCGGTCCTCATCCTGGCCAACGGTATCTACGCCACGGCCTATTCGACGGCGCGCGTGGCCATGAACGGCGTGCCGCCCGCCACGCTGGCCTTCGTGCGCCTGTTGGTCGCGGGTTTGGTGCTGCTGCCCTTCTTCGGCGTCCGAAGCGAGGAACCGCTCTCCTGGCGCGATTTATGGTCCGTGGCCGGCATGGGCATCGTGGGCCTGGGCGCGGCGTTTTGGCTCGGCAACGTGGGCATCGCCTGGTCCTCGTCGACCGACGCGGCGCTGCTGGTGGTCGTCGAGCCCGTCGCCCTGATGCTCCTGGGCCCGGCGCTTTTGGGCGAGACGCTCTCCCGCCGCGAGGCCGCGGGCGCGGTTTTGGCCGTGGTCGGCTCGGCGCTAGTGGTCTTTAACGGCGTGCCGGGCGTGAGCGCGCAGCTTTTGCCGCATTGGCGCGGCGACCTGCTTTTGATCCTGGGCGGCCTGGCCTTCGCCGCGTATTCGCTCTTGGGCCGTCCGGCCCTGGCGCGCGCCGACGCGGGGCGCGTGACCGTGCTCTCCATGTTCTGGGGCGCGGCCGCGGTCTTTCCCTTGGCCGCGCGCGAATGGATGACGGGACAGCGGCCGGTCTGGACCTTTCCCGCGGCGACGGCGACGATTTACCTGGCCTTGGCGGTCACGGCGCTGGGATTTTTCCTGTGGAACTGGGCGCTTGAGCGCGTCGAGACCTCGCGCGCCGCCATTTTTCTCACCAGCCAGCCCATCCTGGGCGCTCTTCTGGGCGTGCTCTGGCTTAAGGAAAGCGTCACCGTTTTTACGCTCTTGGGCGGCGCCCTGATCGTGGCCGGTCTTATCGCGGCCTTCTGGCCGGCTCGGGCCACTGCGGCCGAGCTTGTTTGGGAGCGGGAAATTTAATTACCGGGATTCCCGGTAATATTGATATTTACCTGGAATCCCGGTATAATATGGCCATTAATGAAGATTCATCTTCCAAACAGCGCTTTTCTGGGCAATATTGACCCGTTTATCCGGGGCCTTGATCCGTCATCCCCGGAGCGCTTGGAGATTTCGGCCAACGACAAATGGATTTCCGTCCATCCGGCGGTGATTTCAATGGTGGCCGCGCTGGGTTTGAGCGTGAAACCCGAGAACATCGTCTGCCAAAAGTTCGAGGCGCGATCAAGCCACTATTTCGTCCGCATGGGGCTCTTTAAGCTCTTGAATATTCCGACCGACATCGCCATCACGGAGCACGAGCCGGCGGGGCGTTTTATCCCGCTGACCCAAATACGCGCGTCCGCGGAGCTGACCCGCTTCATCACGGAGATGATCCCGCTGCTGCATTTGGAGGCGGAGCAGGCCAAGACCTTGGGCTATATCGTGAGCGAGCTGGTGAGAAACGTGCTGGAGCACGCCGAGGCTCCCGGCGGCGCGCTTTTGTGCGCGCAGTACTACAAAAAAAGCAACGCCATCCGCATCGGCATCGCCGACACGGGCGTGGGAATCAAGGCGACCATCACGCGCTCGCACCAGGCGGACACGGACCTGGACGCCATCCGGCTGGCGCTCATGCCCGGCATCACCGGCACGACTCCCCTGGAGGGGGGCACCGAGCAGAACGCGGGCGCGGGCCTGTTCTTCATCAAGTCCATCGCCAGCGTCAACCGCGATTTTTTCGTGATTTACAGCGGCACGGGCCTCTACAAGCTGCTCAAGAAAAGCTCCGTCCGCAGGCTGCGCCTGCGCGCCGACCCTTTCGAGGACAGGCACGCCCAAGACGGCGGCATGCCCTACTGGCGCGGAACGGTCGTCGGCGTGGACATCACGCTCAACCAGACCGAGGAATTCTCCCGGCTCCTGGACGCGATTCGGGAAACTTACGGCTCCGCCGTCAGGGAGCGGCGCCAGGAAAAATACCGGAGGCCGCGGTTCTCGTGACGCGCATCGGCATCCGCGGGCGCGCCGGCGCTTTCGCGGAGAACAAGGACGCGGCCAGGGACATCCGCCTCAGCGAGATTATTCCGGCGCTCGAGAGGGGCGAGGACGTGGTCCTGGATTTTTCCGGCGTGGACGCGGCCACGCAGTCCTTCATCCATGCGCTCATCAGCGACTTGATGAGAAAGCGGGGCGCCGCCGTGCTTGACCGCCTTGAGTTCAAGTCCTGCAACGACACGGTGCGGAAAATTATCGCCATCGTGGTCGATTACATGCAGGAAGGAGCGGGCTAAAGGCTCTTGATGCGCTCGCGGATAAGGCCGCAGAGATAATCCGCGGCGGCGGGCAGCGCCCGCCCACGGCGCTTGAAGAAGTAGATTTCGCGGGACAAAGGCGGGCCCGCGAAGCGCAGGACCGCTCCCGCCCTCCACGCGTCCTTCATCACCATATCCGGCAGCACGGCCGCGGCCAGGCCGTCCAAGACAAATCGGTGGTGGGTCTCCAGAAACTCGGCCTCGTATTGGATGTTGCGCGGCAGGCGCGCGTCCGGAAAGCCGTCAACGCTTGGCAGCGTGGGGTCGGCGCGGAAGTATCTCGGCGCGATAAAGGGGCATTTTAAGAGCTCGCGCCGGGATTTGGGCGGGCGGCGGCCGGGAAAAAGTTTTTTGGCCGCGTAGATATGCGAGATGAGCCGCCCCAGGTGGCGCGACTCCAAGGCCGGGTCCTGGATGTCGGCGTAGTAGAGGCCGAAGTCGACTTGATCTTTTTTCAAGGCGTCGGCCATGCCCGCGGGGTCTAGCTCGTAGAAGGCAAAGCGCGTCTTGGGGTGGCGAGCGCGGAACGCCAAGAGCGGCTGGGGCAGCAGGTAGTCCGTGATCATCTCGCGGCTGCCGATTTTAAGGAAGGAAACGTCCTGCGGCGCTTGGCCCGTGAGGGCCAGCTTGGCGCCCTCGATGGCGTCGTAGATGGCTTCGGCGCGGTCCTTCAGGAGCCGGCCCTCGGCGGTCAGCTCCACCTTGCGCCCTTCGCGCGTGAAGAGCCGGCGGCCCAGGGATTTTTCCAGAAGCGAAACGCTGCGGCTCACGGCCGGCGGCGAGATGTGCAGGTTCTCCGCCGCGCGGGTAAAGTTCAACTCCCGGGCGACTTCCAAAAAATAGCGCAGCTGGTAGAGGTCCATGCGAAAGATTCTCCGGCGCTTATGTTAACTTTAAGTTATCGTTAAATTCAATATTTTTTAATTTCAATTAACGAATGGAACCGCTATCATGGCTCACGTCGTTCAACGGGGAGGCGCTATGATTGCAGTCGTGACGGATGACTTTACGCTCTTTAAGGAACGAATCGGGCAAGAGCTCTTTGGGCACCCGGTCATCGCGGACAACGCCTATACCCGCTGGTTCAAGCAGGGCCGAGCCGACGCCGGGCAGGTCCAGGATCTCATTTTGCAGTTCTCGGTTTTCTCCAATTACTTCCTGGTCATTCAGGCCAAGCGCATGGTCATGGCCGAGACGGCGGAGGGAGAAGCCGCCGCGCGCGACATCCTGGTCAACGAGTTGGGCGTGGGCTTGGACCCGCGCACGGGCACTGCGGAGGGGAAAACCTTCTCCGCCCGAAACGCGCACTTGAACTGGCTGCGGCAGACGGGCGCCGCGCTGGGCTTGGCGCCGATGATCCTGGGGCGCTGGAGCGCCGCGGCGCCGTCCACCAGGCTGTTTTTGGAAAACTTGGAGGCGGTCTACGCCGGCGAGGACGCCGCGGCGGGCGCGGGGGCCAGCTTCGCGGTCGAGAACTGGGCGGCTTGCGGCATCGGCCAAGGCGCGGAGGCGGAGTCCGGCAACTTCTGGAAG
>DATLSD010000066.1:0-18851 GCA_035534315.1 Elusimicrobiota bacterium
CCATCCCGGTCGTGATCGTGACCGGGCGCTACACGGGCGCCGACGCCGACCGGATGCTGCGCAAGGAATCCCGCGTCGTGGAAGTGCTGCTTAAGCCGGTCAAGACGCCGATTCTGACCGCCGTCCTGCGCCGCGAGCTCAAGATGGGGCCGACGAAAAGCTTGACCTAAAGCCGGGGCAATCCGCCTTCTAAGCGGAAGCAGAAGAGTCCCGCACAAAGAGAAGGCCCCGGATCGCTCCGGGGCCTCGGTCGTCTAACAGCCGCCTATCAAAATGAGTATAGCAGGTGGGGTAAAAAAGTCAACGCTGGCGGAGACGCCCGGCCCGCCTCGGCGCCGGGCGTCTCCATCGGGTTGGGAGGCCGGGACTCGAACCCGGATAGGCCGTTTGATAGGCGGCTGTCCTACCAGTTAGACGACCTCCCATCCCTACTTAGTTAACGATTGAGAGGCCGAAAAAGTTCCCAAGTTTTGAAGTTGCCCCACCTTCGCATCCGCCCATTCGTTTTGTAGAATCGCCAGGACTTCTTATGAGCCCGACGAACCCGACGCGGCCGACGCCGCGAGTGGCGCGCCTGACCGATCTCATTAGCCCGCGCTTTCTCGCGGCCGCGTTCGCGGCCTTTGCCGTGGACGCCGCGCTGGCCTTTCATCCTTCCGACGCAACCGCGCAAAGCCTCTGGGGGTGGCTGGCCGCCGCCTTCGCGGTGATGCTCGCGGACGTCGCCTTGGGCGAAATCGAGCGCTGGCGCCGGCGCTCCGGCGGAGACGAGGGCGATTGGGGCGGCCTGCCCGCGATCCTCTGGCTCGTTTCGGTCTTACAGATCTGGGTCGCCGAGGCCGCGGCGCAGGACAAGCCCGCCCGCCACTTTTTCCCGCCGCAAAATATTTTTCTCCTGGCGCTTGAGACCGTGCTCCTGTTCTACTTCGCCGCGTTCTCCAAAGGCATAAGCGATACCCCGCCGCGCCCAAAGCCCAAGCCCCGGCCGCAGCCGACCCCGGCGCCCGGTCCCGCGCCGATCCCGTATCCGCGGCCGACGCCCACGCCCCTGCCGCCGGCGCCCGCGCCGCACCCGGCTCCGGCGCCGGACCCGCATCCGTCCTCCGATTGGGCCGAGCGCAAGGCCGCCATCATCGCGCATTGCCGCGCCCACGGCGGGCGCATCACCACGCGCGAGTGCGTGGACCTTTTGCGCGTCTCGCGTCAGCGCGTCGCGATCCTTTTGGAGAGGATGGTCCGCGAGGGCGCTTTAATTTATATCGGGCAAAAAGGGGACAGCAACGCCCACTACGTTCTGCCCGAAAACAAATAAAATGCGGTTCTCGCTAACCCCGGCACTATCCATAACCCCCTATCCATATCCCTGCAACCCCCCTATCTATGCCCCTGCAACCCCCCTGTCTATACCCTGCAACCCCACTATCTATACCCCTGCAACTCCCCTGTCTATACCCTGCAACTCCCCCATCTATACCCCTGCAACCCCCGTATACCCACTAGACTTAGGCCTTATAAGGCCCAGGCAGGCCTACCGGGCCGGCCCCGGCCGGCCGGGCCCCCTTCGGAGGTCCCATGAAATCGTTTAAAACTTTGCTGTGCGCCGTGATTCTAGCCGCCACGAGCACGCCGCTTCGGGCGCAGCAAAACAAACAAGTTCAACCTTCCGCAAGCCGGCATGAAAAAGCCTGGCAAGCAGAGAGCCGCAAGGAATGGGCTCCGACATTTGAGCATGATTTGCAGACCATGAAACCAAAGCTTGCCGCAATCCGCCAGGGCAAACTCAGCCCGCACGATAGTTTTGTCGTTTACCGCCGGATGATGATGGATTACAGCGGTCTGGGCCTCATGAAAAGCACGGAGGCGGTTGCAATCAGCAATGAATGGAAGGAATTCATGGGCCAACATCCGCAGCTGCTGGCCCATCCGCCGACGGACATCGAGCTTCCGGAGGAGAGGGCGGCGCGCGAGGCCTATGAAGCGGCAAGGAAAAAGAAAATCGCGGAGGTCAACGCGGAGGCCAAGCATTTCGTGCCGAAAGATTCCGAAAGCTTGGATACTCTAGGATACGGCAGGCATATGGTGTTGGTCTATCAATATCATTTGGAGTTTTATGACTTGCCGGCCGGAATGGAAATTAAACGCAAGAGACCGTCTCGAATATCTCCGATACAGCTTTATGTCAACGGACAAGTGGTTTACCGCAGCAATATCGCGGCCTTAGAACTCAAGCCATTTAAAGTCATGACATTCCAGCATAGAATTCAGACATCCAGAGATGGTTCCGGTCCACTCGAATTCCACAACTTTATTTGGGTCTGCGACGATTTAGTCGGGGGATACAGCTTCTCAACGGATGAGGAATATCTCATTCTTTCCCGATATCCTCACGGCATCATGCCTTGGCTGAACAAGTCCGCCGAGTATAAAGAATTCTGCGGCGCCATATCGCCGGAAGGGAAAATCATCTACCAGCTTCCCATCAAGCAGCACGTTCCTGATACCGCCTTTAAGCTTTGGGATATGAACCGGGATGATACCGCCACCCGCATTCTCGTCGGCCGAGTTATAACGAACACGATAACTGCCGCGGATGCGTCATCCGAAGAAGGTGGTGGTTATGCCGCTGGAACAGTAGTGCATTACATCGGAGATTTTCGAAAAACTCTCCTCTATATCTACCCGGACAAGCTGGAAACGTTCACCAAAAAAGACGGGGCCAAGCTGGACCAGGCTCTTAAAAAACATGGATTCATTTCTCAATGATCTTAAACGAGCGCTGAAAACAGGAATTCTGTTTTGCGCTATTTTAACTATCGCGCAATGCGCGTGGGGATACAGCGCTTTTTGTAACAGACAACCTATACAGGCAAAGTTTATCAGCTCGGTTTTCGGTGAACTGCGCCCAGCGACATCTAACGGAATATCCGCCCAAAATAATCCCAACGCTCGATTCCATGATGGCACCGACATTGCGGATTGCGGGACCAACAGTCTTGTGGGAGCCATTGAAGACGGGACCGTAAAATATTCCGCCTGTACTGTTACCAAGAAAGGAGATGACTGTTCCGTTTTCATTAAAAATGCCGCGCAAACCCATGAATTCGAATACGTCCATCTGTCTTCCGCTGACCTTATACCCGCCAATGTGGGGGTGGTGCAAGATGAAACGATCGGTCAGGTTGACTTTTACGATCACCTCCACCTCAACGACGTGGACCGCAGAGTTTTCGCGGCGGGGCTTTGGAGCGTGGCTCCCGCGCCGGTTGCGCGCCTTGCGTGAGTTTGCTATCGTGCCAAAAGCACTTTCCCAGGAGGCTTGATGCCGCGCGCGATGTCTTTGCTTCTCGCCGCCGTCGTTGCCCTGCCGTCGGCCGCCTCCGCGGCCGTCTTGAAGCTCCGCGCGGGCGGCGAGGAAAACGCGCCCTCGGTCCTGGTTAACAAGACCAGCGTCATCCTGCCGGACGGCGCGGTTTTGCCGCGCGAGGCGGTCGAGGAAATCCGCTTCGCCCAAGCCGCGCCGCAGCGGCAAGCCGCCGCCGAGACCGCCAACCCCGCCGCCGTCGCGCGCGGAAAAGAGCTTTTGCGCCAAGCCGCGGCGTTCGAGAAGAAGTATCCCGGCGCCGACGGCGCGGCGCTCGCCGAGGACGACGACGTCGTTCTCCGGCCGGACGGCACCCGCGTCGAGCGCAGCCTCTTTGTCGGGCAGATATTAAAGGAGGACATGGAAAGCTCCTGGGGGCAAGTCTCCGTCTCCTTCGAGGACGGGCGCAGCCGCGTGAGCATCTTAAAGGCCACGGTCTACGAGCCGGACGGCCGCGTTTATCCCTTGGACCCCTCCAAAATCCAGATCACCCAGCCCCAGGCCGAATCCCTGTTCTTCCAGGACTACCGCGTCGCCTCCTACCAGCTGCCCGAGCTTCAAATCGGCTCGATCATCGAGTGGGAAACCGAGACCGACACCTACAACCCTTTCCGCAAGGATTTTTTCTTTCCCAGCTGGGGCTTCCAGGATTGGGTGCCGCTGAAGGAATCGACGCTGCGCCTCTCCGTGCCCAAGGGCCGCGCGCTGTATTACGCGACGCGCAATTTCACGGGCCCCTGGAAGAATCTGGCGCGGCCTAAAATCGAGACAAAGGACGGCCTGACCACGTACCAATGGCGCCTGAAAGATTTGCCGCCCATCGTGAATGAGCCCGCGATGGTTCAGTACGCGGACATCTCCCCCTACGTCAAGGCGTCGCTCTTTAACCGCTGGAGCCGAATCTATTCTTGGCTCGCCAAGATGTACCAGGCGCGGACCAAGCCCAGCCCGCAATTGGCCGCGTTCACGCTCAACTTGGTCAAGAACGACAAGACCACCAAAGACAAAGTCGCGGCCATCTACCGCTACGTGCAAAAAGACGTGCGCTACATCGCGGTCAAGATGGGCGTCGCCTCCAACTGGGGCGGCTACGACGCGAACCTCACCTGGCGGCGGCGCTACGGCTGCTGCATCGACAAGGCCCTGCTCCTGACCACGATGCTGCGCGTCATCGACGTGCGCTCGACGCCGGTTCTCTTGGACACCAACTACAGCGCCGTCCACGACTTCAAGGTTCCGGACATCGATTTCGAGCACGCCATCACCCACGTGACGCTTGACGGCCACGGCATGTTCCTGGACTCGGTCGGCGAGGATTTTAGCTACCCGCAAATTCCGGCGATGGACTACGGCGTCAAGGTCGTGGACGTCTTCGGCAAAAAAATCATCAAAGTCCCGGTCCCCAAGCCCTCGCAAAACGCCAGCCTCTACACCTACAACCTTTCCGTCAGCACGGACGGCGGCGCGACGGCCGAATTTTCGGCGCGCTACGACGGCACGCACGAGGCGGAGCTGCGCGGCTACTACAAGAGCCTTAAGGCCAGCGACTTGAAGGCCAGCTTCGAGGAGCAGGTCGCGGCGGTGAGCCCCTCGGCCGTGCTGACGTCCTACCAAGCCCAAAACGCCGAGGACATCTCCAAGCCCTTCTTGCTGGGCTGGAGCTGCCGCCTGCCGGACTACCTCATCCGCGCCGGCGATCTCTACATCCTCAAGCTCCCTGATTTCGAGCAGGATTTCCCCGAAGTGTCGCTCATCAAGCGCCTCTACGGCCTTGAATACCACGAGCCCGTGGAGAAGCGCTACCGCTACGTGGTGAGCCTGCCTCCGGGCCTGCGCGTAGAGTCCGCGCCCAAGGCGGTCCGGATTGAGGGACCCGGCGAGTCTTTCTCGATGAGCTGCCGGGCCGGAACCAAGCGGCTAATCTGCGACGCCGATTTCAAGCGCGCCAAGCTCGTTTATTCCACCGCGGAGTATCCGGCGCACAAAAAATTCCTGGACGCCGTCTCGCGCCTGACCCGCGAGCGCGTCTTCCTTAAAAAGGAGGGCGCATGACCGGCCGCATGAGGAAAATTGTGTCGCGGCCCGGTAAGAAGATCGCGATGGCGGCGGCCCTGGCCGCGCTTGCCTGCGCCTCCGCCCGGGCGGACATCGTGTTCACCAACGGCGGCGCGGAGATTTCCGGCGCCGTCGTCCGCATAGACTCGGCCGCGGTGGTCTTAAGCGCGGACGGCCGCGAGACCTCCTACCCCCTTTCGCAGGTGCTTAAGGTCAAGCTCGTCCACGTCTTCGGCGTGCCGGGCGAAAAAACGGCCGCGGACATAACCGACCCGGCCTTAAAAGCCGTCCTCAAGTCCCCGGCCACGCCCGCCGATTATCCCGACGACGGCTCCGTCATTTATCTTGACGACAAGTCCTGCGACATCGGCAAAGACGGCCGCGCGGCCTGCACGCGGCACGTCATCCAGCTGGTCCTGCGCGAGCGCGACAAAGAAACGGCGGCCAACGAGCAGTTCGATTACCTGGATAAAATTCAGACCGCCTCCATCGATTGGGCCCGCTCGGTCAACGGCGACGCCATTTCCAATCTCGACGACACCTCGGTCGAGGAAGGCTCGGAGAATTCCCAATACCCGGACTACGACCGCTTAAAGAGCCTCAAGTTCGCCGTGCCCGACGTCGCGACGGGGACCGTGGTCGACTACCAGTATCGCGTCCAATCGCCGGTGAGCGTCGCGACCCAGCCCTTCACGGCCGCGATGCAGTTCCGATTTTTTGAGCCCGTCGTCCTGGCCCGCTTTACCGTGACCGCTCCCAAAGGCATGGCCCTGGACGTCGTCGCGCGCGGCCTGCCCAAAGACGCGATTATCAAGACCGAGCAGATAGGCTCCCGCGTGCGCCGGATTTGGGAGGTCCGCAATCAGCCGTCCTTCAAGCGGGAAAACGGCATGCCTCCCTATTCGCGCATCGCTCCTTTCGTCGAAGCGGCGCCCAAAAAGACCTGGGCGCAGGTCGCCGCCGACGCGGCCGCGGCGATCGGCCCGGAGCTGGCCCCGGGCCCGGATGTCTCGGCCCAAACCGCCGAAATCATCAAAGGAAAAACGACCGACGCGGCCAAGGCCGAGGCTCTTTACAACTGGGTCGCGCAGACAATCGACTACGAGCCGGTGACCATGAGCGACTACGGCTACGCGCCCAAGAGCCCCGCCCAAATATTCTCATCGAAAGTCGGCAACGCGCTCGACAAGCCGTTCCTGCTGTTTGTGATGCTCCGCCAAGCGGGCTTCAAGCCCCAACTCGCCTACCTCAACGACAAGAATGATTTGCCTTTCGAGAAATCGCTTCCCAGTTTGGGCCAGTTCGACGCGGCGGCGGTGCTGCTCGATATCGGGGGCCGCCGCTTGACGCTGATTCCTCACGAGGACAACAGGCGCTGGCAGGAAACGCCCCCGCAGCTTCAGGGCGTCCACGGGCTCGTCGTCTTCGGCCCGGACCAAGGCAAAATCATCGAAAATCCGCTGGCGCCCGCGGCGCGCGAAAGCGAAGCCGAGCGCATGACTCTCGCGCTTTCGGCGGACGGAACGCTCAAGGGTTCGGAAACTATTTTGCCCCTCGGCCAAGCCCAAGCGTTCTGGCGGGCGATGAAGGATTGGAAAAAGCAGGACGTGGAGCACGCCTTCCAGCAAATCGTCTACGGCATCCACCCGGGCGCGCGCCTCTTGGGCTACTCCATCGACGGCTTGGACGATCCGACCCGCGATCTGGCCGTCCATGTTTCGTTCGCCGCCAGAAATTACGCGCTGACCGCCTCCGGCGGCTACATGGCCTTCCGCATGCCTTGGACCGCCGCTTCCGCCGAAGACGTGGGCCGGCCGAGCCGCGAGGAGCCCATGTTCTGGTGGCATCGCTCCGATGATAAGAAGACTATTTCCGTCTCCCTGCCTAAAGGATGGAAGCTCTACTACGCCCCGCCGCCCGCTAAATTAGCCGGGCCGGGAACGTCGTATCAAGCCTCTTATGCGCCGCGTCCCGGCGCCGGCGTGCTGACTTATTCCTCCACTTCAACGCGGCGCGCCGTCGAGATATCGCCCGAGCAATACCCCGGCTACAAAGCCTTCCGCGAAGCCGTCGCGAACTACGCCGAGAAGTGGATCGTGCTTAAGAAAGGCTAGCGGCGGCGCCGCCGTCTAGTCCCGCCCCAGTACCTGATCCAACTGATAGGCCGCGGTGATGAGCGCCAGGTGAGTGAACGCCTGCGGGAAATTCCCCAACGCCTCGCCGCAGGGGCCCGTCTGTTCGGAATAAAGGCCCAGGTGGTTCGCGTAGGAGAGCATTTTCTCGAAAATCAGGCGCGCCTGCGAGACTTTGCCCGCGCGGCAAAGCGCTTCGGCCAGCCAGAACGTGCACATGGAAAATGACCCTTCGCCGCCGGAGAGGCCGTCGTCGGCGCCTTTTCCGATCTGGTAGCGGCGGACCAAGCTGTCCGAGGTCAGGCCCTTCAACGTCGCGTCGAGCGTGCCCAGCATGCGCGGATCGGTCGGCGCGACGAAATGCACCATCGGCATCAAGAGGTTCGCCGCGTCCAAGGCGTTCGAGCCGTAGTGCTGGACGAAGCTTTTTCTTTTTTCGTCCCAGCCGCGCTCCATGACCTGCTCGTAGACGGCGTCCCGTTCGCGCAGCCAGCGGAGCTGGTCGCCGGGAAATCCTCGCGATCCGGCCAGGCGCAGGCCGCGATCCAGGGCCACCCAGGCCATCATCTTGGAATAGACGAAGTTCCGGCGCCCGCCGCGGACTTCCCAGATGCCGTCGTCCGGCTTTCTCCAGTTGTCGCAGGCGTAGTCAAGCAGCGTGCGCAGGTGCGTCCAAAGCTCGTGGGAAATGGGCCGGCCGTACTTGTTGGCGAGATAAACCGTGTCCATGAGCTCGCCGTAAATATCGAGCTGGAATTGCCCCGCCGCCGCGTTGCCGACGCGCACGGGCGCCGAGCCGGCGTAGCCCTCCAGATGAGTCAGGATTTTCTCGGGCACCTCGTGGCGGCCGGTGACGGAATAAAGAACCTGCAGGCTGCCTTTGCCTCCCGCCTCGCGCGCGCGGGCGTCGATCCAATGCATGAAGCTTTCGGCCTCGGCCGTCAGCCCCAAATTAAGAAATGCATAGACCGTGAAGGCCGCGTCCCGAATCCACGTATAGCGGTAATCCCAATTGCGCTCGCCGCCAAGGCGCTCGGGCAGGCTCGCGGTGGGCGCGGCGACAATGGCCCCGGTCGGCGCGTAGGTGAGAAGCTTAAGCGTAATCGCCGAGCGGCGCACCATTTCAAGCCAGCGGCCTTTGTAGCGGATGCCCGCGGTCCAGCGGCGCCAAAAATCGACGGTATCGCAGAACGCCTTCTCGTCGTCAAAGTTTTTTTCCAGAGCGGAGGCGTGATCCTCGTCATGGCGCAGCAAGAAGGTCGCGCACTTGCCGGCTTTGAGCGTGAATTCGGCCGAGACTCCTTGGCCCTCGGCCTTAAGCTTAATCGGCGAGGTCAGGCCCACGCGCGCGCGGCCGCAGGCAAAAACGGCGCCGCGCGACGTCAGGCTCAGCTTATGGCGGGCGCGGGCGTAATCGAAAGCAGGATGCAAATCGAGCCTAAAGCGCATCGCCCCCCGCACCACGCGCACTCGGCGGACAATATCGTGCGGCGCGTCCTCGGAGGCCGCGCCCTCGCGCAGCGGCATGAAGTCCTCTATTTCCCCCACGCCGTCGGGCGTCAAAAAACGCGTGAGCAAAACGGCTGTGTCCGAGAGGTACATCTGTTTATTTATGGTTTGGCCCACGGGCGAAATCTTGAAGTGTCCGCCCTTATCCTTGTCGAGCAGCGCGGCGAAGAGGCTCGGGGAATCAAAGCGCGGCAAGCAGCACCAATCGATGGAGCCGTCGGTGCCCACCAAAGCGACGGTGCGCAAGTCGCCGATGACGCCGTACTCCGAGATGGGCTTGTAGCCCGGCGCTTGCGCCGAGTTCTTCATGCTAATGCAGATTGGTGAGGACCTTGAGCACCGCTTGGGAAACTTCGGCCGGCGTGGTGAAAACCTTTTGCTTTCCGGGAGGCCGCACGACGGCACGCATCACCTGGTCCCCCATTCCGGTCTCTATCATGATGACCACGGCCGCGCTCCAATCGGGAGTCATCCGCCCCATGACGATGGCGTCCGCGGCGGTCTTGTCGTGAATCATTTCCAGGGCCTCGAGGCCGATGCCGTTGCGCGGATCCGCCTTGTAGTTGGAAATGATTTTCTTAAGGGTCTGCGGATCGACCGGAGCGTACATCAGGCGTTCCAAGCCGTCTTCGATGCCCCCCGCGATGGCCGCGCCCTGGCCATGGGGATCATCGAAAGGCACGACGCCGACGCCGCGGTATTGGGCGAGGTTCAGGCCGTCCTCGGCCCGGATGATATTGCGGGAGTGCGCGCACCCCAGGAGCAGCGCGGTCGAGGCGGCCAGCACAACGGCGAAGCGGCGCATATGGTTTTATACAAGTAACGCCTTGGGTTGTCAACGCCGCCGGACAATCCATAACTTGCTAAAATCGCCCGAGATAAGGGCCCAAAATGCTTTCCCGCTTCTTGCCGCCGGTAAATTTTCGCGCCGAGATCGAACCGCTCCTGGGCAAAGCGGCTCTTCTGGGACGAACCGGCGCGCCACTCGACTTCGCCGAGAGCGCCGTTCTTGTCGGCACCATCCGCATGGGCTACGGCCATTACCGCATGGCTCGCGCCGCCGCCACCTGGGCCGTGCGCGCCAAAAAAACTTTCGTGCACGATCCTCTTTCCATCGACTCGCCCGAAGCCGCGATCATCAAGGCCAACGAGCGGCTCTACAGCGCGGCCTCGCGCCTGTCCGCGGCCGCGGGCGGCCCCGTGGAGAGCGCCTGGGGCGCCGTCACGAGAAGCGGCGGACCGCTGTCCCAAAGCTCATCCCGGATGCTGGCGCGGGGATTAAGGCGCCTCATGGACGGATTGCCCAAAGAGTGGCCCGTCGTCGCCGCGCACCCTTGGAACGCGCATTTGGCGAGCGCGTGCGGCTTTGCCCGCATCGTTAATCTCGTGCCGGATTCATACCCGCAGCATTTTAATTTCGTGCCGAAAACTCTCAACGCCGCGCAAAACGAGGAGTCGCGGCAAAAGCTCGTCGCTCTCGGGGCTCCCGCCGGAGAGACGCTCGCTCTGGGCCACTGGGTTCCGGCGGAACTCGTCGAAAACGCGCCCGCCGATTGCGAGGCGCGGCTGGCCCGCCTGCGCCGCAAATCCCCCCTGCGCCTGCTTTTCTCCGTGGGCGGCGCCGGCGCCCAAGGCGCTTATCTTGAGGACTTGTTCGCGCGCCTGGCGCCCCGCGCGCGCCGGGGCCGTCTGCGCCTCATCATCAACGCCGGCGATCATGCGCGCGTCGCGCAAAACCTCGAGCGCTGCCTAAGCGCCCTGGACCTAAAACCTCTTCGCTTGAGCGGCGGACGCGCCCTGGATGATTTCATCGCCGCGCATCCGCTGGGCGGCGCGGAAATGGACGCCCCCGCGGTCCTTGTCTCCGCCTCAAGCCCGCTCGAAGCGGTGGCCGCCACCGACGAACTCATCCGCGCCGCGGACGTTTTGGCCACCAAGCCCTCCGAACTGGCTTTTTTCCCCGCGCCCAAGCTGCACATCCGCCGAGTCGGCGATCACGAGGCCGCCTCGGCCGTCTACTCCGCGGCCTTGGGCGACGGGACGCCGGAGCGCCGCGAACCCGCCGAAGCGGCCGCGGAAGTGGAAGGCTGGCTTGACGACCCGGCGGGCCTCGCGCGCATGAACGAGTCGGTCAAAGCCGCCGCCCTGCGCGGCGTTTATTCCGGCGCGCAGAAGGCCGTGGCTCTGGCCCTGGGCGGGACGGAGGAGCGTTGAGCGGCCCGACTTTGGTCGTGCTCGCGGCGGGCCTGGGCGCGCGCTTCGGCGGCGCCAAGCAGTTCTTCGAGTTGGGGCCCTCGGGCGAGACCTTCGCGGACTACTCGCTCTACGACGCCTGGCGCGCGGGTTTCACGCGGGCGCTGTTCATCGTCCGCGAAGAAAACCAAGATCTCGTCGCTCATCGCTACAAGAAGAATTGGGCCGGGCGAATGGCCGTCGATTCCGCCGTCCAGCGGACAGACGATCTTCCCGCGGGACTCTCCCTGCCCGGCTCGCGGCGCAAGCCCTGGGGAACGGCCCACGCGCTGTGGTGCGCCCGCAAGCGCCTCGCGGAGCCCTTTTGCGTCGTCAACGCCGACGATTTCTACGGCCGGGGCGCGTTCGCCGCGGCCCGGCGGGCGCTGGAGTCCTCGCCGGACGATGCGGCCCTCGTTTCCTATCCCGTCGGCGAAACCCTCTCGGCCTGGGGCGGCGTGGCGCGGGCGCTTTGCCGGACCGACGCCCAAGGATGGCTCCGGGAGATCGTGGAATGCCGGCGCGTGCGGCGCGGGAACGGACGCATCGCGGCCGACGATCATCCGGAAATCCTTCTGGAGGAGAAAGCGCCCGTGTCCATGAATTTCTGGGCCTTTCCGCCGCGAGCCCCGCGTCTATTCGATCCTGGATTGCGGCGGCTTGTTCTTGAGTCCGCAGAACACCCGGAACCAGAAGCCGAACTCACCATCGCCGAAGCCGTGGCCGAATGCCTGCGCGCCGAAACTTTGCGGACGCGCGTCCTGCCGGAGGGAACGGGCTGGTTCGGTTTTACCTACCGCGAGGAGGTTCCCGCCGCCGCCGAGCGCCTGCGCGGCCTAGGGCAAAGCGGCGAGTATCCTTCCCCTCTATAATCTCAACCCCGCGCTTGGCTCTCTCAGCGCGACGGATCGGCGATTTTGCCCAGGAACAAGATGCTGCCGGAAACGTTGTCCCGGATAAGGAAGATAAACGGATGATCCGCGCGGAAAACCGCCGGCGGACCGGGCGAAAAGATCGCCGTGGCCCTCATCGTCGCCGCGGTCGCGGCCGCGGCCTCGGTCCCCTGCTCATTCACATCGATATACGCTTTGTGAATGACGTCGGAAATCCACAGGTCCCGCCGGCCGTCCATGCCCGAGAAATCAGCGCCTTTCCCGGAGGCGGGCGGCGCAAAAGCCTCGGCCATGCCCATGGCCTTTAAGACCGGAACTAGGCCGAAGCCGGAGGCGAATTTGAACTTGGGCAGCAAAACTTCGATCCTGCGGCGAGACATGACGCCGATGAGGCCGAGCACGTTTTCAGCGGACAAGTTTTTCTCCAAGGCCGCCAAGCCGTTCTGCGCCCGCGGCAGGATCACGATCATGGAAAGCCCGCCGGAATAAGGCAACGCGAGAATCTGGAGCGTTGGAGTCTCCGCGTAAGCGAAGAGGCCCGTCTCGCCCATGAAGGGAGCCTCGACGCGCCCGCCATCGGCCGTGTAAAACGCTCTTTTTTTCGTGAGACGTTTCTCAAACGGAGACTCCCAGGCCGCCTTGAAGCAAACCGCGTCGGTAAGAACCAGGCGCGTGGAGGCATCCAAGGCGCCGGGCGCGACGAGATCTTTAATCTTGCCCGCGGTGGCTTTTCTGGCCCATGCGTTGATGGCCGCGCTGGCTTTTGGGGCGCCTTTCCTGAAATCGAGCTCGCGAAGCCCGGCGCCGTAATAGCGCCTGCTCAGCGCCAAGAAATCACGACGAAACGAGAAGCCTTTTTGGCCCCACAAAGCGTTGGCGACGACGAGCTTGATTTTTCCGCGGCGACCGTCGAGCGAGCGATTAAGCTCCGCGAATTCTTCGGGCAGAGATTGGCTCCCCGGCGCAAAGCGCAAAACATCCGCCATCTGCCGCGCGGTCTGGCCCCGGGCGCCCGCGTAGGCCATGGCCAGCGCGGAGGAAACGCTGTAGGGAGAGAAAAAGACGTTGCCCTTTTTGCCCGCGGCCACGCGCGCGTAGAGCGCCAAGGCGAATTCGTTGTTGCCGAGCACGAAGTCCGCGGCCGCGGCGGACGAAACGGCCGGCGGCGCGCTTTGGCCGGCGGCGGACGGCCAAGCGCCGGGAATAAAACACAGGATTGACGCCAGCGCGAGGCTCGCGGCTCGGCTTTTAACGACGACGGCGATTTTATCTTCGACCATGGAACCTCCGCTGCCTTAACGCGCCCCCATTCTAGCGCAATCCCGGTATTCAGTCCAGCGACCGGATAAATACCTAAGTTCGACGCTCTTGACCCCGGATGCGCCGGGCGTTATCCTAATGCGCTTGAGAATGAACGGCGGAATCCGCGTTTTGCTCGCGGCGGCGCTCGTGGCCGCAGCCGTGACATGGCGGCTGCGTAAAAAGAGCTCCCCCGCCCAATCCCTGCCGCAGGCGAGGCTCTGCTTCGGAGATGACTCCAGCGACGTCCCGCCGAATGTCCCGGTGCCATTATCCACCGGGTTTCTGCTCAATGGCGCCACCAAACAGCAAATTTACGATCTGCGCCGTCACGCCGTCTCCCTTTACCCGCAGCTCATCGGCGCGGGCTATGAGCCCAGCAAAAAAGTTTTCGGTGGAATCGTCGATGGGCGGCCCTGGTGGGGGCTCGACGGCATCTACGGCTACGGCGAAGGGCCGCAGAGCATTAGCGGATTTTCTCAGCAAGGCTCCATCATCGCCAATCCCCTCCTGCTCATCGGGCTCATCTCACCGCTGGTATGGACTTTTTCCGGCCGCTGGGCCAATTACTGGACCATTACTTCGGTCGCCGCCGCTCCTACTCCTCATAATTTGATGTGGGACTGCCAGTCGTCCGCAGCCAGCGTTATCTACGACGTTTCCAAGTATTTAAACCTGACGGCCAACGATCCGGATCAATGGACTCACGTGCTCTGGATGGAGGCCTACAACGCCAGAGATTTAGGGTTTAACTATCTCTATCTCGATCCTACGCGATCGAAAAACGTAAAGAAGCTCGGGGATACGCATTATTCGGAAAAGATCGTTGATCATGCCGAGGCGAGCGACAACTGCGGATATCCAAGCGGATGCAACGATATGGATTCGGGCGGAGGATACGGAATGGGCCTGCGTGTAACGGCTCTGCCAGCCGTAGCTGTATTCAAGCTTTGGAAAGGAGAACAGCGCCCGGATGCATCCTCCCAGGCCGACGCGACGTTCACCATCGACCTGCGCTAAACCGGCGGGTATTGCCGCAGGAGCGTGGCCGTTTCGTAGCTTGGTAGAATAAGCGTCACGCCATGCGCTTTCGACTGCTGACTTACAACATCCATAAAGGAGTGGGCGGACTCGATCGGCGTTATGATCTCCCACGCATCGCCGAGACCATCGCCCACTACGCCCCGGACGCGGTCTTGCTCCAGGAAGTCACGGACTCGGCGCCGCACAGCGGACAAGCCTTAGCCCTAGCCAAGCTCCTGAGTTATCGGCACATGGCCTACGTGCCGCACACCAAGCGCTGGCTGGGCAGCCAGTACGGCAACGCCATCTTCAGCCGCTACCCCATCGCCGAGACCGGCCACATTGATTTGACCGTCCCGCCGAAAAAGAGACGCGGCGCGCTCCACGCCCGCATCCGCGCGCGCCTGCCTTCGGGACGCTCGCGCACGCTGCACGTCTTTAATCTGCATCTGGGCCTCTCCGGCATCGAGCGGAGAATTCAACTGCGCCGCTTCCTTGAGAGAAGCCCTTTCGCCCACTTGCACGCCCGCGCGGCCATTGCGATCGCCGGCGATTTCAACGACGTCTGGGGAACTTTGGGTAAAAACATCTTGGCGCCCGCGGGTTTCCACGGAACCCCGCGCCTTCCCACTTTCCCGGCCTTCGCCCCGCTGCGCGCCTTGGATTCCATCTACATCCGCGGCGACGTCCGCATGGTTCACGATCAGCGCGGCAACACCGCGCTCGCCCGCGTCGCCTCCGATCATCTTCCGCTCATCGCGGATTTAGAAATTGAATGACCGCAGGCGCGCGCCGGCGCCCGCTTGGTAAAATAAATCAATGGCATCGCGCGATCCGGGCCGGCTGGTCAGCTGGCTCTACCTCGACATGAACTCCTTCTTCGCCTCGGTCGAGCAGGAGATGAACCCGGCTTTGCGCGGCAAGCCCGTGGCCGTGGTGCCGCTTCATGCCGACACGACGTCCTGCATCGCGGTCAGCTACGAAGGCAAGGCCTTCGGCGTCAAGACCGGCACCAAGGTCGGCGAAGCCAAGCGCCTGTGCCCCAAAATGATTTTCATCGACGGCGACCACGGCAACTACGTCAAGTACCATAATCGAATCGTCGAAGCCGTGGAGACTTGCCTGCCCGTGGAAGCGGTGTGCTCCATCGATGAAATCGCCTGCCGCCTGACCGGCTCCCAGCAGGACCTTGAGGCCGCCAAGGCCTTGGCGCTCAAGGTCAAGTCCGTCATCAAGACCAAGGCCGGCTCGTCGCTCAAGTGCTCCATCGGCCTGGCGCCCAACCGGTACCTGGCCAAAATCGCCGCGGACATGCAAAAGCCCGACGGATTGACCGCGCTTTTGCCCCGCGATTTGCCTCAGGGCCTCCACCGCCTGACGCTGCGCGACTTGCCCGGCGTCGGGCGTAAAATGGAGGACCGGCTTAACGCGCGCGGCATTCATGACATGGAAAAGCTCTGCGCGCTTCCGGCGCAGGAACTGCGCCGGGCCTGGGGCAGCGTCCGCGGCGAGGAATTGTGGCATCTCCTGCGCGGAGAGGAAGTGCCGGAGAAATCCTCGGGGCAAAAATCCATCAGCCATTCCCATGTCCTGCCGCCCGAGCTGCGTCACGAAGCCGGAGCGCTTCGGGTGCTAAAGAAGCTCACGGTCAAGGTCGCCGCGCGGCTGCGTCAGGAAGGATTCTACGCCGCGGGAATCCAAATCTTCGTCGAGTTTCTCGGCCAAGGCGGCTGGAAGGCCCGCTGCGGCTTGATGGAAACGCAGGACACCGCGGCCTTTCTGCGCGCGCTGGCGGAACTTTGGAAGAACGTCCCCTCGGGCCAGGTCTACGGGGTGGGCGTGGCGCTCACCGGGCTCGTGCCCGAGTCTCTCCACGCGCCGGACCTCTTCGAAAATCCCAATCGAAGCCGGCTCAACAAGACGCTCGACGACCTGAATAAAAAATTCGGCAAGGACGCGGTGCACTACGGCGCGACCCACGAGTCGGCCAAAATCGCCCCCCTGCGCATCGCCTTTACGCGCATTCCCAAAGAGGGTGAAAACTGAGTAATATGTCGATATGCGCAACGAAATAATGAGCGGGCTAAGACGCCCAAGAAGCGTCGCGGGCCTTCTTTTGACGCTAAGCCTTCTTGTTCCCGCGGCATTGACGGCGGCGCAAGCGCCGCAAAACCAGGCGGCAAGCCAAACCGCCGCCGGAACGCTCGCTTACGCGGCCCGCGTCGTCACCCCGGGCGGCGCGCTCGAAGTCGGCGCCGCCGACAAGGCCGCGGACGCGGAGCTTGACTGCGCGCGCTCCGCCGTGCAGCGCACGATTCTGCGCTGCGCGCTTCCCGGTTCGCTCGTTTCCCAAGCCGCCGTTCTTGGCCGCCGCGTCAAGAGCGTGACGCTCAACGTCCACTTTCAAGGAGAAATTCTCGACATGTCGGTGGCGTTCGCCGATGGCAGCGGCGCCGAAAGCGTCATTGGCCAACTGGAGTCGGAGATTTCCAAAAAGCCCGTGGTGCAGTACTGGGCCGACGACTCGCACCTCTTCGCCTCGACCATCTGGGTCGACGGGAAAACCGAAATCGAGGTGACCCGGACCATCAAAGGCGCGGCGGACGAAGGCGGCGCGCGGATGTACGTCTCAAGCCTGCTGGGCGGCCTGCCCTTGAACCCCGCCGACGCGCCCCAAGGCCGCTAGGTGCCGGCGCGAAGCCGGGCCGCGCGCGCAGTATCCTCCGTTTTCGCAGCGCTGCTGCTTCTGGCCCCGGCGCGCGCTACTTTCTCCGAGCCGGCCGCGCCAAGCGCTCAAGCCGGCGCCACCGCCCTGCTTCACCAGCTTTTCAAGCGCGACTGGGACCGCCAGATGCGCGAGGATCCCTTGTCCGCGTCCGACTACGGCGATCGCCGCTTCAACGCCCTATGGCCGGACATGAGCTTGGCGGAAATCAAACGCGAACATAAAGAAGACGAACAAACTCTGACGGACTTGGCTAAAATCGATCGCAAGGATTTGGACGCCCAGGACCGGATCAACTACGACCTATTTAAATGGCAGCACCAAGACTCCATCGAGTCCTATCGCTTTCACGAATATTTGTTCCCCTTAAACCAGCTGAGCGGCATCCAAACCGTCGGCGACATGGCGACGCAGTCCCTGACCTTCGCGACGCTCAAGGACTATCAGGACTGGCTCGAGCGCCTGCGGACCTTCGGACCCTACATGGACCAGACCATCGCGCTTCTCCGGCTGGGACTAAAGGATGGCTATACCCTGCCCAAAGTCGTGGCCGCGCGCATCCCGCCGCAAATCAAGGACAACATCGTCGCGGACCCGGCCCAGTCGCCGTTTTACGCGCCGTTCAAGAGTTTTCCCGCGTCCATCGACGCCAAGACCGCCGCGCGCCTGCGCCAAGAGGCCGCTCAAGCCGTCACGCAAGTCATCGTCCCGGCCTACCGCCGCTTGGACGATTTCTTCGTCAAAACCTACCTGCCCGGCTGCCGGACCTCCATCGCCGCGCGCGACTTGCCCAACGGCAAAGCCTACTACGCCTACCTCGTGCGCCACTTCACCACCACGGACATGACGCCCGCCCAGGTGCGCGCGCTGGGCTTAAAGAAAATGGCCGAGATCAAAAAGCAGATGCTGGACGTCATCAAGCAGACGGGATTCAAGGGCAGCTTCCACGATTTTCTGCACTATCTTCGCACCAACCCGAAGTTCTACTACACCGATCCGGCCGACCTGCTGGAAGCCTACCGCGCGCAGGGCAAGGCCATCGACCCGCTCTTGGTCAAGGAGTTCGGCCATCTGCCCAGCATCCCCTGGGGCATCGAGCCCATCCCTGCGGACCAGGCGCCCAACACCTACACGGCTTACTCCGAGGGCCCTTCGGCCGACGGCACGCGCGCGGCCATCATGTCGGTCAACCTCTACAAGCCCGAGACCCGGCCAAAATACGAGATTCCCGTGCTGACCTGCCACGAAGGCCGGCCCGGCCACGCGCTGCAGCTCTCCCTGGCCGCGGAGATGACCGGCCTGCCGAAGTTTAGGCGCTTTAGCTACTACAACGCCTACGGCGAGGGTTGGGCGGTGTACTGCGAGACGCTTTGCGGCGAGATGGGCGTCTACGACACGCCCTACAAGAGGTTCGGCGAGCTTTCCTACCAGATGTGGCGCGCGGCGCGGCTGGTGGCCGACACCGGCATCCACTACTACGGCATGAGCCGGCAAGACGCCGTCCAACTCCTGCGCGATAACACCGCGCTCTCGGATGAGAACATCAACGCCGAGGTGGACCGCTACATCGCCTGGCCCGGCCAGGCCCTGTCCTACATGATCGGCGAAATCGACATCCAGAA
>DATLSD010000067.1:0-10165 GCA_035534315.1 Elusimicrobiota bacterium
CCCGACTCCTCGCAGCAGTGCAGGCAGCGGCCGCGGCAGCGGTTGGTGATCTGCCAGGCAAGAAAGAGGGGGGCGCGGTAATCCTGCGCCGCGGCCCCCCTCCCCTGCGTCATGTGAACCGAATGTAAGGCTGCGCCATCACCCGCTCGGACACTTCCTCCAAGGAGGGAGTCTCCCAAGCGAGCTTCTCGGCCTTCGCCTTTGCTTCGGACACGTTCTGTTGGTCGTTCATTATGTCTCCTTAACTGCCGGTCAGACCATTAAGGACCGGCAAATCGTGGGGCAACGCGATCCACTCGTTGGCTCGCGAATACTCCTTATCATCGTGCAACACTTTTTCCAGGCGCCGACGGATGAGCGGATGAAGCCAGGCGCTGCGGTAGGCCTGCCAGGCATCCATCAAAGATCCCGTTTTTAAATCCGCGCAATAATAAGGCGACGCCGCAGCCATTTTAACCCGTCCATCAGGCAGAATCAAGAGCGCGGCCGGGGGCGACTGCAAAAGCTCGTCGGCCTGCTCGGCCAGAGAAAAGGGCCTAAAGCACAGCTCGATGCTGCCGGAGAGATCTTTTTCCCTGCGCTCCAAAAGCCGGTAATAGTCCGCGTAGGTTTCTTCCGAAAGCTCCAAGCGCTCCCACAATTTGGCCGCGGTGCCCACGCGCATAAGGCGCCCGGTGTTGAAGCGGAAAGCGCCCAGTTCCAGCGCCAAATCGATGACGGCCGCGGCCTCATGGATATTGAGCCGCGTGGGCGCGAAGGTAATTTCAAGCGGCAAATTAAATCGTCGCGCCATGCGGCCCGCGGCCAAAGCGGCGTCTAGTTTCCCGCCGGGCCGCATCTTGCCGTAAGTTCCTTGCGTCGCGCCGTCGAGGCTGATTTGAATCGAGCGAATGGGCAGTTCCGAAAGAGATCGCGCTAAATTTTCGCCGAATTTCTGTCCGTTGGTCTCGATTTTTAAAAACACGCCGCCGCGCCCCAGCGTTTGCGCGACTTCCAAAAAGTGCGAAACAATCGTCGGCTCGCCGCCGACCAGCATGACGTAGGGCACGCCCGCCGCCACGATTTGCCCCGCCAAGCGCAGGGATTCTTCGCGGGAGAGTTCGCCCGGCAACGCCTTGCCCGGCGCCGACTCCGTGCAGCAGTGAAGGCAGGCCAGATTGCAGTCGCGCGTCATCTGCCACGTCACCATCGCCGGCGCGCTCAATTGTTCGAGGCTCATGAGATCACCAGCGCCAGCATGAAGACCGCGGTCGCGGCCAGGTAGCACAGAACGATGTATTTGATCGCGGGGATGAAATTTTTGGGAGAATCCCAGGTCTTGAGCGCGTGCTTGACGCTCAGGATTAAAAGCGGCAGCCCGGCCAAGGCCGCCAAGGGCGTCCAGCGCGGGAAAACCCCAAGCCAGGCGCCGATGCACGGCACCAGCAAGCCCAGCGCCGCGAAGCCGGCGTACAAAAACACGCCGTTTCGCCGGCCCAAGCGCACGACCAAGTTGCGTTTGCCCACCAGGCGATCCTGATAGAAATCTGGAATCTCGTTGACCACGGCCAAACCCGTGATGAGAAAGCCCGGGACCAAGGACGCCGCGAGCGCGGGCCAGGAAAACCGGTGCGTGTAGAGTTCCAGGCTGCCCAGCGTCATCCAGGGACCATAGGACAAGCCGATGGCCGTCTCGCCCAAGCCGCGATAGACCCAGCGAATGGGCGGTCCGACGTAGAAGATCGCGGCCAAGCCGCCCAGAAGCGTGTAGACCGCGATGGGCCAGCCTCCTTCCCAGGCCAGGTAAAAACCGATTGAGGCCGCCACGGCGAAGGCGCCCACTCCCAGCCAGAACATCCACTCGGGGATGTACTCGTCGTCGCTGGGGTTGAACACGCGGTCGGTGCCCATGCGCGCGTCGAAATATTCGTTAAAGGACTCCACGCCCACGACCGACAGGAAGATGCCCAGAAATCCCAGCCAAAAAATCCCCGCGTTGAACTGGCGCTCGACGCCGTAGGCCCAGGCCGCGCCCAAGAGATAGGGCAGAAGCCCGGCGTAGAGGAAAAACCGGTAGCGCACCAAGGAGGCCAGGCGAGAGGGCAGAGACGCGCCTTCGGGCGCGTGCGGCGCCGGGCGCAAGGGGCTTGGCGGCTGAGTTTCGCTCAGACTTCGATCCATGTGTGGAGAGTGGAGATGATTTTGGGATCGCGCTCCAAGTCCTCGACGAAGCGCGCGACCTTGGGGCTCTTCCAGGCATTCTGGAAGTTCGCCCAGACCTGCGTCAGGCTGTCCTTCTTCAAGTCGCCGCAGATAAAGGGCATGGCGTTGATGAGCTTGACCTTGCCGTTGGGCAGGATGATGAAGAGCGCGGCCGGGCTGGTGATGCGGTACTTCAGCTCCTCGACGATGCCCATCTCGTGAAAGTAGACGCGCATGCGGCCCTTGTATTCCTCGGCCTTTTCGCGCAGAGTCTCGAAGAACTTCGGGTACTGGCTCTCGTCCGGGCCGGTCATGCTCCAGCTCTTGACCGCGTTGCCCGTGTACATGATGCGGCCGGTGTAGAAGCTATACGCCCCCTCCCGGTGGGCCAAATCGACGATCTCGCCGACCTCTTGGATGCTGAACTTGGCCGGGACGTAGTTGATCTCGATGGGCACGCCGGCCTCGCGCAGGTTGCGGATGCCGGTCATGGCGTTTTCCAGGCGTCCGCGCACGCGCATCTTGTTGAAAGTCGCGGGACTGGCCCCGTCCACGCTCACCTGCACGGCCTTGACGCCCAAGTCCTTCAAGCGCCGCGCGTTTTCCGGCGTCATGAAGTGGCCGTTGGTCTCCACCTTCAGGCCTACGCCCGAACCCGCCAGGTATTCCACCATCTCGAAGAAATGGGGATGCACCATGGGCTCGCCGCCGGAGAAGGAGACGTAGGGGACTTCGTGACGCTTGATTTGATCCAAGACCGAGAAGACCTGCTCCTTGGAGAGCTCGTCCTTGAAGGCCTTGCCTGGGCCCGACTCCTCGATGCAGTGGAGGCAGGCTAGGTTGCATTCGTTGGTGATCTGCCAGGCGACGTAGAGCGGGGCCTGGAGATCGGATGCGGCGGCGTCCTCGGGCTTGACCAAAGTCTCGGGCATGGCTATTCGGCGACGAGGCCTTTTTCCTTCAGCTGCGAAAGAAAGCCCAGCGCCTCCTGCGCCATTTTCCCGGTCTTATCTTCGTACTTGGCTTTGAGCCGCTCCGCCAAGGTCGCGGCGTCGGCGCCGGCCAAAATCTCCCGGACCACGGCGGCCCCGGTCGGGCTCAAGGTGTAGACCTTCTCCGAGCGCGTCTCGAACAAGACGGCCCCGAACTTTTCCTCGCGGAACTTGACGAACGGTGCAAGCTTCATGACTCCCTCCCGGTGCGCGGCCAGGCACGCCACGGCGTCCCCGGCGTCGCGCTTGACGATTTCTTCCATCTCCGACTCGACGACGGCCCTGCGGTCGCGCGGCTCTAATGCCTCCGCGTCCCGCGGCCCGCCTTCTTCCAGCTTAAATTCCCCTTGGCGCCATGAGCGGCGGACCAACGATTCGTAGCCCACGCTAGAATTCCCTCTTGGCCATGACCTCGACGAAGTCGGCCATGTCCTCGGCCTCGGCCTTCAAGGGCAGCTGCCGGACCATGGCCAGCATGGAGCGCACCAGCTCGCGGCCCACCTCGCGCGATCCCTCCAAAAAGCCGGAGGACTCCAGGAACTCGCGCAGCGCCCGCGCGCCGTCGGCATCCTTAGCCGAGGATTTCCACAGAGCCACGAAACGATCGCGGGTCTTGGGATCTTGAACCGCCAGAACGCCAGGCAGCGTCAGCCGTCCCAGCATGAAATCCTTGGCCGGGTCCTTGCCGGAAACATCCTCGGTCAACGTGTAGTCGTGAATGTCGTCGACGATTTGCAGCAAAATGCCGGCGGCGCAGGCCAGGCGCGGCGGATCGGCCTTCTCATGCGGATGCGGCGAGAGCTCGGACAAGACGTTGCCGCACCACTCGAAAAGCGCGCCCGTCTTGCGCGCGGCCACGCCCATATAGCCCTCCATGGTCACCGCCGCGTTGCCGCGCAGAAATTCCTCCTGCAGCTCCCCCACCGTCATCTCGCGCACGGTCGTCACCAGATGGCGCACGGCGGACGGGGACACCTCGATGGCTTCCTCAAGCCCCTGCGAAAAGGCCAAGTCGCCCAGGAGCAGCCCCGTCGTGGTTCCGAAAATCTTGTTGGGCGTGGGATAGCCCCGGCGCATCTCGGCGTCGTCCACGCAGTCGTCGTGCAGCAGGGAAGCGGTGTGCACCCACTCCATGGCTCGGGCCGCGGACTGGGTTTTCTCCTGGTCCGCGCCCAAGGCCGCGCCCAGGAGCAGGCAGAAGCGCGCGCGCAGCATCTTGCCGGGGCGGCCGATGACGTCGGAGAGTTCGCGCCCCACCCGGCCGGAAATGCGCCGCGCCCGATTTTCCAGGCCCAGGCGGACCTTTTCCAGGGAGTCTTCGAGCTTTAAAAGCGTCGGCATGAACGGGGAGGATTATATCAAATCACCGAAGCCCGCGAAGGCTCGGCGCGGCTTACTTTTTGCGAATGATGTCCAATTCGCGGCCGACTCGGCCGAATTTTTCCAAAGCGAAGTCGAGATTTTTCCGGCTGTGTCCGGAGCTCACGATGGTGCGCAGGCGCTCCTTGCCTCGGGCCACGATGGGGTAGCAAATCGCCAGCGCGAAGACGCCTTCCTCGAAGAGCCTCTGCGAGAAGCGCTGCGCCTTGGCGGTGTCGCCCACCATCACCGGCGTAATCGGCGTTTCGCTGGCGCCCGTGTCAAAGCCCAGGCTCTTCAAGCCATCCTTGAAATAGCGGGTGTTGTCCCACAATTTTTCGATGCGCTGCGGCTCGTTCATGAGCACGTCCAAGGCGGCCAGGCACGTCGCGGCGACGGACGGCGGGTGCGAGCTGGAAAACAAAAACGGACGTCCGGTCGAAATCAAGTAATCGCGCAGGGCTTGGGAGCCGGCCACGTAGCCGCCGATGGACGCGATGGCTTTGGACAAGGTCCCGATTTGGATTTGCACCCGGTCGGTCAGCCCGAAGTGGCTGGGCGTGCCGCGGCCGTTTTTGCCCAGCACCCCCGAGGCGTGCGCGTCGTCGACCATGACGAAGGCCCCGTGGCGCTCGGCCAGCTCGACAATTTCGGGAAGCGGCGCGATGTCCCCGTCCATGCTGAAGACCCCGTCGGTCACGATCATGCGCCGGCGCGCGGCGCGGGACTCGGGCGATTCCAGGATGGCCTTTAAAGCCTTCATGTCCTTGTGCGGATAAATTTTGCGCGACGCCTTGGCCAAGCGCGCCCCGTCGATGATGGAGGCGTGGTTAAGCTCATCCGAAATCAGCAGATCTTTTTCATCGCTCATGAGGCTTTGGCAGCAGGCGACGTTCACGGTAAATCCCGACTGGAATACGAGGGCCGCGGGCGTGCCCTTGAACTCGGCGAGCCGCCGCTCAAGCTCTTGGTGGATGTCCATCGTGCCGATGATGGGGCGCACCGCCGCGGTGCCCACGCCGTAGGACTCGATGGCCTTCGTGGCCGCCTTCTTGAGCCTGGGGTCGTCGGCCAAATCGAGATAGTTGTTGGAGGTAAGGTTCACCACCTCCTTGCCGTCGATGACGGAGACGGGCTTTTGCGCGGTTTCAAGCACGCGCAGCGTGACGAAGCGCCCCTCGGATTTTAGCTTGCCGATTTCATCGTTCAAAAAATCCATCAACCCGGCCGCCGCCGCAGGCGTCGCCATATTTTCGTTCTCCTCAAAAAAAATTTACGGAACCAGCACGACCTTGCCGCACTTCTTGTCCGCCGCCGCCATCTCGGCAAAGCCCTTGGCGAAATCCTGCATGGGATAAACGTGGGTGATAATCGCGCCCGCGTCCACCGCGCCCGAGCGCAAAAGCGCCTCGGTCATGCGCCACGTGGCGAAAACCTCGCGGCCCACGATGCCGTGGATGCGCAGGCCCTTGAAAATCACGTCCGAGGCCCAATCAATCTCTATCTTTTTTGACGGCAGGCCAAACGCCGTCATGCGGCCGCCGGGGCGCGCGGCCTTCAGGCCCATTAAAATCGCCTGCGGCGCGCCGGACATCTCCACGACGACGTCGAAGCCGCCTGGGCACCCGCCCGCCTTGAGCGCGGCGTCCAAGGGATTGACGCCGGCCGGATCAATGACGGCCTTGGCGCCCATCTTGCGCGCCAGCTCCGCGCGGAACGGGGAACCCTCCACCGCGATCACGGTGCGCGCCCCCGACGCGCGCGCCACGGCCACGGCGAAGAGCCCCTGCGGTCCCGCGCCCAAGACCAGCACGGTCTTGCCCGCGACGGGCTCGACTAAAACCGAGTAGACGGCGTTGCCCATGGGCTCCATGATGGAACCCCAGTCCTTGAGGCTTTCGTCCTTGTGCTTCCAGGCGCAGCGCGCGGGGATGACCGCGTATTGCGCGAAGCCGCCGGGCGCGTCGATGCCCATGATTTTCATCTCGCGGCACACGTGGCTTTGGCCGCCCACGCATTGCTCGCAGCGGCCGCAGTAGATGTGCGATTCGACCGAAACGAAATCCCCTTTCTTAAAATCCCCGGCCGCGGCGCCCGCGCCTTCGACCGTCCCACAGAACTCGTGACCGAAGACCAGCGGCAGCTTCAAGCGCTCCGGCGCCCAAGACGTCCATCCGAAAATAGGCATGTCCGAACCGCAGATGGAGGCGCGGTGGACCTTGATGAGGAGCTCGTCCGGGCCGGGAACCGGCGCCGGCGCTTCGCGAAATTCCGCGCCGGGTTTGGGCGACGTCTTGATGAGCGCCTTCACGGTTTGCCTCCTATATCCTTAGGAAGCAAACCATTTCCGTTGGTCACCCGAAGAGCCCCTTCAAGACGAAAAGCACGTTTTCCTTGCGCTCGCGCAGCCGGCGGGAATAATAAGGAAGCCAGTGCGTTCCGTAAGGCACGTAAATTCGGACGGCATGGCCTTCCCGCTGGAGTTCGCGCCAACGCTTGGGCCGCACGCCGTAGAGCATTTGGATTTCATAGCCGGATTTGGAAAGTCCGGCCGCACGCGCCGCCGCGTCCGCGCGGGAAAGCCGCTCGTCGTCGTGCGTCCCGAACGCGGGAAGAGGCGCCCGCATGAGCATGGCCGCGAGCCGGTCGTAATTGTCGTCCACCTCGGATTTTTTCTGGAAGGCCGCCTCGGCCGGTTCCTTGTAGGCGCCCTTGACCAGGCGCACGCGGGCCTTCAAGCGCACGAGATTCTCAACGTCTTTTTCGCTGCGCCGCAACGCCGACTGGATGACCACGCCCACGTTGGCGTAAGGCTCCGGGAAAAGCGAGTAGAACAAGTCCAGCGTCTTTTGCGTGTAGGCCGAGCCTTCCATGTCGATGCGCGCGAAATTGCCCAGCTTCTGGGCCTCCTCCAGCACGCGGGCCAGGTTGTCGCGCGCCAGGGACTGGTCCAAATTCAGCCCGAATTGGGTGAGCTTCAGGGAGATGTTGCAGTCGGCCTCGGCCTCGGCGATTTTGCGCAGGGCCGTGATGTATTCCCGGCAGGCCTTTTCGGCCTCGTCCCGGGTCTTGGTTTCCTCGCCCAGATTGTCCAGCGTGGCCTTCAAGCCCTCATGGTTCAAGGCCCGCACGGCCTCGACGGCTTCGTCGATGGTGTCGCCCGCCACGAAGCGGCGGGCGAGAAAGGTGAGCGCTCTCATGGCGACGATTGGAATCTAACATTTTTGTCCAAAGACAGCCAGCCCTGCTTTAGTACAATTACTATTCTATGGATCTCCCACCTCTCAGCAATCCTCCCCCCGGCCTTCCGAGACTGCCGCAAAGAATTGCGAAGTTGCGCTGGCTTCATGACCGTCTAAATGAGTTTACGTACGCCCTAACAGCATCAAAAACCTCTCTGGAATTGAATACCATCGCAGACTTTTTCATTCACGAAAAAATCGTTTCCATATCTAAGCTCGCCGAATTGTTTAGTAATTCGGAAATTAAATACCTGCGCGAGACCGGCGTCGTTTCAGAAATAATTCCAAATGAGTTGAAAGCTAATTTTTCAATATGCACATGGAATTCATTTTCAATTTGGTCAGACAGGTGGCCGCATCGCAATCCCTCATGGAAGCTCGCCGTTTACAAACCCGGCTTCGACTCCGTCTTTCTGCTTCAAACACTTCCGCGCAGGCGCTGCGAGGATTTTTTGGATCTTTGCACGGGAACCGGCATCCAAGCGTTTTACGCCGCAATTCATTCACAAAATGTGCTAGGCATCGATATTAACCCTCGCTGTGTTCAAATGGCCCGCATGAACGCTGAATTCAATGGAATAAAAAATGTCCAATTTCGTGTCAGTTCCATTTTCAACGGCTTAAGTCATTGTCGCCGATTCGATATATTGGTTGCTAACACACCGTTTATTCCCAAAAAAATGGATGATTTGCCTTTATTCTCGGACGGTGGCAAGGACGGAGGAGATCACGGTCGAGCCATTCTGGAGAATTTAAAAAATCTACTAAAACGGAATGGTTATTTTCAGATACTTACCACAGCGTGGGCGCTGCCTTTTCTCCGCAATACTTGGCGATTTAAAAAATATTGGGACCTCTTTTGCATCTCAAGTAATGATAGCAACGATATGCTGCTAGTCTGCGGCAAACCGGGTTGTGGACGGCTAAACATCTTAAATCCTTGCGGGCTAAATCCGCAAAAATCGTCTTTCAGCCAAACCATGGAATATCTATGCCGTTCCATTAGGAGATTCCAATTTAACGGATGAAGTTCCCTAAAGACTGGCCCGCGCGGTTTTTCAGGCCCGAGATATTCTCGCCCGGAACGGCCGACGCCGCCCGTCGCGCCGGCGCCGAGGCCGCCTTCGCCGCGAAAGTCCTGGGCCTGAAGAAAGGCTCGCGCCTCTTGGACGTTTGCTGCGGAACCGGGCGGCACGCCTTCGCGCTGGCCAAGCGCGGCGTTGTGGTCACCGGCGCGGATGCGACCCCGGCTTACCTGACGCAGGCTCGGCGCCAAGCCAAGGGCGCGCGCAACCCCGCCTTCGTCAAGGCCGACATGCGCCGTCTGCCCTGGCGCGGCGAGTTCGACGCGGCCGTTAACCTCTGGACCAGCTTCGGCTATTTCGAGCATCCGAGTGAGGACCTGCAATCCCTGCGCCAAATCGCGCGCGCCCTGAAGCCCGGTGGCCGCTTCCTTATAGATATCGTCAACGGCGCGTGGCTCAAGCGCCACGGCCTCGCGCGGAACTGGCGGCGCGAGGCCGACGGAGCGCTCGTTCTGGAAGAAGCCGTCTTCCGCCAGGGGCGCGACCCGGCCCACGTCAACACATGGACGGTGATGCGTCCGGGTCAAAAACCAGCGCGCGCTTCTTTTTTCGTGCGGCACTACGACGCCGCGCGCCTGGAGGGCCTCCTGCGCCGGGCCGGACTGCGCCCCCTGCGCCGCTGGGGCGGCTTTGGCGGCCGCCCCTACTCCAAGGATTCCACGCGGCTCATCGTCCTGGCGGAAAAGGCGGGCGCGGCGTGAACGCAAAAATCCCGCCCTCGTCCCCATCGGGCCGGCGCCTGGCCGCGGGCTCCGTCATTTTAACGGCCGTGTTTCTCGCCGCCGTCGCCGCGGGATATCCCTTCCTGCGCCGCTTTATCCCGGTGCAGGCCGTCCCCATCCGCGCGCTCTGGCAGAACCGCGATCGGTGGCTGGGCGCGCGGGTGCGCTGCGCGGGCGAGCTTAAAATATTCTCGCCGCGCACGCCGGAGCGCTATTTCGTCCTGGAGCAAGACAGCTACCGCCTGCAGATTCTGGGCGTTCCCCGGCGGGAGCTTGAACCCCTCGCAGGCCGGAAAGTTTCCGTTTCAGGGCGCTTCGAGTTCAAACAGGGATTGGGCGTTTACCTGCTGGCCGGCAGCATCCGGCCCAAAGGCGGCGACTAGCGCGCTATCAACCCCTGTTTAGCTATACAGGGGGGTGTATAGCCCTGACTATAGCTAAATAAGGGATATCCTATTGAGCGCAGTAAAGGTATAAAATGAATTGGTGTCAAAAGAATTTCCTCGCACACTCCTCGAATTTGAGCAGTGGTTTAGAACCGAAGAAGCTTGCAGAGATTACCTCGTTAAAGTCCGCTGGCCAGA
>DATLSD010000068.1:0-2911 GCA_035534315.1 Elusimicrobiota bacterium
CTACGAGCCGGTGTGGCGCGAGAGCGTCGCGGCCCTCGACGGCGCGGAGGCGGTTCTGCGCCTGGCCCGGAGGCTGTCTTTTCCCGAGGCCGTGGGCGACTGCCACCTGGTGCTGGGGACCTCCACCGGCAAAAGGCGCAAGCTCTCCCAGCCTCTGGTGCTGCTGCCGGAGTTGCGCGATTTTTTGGCCCGCCGCCTGCCGCCCGCGGGCCGCGCGGCGATTGTCTTTGGCCCGGAGAAAAGCGGGCTGCGCAACGAGGACTTGGACCGCTGCCACGCCTGGCTCAAGATTCCGACTTTGGATCAGGCGCCCTCGATGAACTTGGGGCAAGCCGTGGCCGTCGTCGGCTACGAGCTCGCGCGCGCCGCGGCGAAAGGGCCCGCCGCCGCGCCGCAGGCCAAGAAGCGCGTTTTACCGCCCGCGCGGCAAATGGAGAATCTGCTGGATACCATTTCCAGCGTCGCCAGTCGGGCGGATTATAAGGATGCCGCGCTGCGCGAGGCCCACCTGAAGCACTTGCGCCACTCCATCCTGCGCTGGAACCTGGACCGCGCGGACGCGGGCCGGCTGCTGCTCCTCTTCGAGAAAATCTCCAAGCGGCTGCCCGAAGCCTAGCCCGCGCCGGCGGCAATTCCGCCGCCGCTTCGGAAATCCTCCGTCCCCCGAACCTCCGGGAAACCCATCCCGGGTTTCCCTCCGGCCGCAGGCCGGAGCCGCCCTTCCCCACGGGGTCCGGACGGATTTTCCCAAGCGACGGCGGCTTGAACTCTGAGCGAGATGAGCCCGAGAGCGCTTTTGACGGGGCGAGCGAAGAGGCAGGCCGCCGTCGCGCGCTAAGGCTCGGCGCCGATGATGACGAGCTGGGAGACCGCGCGCGTGACGCCCGTATAGAGCCAGCGCCGCCAGTCCTCGTCCGTCATGCTGGGCAGGCGCTCCTCGATCAAGACCACGCGCTCGGCCTCGCTGCCCTGGGCCTTGTGCACGGTCAGGGCGTAGCCCCAGTCGAAGAGGTAGCCGTTTTTCTGCGCGCGGTAGGCGGGGTTGTCGCGGTCCAGGGGATAGCGCGCGCCGAACTGCGCGCGGCAGAGCGCGCCCTTGAACTTGACCTGAGAGTCCATCAAAATTTCCGCGTCATAGTGGTGCTCGCCGCGCTCCTTGATGTCCAAGAGCGTGCCCAGGCCCCCGTTGTGGATTTTTTTCTCCCGGGCGTTCCGGAGGCAGATGACCCGCTCGCCCGGCCGCGGGCCCTTGGCGTGCTCGCCGAGTTTCTCGCGCACCGCGCGGTTTAGGGCCACGCGGGTGTTGTTGTAGCCGCACAAAAACATCACCCGCCCGGGCGAGGAAAAGTGCCACACGGACTCGGGGTCGTCGGTCTTTAAGACCCCGTCGCCGTAGCGCCCCGGCGGGATGCGCCCGGTCTCGCGCGCCAGGACCGAGAGCTTGATGATGGGGTTGTCCTCGGCCTGGCGGTGGATGTTCTCAAGGAGAATGTCGGGCGCGGTCATGATGCTTTCGCGCCCGTGGATGGGCGGCAACTGCCCGTGATCGCCCACGGCCAGGATGGGGATGTTGTAGGCGCGCAGATCGCTCCAGAGATCCTCCGAGACCATGGAGGCCTCGTCGACCACGATGAGGTCGTAGTCCAAGGACGGTTTTCTCTCCCACCGGAGGACGGCCTCCTCGCCCTCCTCGTCCGGCTCGGTCACGGGCGAGTAGATGAGCCCGTGGATGGTGCCGCAGTAGTCCTGCGCGAAGAGAGCTTCTTCCGCGGCGAGCTTCTTGCCCAGAACCTCGGAGGCCTTGCCGGTGAAGCAGCAAAAGGCGGTGCGGAACTTGGTCCGCGCGAAAATCTTGAGCGTCCGGGCGATGACCGTGGTTTTGCCCGTGCCGGCGTAGCCGCCCAAGGTGAGCGCGGCCGCGTCTCGGGCCTTGAGCCAGGCCAGGATGCGATCCTGGGCCTTTTTTTGGTCGCCGGTGAGTTCAAACATAGCGGGGCGCATTTATTCTACAATGGCGGCGTGCCTTCCGACACGCCGTTGCGCGTTCTTATCACCGGCGCCACCTCGGGCTTGGGGCGCGAGATGGCGGTGCAGTTGGCGCGGCGCGGCGCGCGCGTGGCCTTGACCGGCCGCCGCGAGGACAAATTGAAAGAGGCCGCGGGCGCGGTCAGGGACGCGGGCGGCCAAACGCTCGAGCTTTTGGGCGGCGTGGACGACCCCGCGGCCGTGCGCCGGCACTACGCGCAAATCAAGGCCGCGTGGGGGGGTCTCGACTGGGCGATTTTAAACGCCGGCATCAGCGAGGCGTGCTACGCGCGAGCGTTCAAGGCCGAGACGGTGAGAAAGACTTTCGCGACCAACGTGCTGGGCGCGGCCTACTGGCTCGAGGCCGTCATCCCGGACATGATTTTGGCGGGCGCGGGGCGCATCGCGGGCGTGGCCAGCCTGGCGGGATATCGCGGGCTGCCCGGCCACGGCGCGTACTCCGCGAGCAAGGCCGCGCTCATCGCGCTGTTGGAGTCGGCGCGCGTGGACCTGCGCGGCACGGGCGTGAGCGTGACCACGATTTGCCCCGGCTTCGTCAAGAGCGAGCTCACGGCCAGAAACCGCTACCCCATGCCGTTTTTGATGGAGACCCCCGCCGCCGTCCGGATTATTCTCTCCGGCGTCGAGCGCAAAAAGCGCGTGGTGAGCTTTCCCTGGCCGATGGCCTTTTTCATGCGCCGCGTGGCGGCCCACGCGCCGGACGCGCTCTACGACTTTCTGGCCGCGCGCTCGGGCCCGATGAAGAAAGCGGACGCTTGATTCGCCGCGCGCAAAAGTAGTCTAATCCTTCCGGCATTCAAAGCCGATTTCCGCGTCTCGGGAGGGCGGTGGCGCACACACTCTGGAACCGCAAGGATCTGCTGGG
>DATLSD010000069.1:0-37083 GCA_035534315.1 Elusimicrobiota bacterium
ACTTCTCGGAAACGGCCCACTGCTTTCTCAACGACTTCTTTTTTGAACGCATCTATCCTCCCTAAGTGAACTCCATTGGGGGGATGAGATGTCAACAGATCTAACGGCTAACGAACGTCTCAATTCTACTGGATGGGATAGCTTCGGAACTCTAAAGCTTGGGATCTATGATGCAAAAACACGAAAAATCAGGAGATGTTAAAGAGCTAAAAGTGTCACCTATGTCCCCGGTTTAAAGTGTTACCTATCTGCCAGGTTGCACAGACCTAGGTGGGGGCGGTAGGTGGGGCGGTGTCTAGCCCGCGGCGCCCGACAAAAAGCGAGGGCGGGATGGATTTTATCCGTCCCGTCCTGTTCTTGCCGGTGCGGCGTTGCCTAAGTTCGATTGAACTTCGCGTCGGCCTCCGGCTTTTTGGCCTCCATTAAGGAGGCTCTTTTAGCGGGCCACTCCATCCGGCCTTCCGTCTGCCCGCCCGTCACTCAATGTCGCAACGTTCCGGCTTGCCCGGCGGACGGAACTTTTCCGGGCCTCCGCTCGTATATTTAAAAGTAGGACGCCATGAAAAAACTGGTTTTGGCCGGGCCCATCGAGCGGCGCATCTATCTTATACGCGGCCTTCGGGTCATGCTCGATTCCGATTTAGCGGCGCTTTATGGCGTGGCGACGTCTAATCTCAATAAGGCAGTAAAGCGGAACAAAAGCCGCTTCCCCTCGGATTTCATGATTCGGCTTTCCATGCACGAATCGCGCAACTTGATATTCCAAATTGGAATATCAAGTTTTCCGGCGCACGGCGGTCGCCGCAAGCCGTCGTATGCTTTCAGCGAACAAGGCATCGCGATGCTCTCCAGCGTTCTGAGAAGCCGCCGGGCCATCCAAGTCAACATTACGATTATGCGCGCGTTCGTGAAGCTGCGGGACATGATTTCCGCGCACAAGGAATTGGCCGCGAAGCTCGCGGAGTTGGAGCGCGCCGTCGCCGGCCACGACAAGCACATCCAGTCTCTCTTTGGGGCGATCCACCGGCTGACGGATCCGATTCTAACGCCCAAGCCCCCGATTGGATTTCGCCCGGATTAGAGAGCGTCTTGATTCAAATAGGTATAACTGTTATACTAGCCATGCCGACCTTCAGCTACGATTTCAAGAAGGACCGGGCGAACGAGGAGCGGCACGGCATCAGCTTGGCCGAAGCGCGCGGGCTTTGGGACGAGACGCACGTTATCATCCCGGCCAAGAACGTCAAGGGAGAAGGCCGGTGGGCCATCTTGGGCCGGATGGAAGGCAGACTATACGCGGCTATTTTCACGGAGAGAAACGCGGTCATTCGGATCATCAGCTGCCACCGGGTGGACGGGAAGTGGGAGAGGATCTATGAAAGTCAGAGCCAAAAAAAAGAAAGCCATTAAAAAGATAACCTCCGCGGAGTTCGACGCCAAGTTCGAGCGCGGCGACGACATTTCCCCTTATCTGGATTTCAAAAAGTCGACGGTGGTCAGGCGCGTCAACGTGGATTTTCCGGCCTGGATGATCGCGCGCCTGGACCAAGAAGCCGTCAAGCTCAACGTCTCCCGCCAAGCGGTCATCAAGATGTGGATTAGCGACCGCCTAAATCCGCCGCGCCGGTAAACGCCCGCCGCGCGGGCGGGCGATTGAAGACGCGCCCGCAATGTGCCAGACTTGTCTTGTCATGGTTTGCTCCCGAATCAAGAACCCTCGCGGCGGCTCGGGCGTCAAGCTGGCCGCGCTCCTCATGGCCGGGTCCCTCTTGAGCGGCTGCACGGACGAGCTGCGGCTGGGCCAGGATTTCTACCAGCCGCCGGGCGGCTCGCCGGAAGCCTCGCAGTCCTTGGCCGCGGCCAAGCGGCAAGAGGCGGCCCAAGCCTATTTCCAGGGACTCGGCGCGCAAGGCGCGGCCGTCGCCCAGCCGCCCGCCGCGAAAGTGCCTCTCACCGTCGGGCTCGTCAAGGACGACGCGCCCATGGCGCCCCTGGAAGGAGGCCACTGCCTGGGCTACATCGGCGACGCCTGGGTCGAGACCAGCGTCGAAGGGGACTACCAGGCGGCTTTCGCCGAGGCGCTCTCGCAATATTTTAAATCCGTGATCATGATCGACGGCATGCGCCCGCAAACGCGCGTGGACGTCATCGCGAAAATCAACCGCGCCTTCCCCGAATACGTGGGCTTGACGCTCTACGATCCGGCGAGCAAGGCCATGCTCCAGGACATCAACGAGCCCTTCACCACGGATTCGCAGCACCTCTTGGACCAGCCCTGCCCGCCCCCGGCCCTTTTCGGCTCGGCCCTCTTCTTCGATCTGCTCGGCTGGGACATCTTGTTCCCCGTTTGGGCCAAGTTCGCGGAAGACAGCGACTACAAGGGCGCGCTGGGCGAAATGCAGGCGAACCTTTCCAACGCGATGTCCCTGGCGAGCCAGCGGGCGGCCCAGAGCCTGGCCCGCGCGGCCGCTCCCGCCCAGCCGCCCGCCGAGATGCAGGCGCCGGCGGCGCCCGCCGCGGCCCCCAAGCCCTGGTGGGAGCAGCAGTAGCGCCCCGGCCCGCGCTTTAGGAAGTCCGGCGGACGCGCGACGCGTAGACGCCGTGAAGCCAGGCGCCCGCCGCCAAGCCGAGCAGGGCCCAGCCCAAGGGCCAGAGCCCCGCGCCCAGTCCGGCGATGGCCGGCCCCGGGCAGACGCCGCAAAGCCCCCAGCCCGCGCCGAAAATCGCGGCGCCCAGGGCCGCGCGCGCGTCCAACCGGCCGGGATGGGGCTCGAAGCTGCCGCCCAAAAGGGGCGCCTTCATCGCGCGCGGCGCCAGCTGAAAAACCAGCAGGCAGGTGCCGGTCGCCCCGCCCAGAACCAGCAGGAGGCCCATGTCGCGCAGCCTCAAAAAATCCAGCACGACCTCGGGGCGCACCATGCGCGAGACGGCCAAGCCCAGGCCGAAGAGAATTCCCCCGGCCAAGGCGCACAGCGCGCGCGCCCGGAAAAAGCGATCGGCCTCCGGAGCTTTTTCCATGGAGCTCACGGCAGCAGGTGGGCGACCAGGATCGCGGTGACCAGGAAAATCGGCACGGCGACGAAGGACTCGCGCTTGAGAGACGCGATGCCGCAGATGCCGTGCCCGGCGGTGCATCCGCCCGAGAGCCTGGTCCCGAAGCCGGCCAAGAGCCCGCCCAGCAAAAGCCGCCAGGGCGCCACCGCCGTCGCCAGCTTGAGGCCGGTTCCCCAGCGCCAGAAAAAAGCCCCGGCCAGGAGTCCGGCCGCGTAGGCCAGCCGCCAGAAGCGCTCCCGGCGCCAGCGCGGCTGGCCGAAGAAGGAGAGGCGGGAAAACCAGGACCACTGCGCGCTGAAAAAGGAGCTGGTCCCCGCGGCCGTCCCGGTGGCGACGTAAATCAAGGAAACGCCGGAGCCGATCAAAACGCCGCCGGCCAGGTAATGCGCCCAGCCGGCGGGAAACGGGGCGTGGAGCGCGGGAAAGAAAACGGAAGCCGTCACGAAGGGCCGGCCCCGCCCGGCTTCGTAGGCGAGGCCAGGCGGTGAAAGCCGAGGACGATGAGGGCCAGAAGAGCCAAGCCCGGCAGCGCCGAGGAATGCGCGCCGAAGACGGCCAGCACGTCCGAGCGCCCGGCGAGCACGATGGGAACGGCCAGCAGGATGCCCACCAAGGCTTCCCCGGTGATGAGGCCCGAGGCCAGCAGCAGCCCGCGCTGCTCCAGGTCTTTTTCCTCGTCCGCCGTGAGCGCGCCGCCCGACCGCTTGGCCAGCGCGCGGCGCACCAGGTGCGCGACGACGCCGCCCACGATCATGGGCGTGGAGAGCTCAAGCGGCAGGTAGATGCCCACGGCCACGGCCAGCACGGGCGTGCGAAACGCGGAGCCGCGCTTTTCCAGGGCCAAATCGAGCGCGATGATGGCGACGGCCAGGCCCATGCCGATAAAGACCATCGTCCACGGCAGGCCGCCCTCGAAGACCCCCTTGGCGACCGCCGCCATGAGCGCGGCCTGCGGCGCGGCCAGGGAATTGGGATGCGCCGCGGTGTTGGGCCCGATGCCGTAGGCGGCCAGGAGCAGATTCAAGATGGGCGCCATCACCACGGCCGAGACGGCCACGCCCACGATGAGCATCAACTGCTGCTTCCACGGCGTGGCGCCGACCAAGTAGCCGGTCTTCAAGTCGTGCAGGTTGTCGCCCGCGATGGCGGCCGCGCAGCAGACCACCGCCCCGATTAAAATCGCCGCCGCCGCGCCCGAGGCCCCGGTCGCGCCGAAGACCAGCAGCAGCAAAAGAGAGGCAAAGAGCATCGTCGCGATGGTCACGCCCGAGACCGGGTTGTTGGACGAGCCCACCAAGCCCGTCATGTAGCCCGAGACCGCCGAGAATAAAAAGCCGAAGACCACCATGATGGCCGCCATCCCCAGGCTCATGACCGTGTGCCCGACCAAGAAGCGGTAGAGCAAAAACAGAGGCGCGACCGAGGCCGCCACGGCGGCCAGCACCCACTGCATCGGGATGTCCCGATCGGTGCGCGCGACGGCGGCGGCCGCGCCGTCCTTAAGCCGGCGGTAGGCCTCCAAGCCCGAGCGGATGCCGCTAAACACGCTGCCGCGCATGCGCACCAGCGCCCAGAGGCCGCCGACGACCATCGCGCCCACGCCCAAGTAGCGCGTCTGGCTCGACCACACGGACAAGGCGTAGTCCGCGGCGCTTTGCCCCGCGGGAACGCCGCCGTGCAGCCAGGCCAAGAGCGGAATGGCCACCCAGAAGTTCAAGAGTCCGCCGAAGAGCACCAGGAAGGCGATGTTCAGGCCCACGATGTAGCCCACGGCCACCAAGGCCGGCGAAAGATCGCCCCCGATGTAGAAGAGCGACTTGCCGCCGAAGACCCCCGCGGCCCACTCGGCGGTCTCGTTCCAGAGCATGAAGCCCGTCTGCGCGAGCTTAAAGAGCGCCGAGACAATCGCCGCGCCGGCCACCAGCTTGACGCCCGAGCCGCCGCGCTCGCCGGTCTCAAGAACCTCCGCGCAGGCGATGCCCTCCGGGAACTGCAGCGGCTGCTCGACGATGAGCGCCCGGCGCAGGGGCACGGTGAAGAGCACGCCCAGGACGCCGCCGAAGCCCGCGATCAAGGTCGTCTGCAGGAAGTCAAAATGCGTCCACGTGCCCAAGAGCACCAGCGCGGGCAAGGTGAAGATGACGCCCGCGGCCAGGGCTTCGCCGGCGCTGGCGCAGGTCTGCACGATGTTGTTCTCCAGGATGTTTGATTTCTTGAAAAACTTGAGGATGCCCATCGAGATGACGGCCGCGGGGATGGAGGCGGAGACCGTCATGCCGGCGAAGAGCCCCAAATACGCGTTGGCCCCGGCCAGGATCACGGTGAGCAGCACCGCGAGCACGACGGCCTTCACCGTTATCTCGGGAAAATTGGCCGAGGCCGGGATGAAGGGCTTGAAGGATTTGCTCTCGCGGGCTTCTTCTTGTTTCGGCATGGCTGACATCGTTTATAGCAAAACGCGCCGGGCCCGCGCGACAGCCCCGCGTTCTTGTAAAATAAAGCCGTCGGCAGCGCCGGCCCGGCGGGGCCTAGTTGTTGCGACCCAGTAAAGAAAGAATAAGGAGGGATTATGTCCAGCGAAGCCAAGTGCCCATTTCAACACGCGTCCGGCGAGGGCCCGTCCAACCAGGATTGGTGGCCCAAGGCGCTCAAGCTCAACATCCTGCGCCAGCGCTCCGAACTCTCCGACCCCATGGGAAAGGGCTTCGACTACGCCAAGGAGTTCAAGAGCCTCGATTTTAAAGCCCTTAAAAAAGACCTCCGGAAACTGATGACCGATTCGCAGGAGTGGTGGCCGGCGGACTTCGGCCACTACGGGCCGCTTTTTATCCGCATGGCCTGGCACAGCGCCGGCACCTACCGAGTGGGCGACGGGCGCGGCGGCGCCGGCCGGGGCAGCCAGCGCTTCGCGCCGCTCAACAGCTGGCCGGACAACGTCAACCTCGACAAGGCGCGCCGGCTTTTGTGGCCCGTCAAGCGGAAATACGGCCGGAAAATCTCCTGGGCCGATCTCATGATCCTGGCCGGCAACGTGGCCCTGGAGTCGATGGGCTTTAAGACCTTCGGCTTCGGCGGCGGGCGCGCGGACATCTGGGAGCCCGAGCAGGACGTCTACTGGGGCGCCGAGGAAAAGTGGCTGGAGGACAAGCGCTACTCGGGCGACCGGGATCTGGAAAACCCGCTGGCCGCCGTGCAGATGGGGCTCATCTACGTCAACCCCGAGGGCCCCAACGGCAACCCCGACCCCCTCGCCGCGGCCAAGGACATCCGCGAGACCTTCGCGCGCATGGCCATGAACGACGAGGAGACCGTCGCCCTCATCGCGGGCGGCCACACCTTCGGCAAGACCCACGGCGCCGGCGACGTGAAGAACGTCGGCCCCGAGCCGGAAGCGGCCCCCATCGAGCAGCAGGGCCTGGGCTGGAAGAGCCGCTTTGGCACGGGCAAGGGCGGCGACGCCATCGGCAGCGGCTTGGAGGTCACCTGGACGGCCACGCCGACCAAATGGAGCAACAACTTTTTCGAGAACCTCTTCGGCTACGAGTGGGAGCTCACCAAGAGCCCGGCCGGCGCGCAGCAGTGGACGCCCAAGGGCGGCGCGGGCCAAGGCAAGATTCCGGGCGCCCACGACCCGTCCCGGCGCCGCGCGCCCTCCATGCTGACCACGGACCTCTCCTTGCGCTTTGATCCCGCCTACGAGAAAATCTCGCGGCGCTTTTACGCGCACCCCGAGGAGCTCGCCGACGCGTTCGCGCGGGCCTGGTACAAGCTGACCCACCGCGACATGGGCCCGCGCGCGCGCTACCTGGGGCCCGAGGTCCCCAAGGAAGAGCTCCTCTGGCAGGACCCCATCCCCGCGCCCGCCCGCAAGCGCATCGGCGCCAAGGACGCCGCCTGGCTTAAGAAAAAAATCCTGGCCTCGGGGCTCTCCGTCTCGCAGCTGGTCGCCACGGCCTGGGCGTCCGCGTCCACGTTCCGCGGCTCGGACAAGCGCGGCGGCGCCAACGGCGCGCGCCTCCGCCTGGCGCCGCAGAAGGACTGGGCGGTCAACGAGCCCGCCAAGCTGGCCAAGACGCTCAAGGCCCTGGAAGAAATTCAAGCCGCGTTTAACCGCGCGCGCAAAGGCGGCGCGCAGGTCTCCCTGGCCGATCTCATCGTCCTGGCCGGCTGCGCGGGCGTCGAGAAGGCGGCCAAGAACGCCGGCCACAAGGTCGCGGTCCCCTTCACGCCGGGGCGCATGGACGCGTCGCAGGAGCAGACCGACGTTTCCGCCTTCGCCGTCTTGGAGCCCGCCGCGGACGGCTTTCGCAACTACCTCAAGGCCAAGTTCTCCGTGTCGGCCGAGGAACTGCTCGTCGACAAGGCCCAGCTCCTGACGCTGACCGCGCCCGAGATGGCGGCGCTTGTCGGCGGCCTGCGCGTCTTGGGCGCCAATCACGGGCAGTCCCGGCACGGGGTCTTCACCAAGCGGCCCGAGGCGCTGACCAACGACTTCTTCACAAATCTGCTCGACATGGGCACGGAGTGGACGCCGCTCTCGCCGGACGCCGAGGTCTTCGAGGGCCGCGACCGCGCCACGGGCAAGGTCAAGTGGACCGCCACGCGGGTTGATTTGATCTTCGGCTCGAACTCGGAGCTGCGCGCGCTCTCCGAGGTCTACGCGAGCGCGGACGCGGCCAAGAAGTTCGTGCAAGACTTCGTCGCGGCCTGGGACAAGGTGATGAACCTCGACCGCTTCGACCTGAGGTGATCGCCGGGCCGCGCTCCCGCGCATAAGACCCCCTCGCCGCTTCCCCAGAAGGCCCATGCCAAGCGGGCCGCCGGGCTCTACACTTAATTCATGGAAACCGGGACGATGAGCCGGCGGCTCGGGCGATGCCGCCGGGTTCTGAGCGCCGCGCTGGTCTTGGCCGTTTTCTGGTCGCCGGCGGTCCTGGCCCAGGAAGAAGCCGCGGACGCGGCCCCCGCCGGCGCCGCGGTCGTCTCCCCCGTTCCGGAGTCATTCGGGACGCGGATTTTTTCCGCCCAAATCGCGCCGCTGGAAAATCCGGGCGGGCTCAGCGGCCAAGACGGCCTTGGCGCCCCGGCGGCCGCGCCGCTTCCCGCGCGAATTCCGGAAAGCGCCGAGACTCTTCCGCAAGCGGTCCGCGCGCCCGCAGCCGCCGCGGCCGCCCCGATTAAAGCCTCCCCGATCCGGACCCCCGAGTCCGGCGAAGCCGCGCTCGCGGACGTAGGCCGCGCAGTCCCGGACGCGCTTCGGGAAAATGCGCCCGCGGCCGGGGCCGCGGCCCCGGAGCAGGCCCGGCCCGCGCGGACGCCCCTGGCCCAGGCCGAACGCCTGGCCGGCCCCGCGACCTATGAAGAAAATGCCCTCACCACGGGCTTTGACGGCGAGGCCCCGAGCTTCGCGCCGGACGAAGCCGAAACGATTTTCGCCCGGGCCAACCCCCATTCCCCGGCCCTCAATGCGGCCGGCATGCTCGGCCTGCGCTTTTCCGATTTCGCCGGCGGGGTCGTCAAGAGCGACGTCTTCTCCCAGCTCGAGCCCGGCAAGCACGATTTCGAGCACATAGTGCCGGTGCCGCCCTCCACCGGGCTCCTGTGGCGGATGCTAAAGGGAGCGGCCAAGAACATCCTCGATTTCGCCGATCGGGCCGACCGAGACCCCGCGGCCGCCCGATTCGTCGAGCTTTTGGCCAAGCATGGCGCCTTCCGGGACTTCGCGGCCGCGTGGCGGCAGCGCGATTTGGGCCACCAGCTTCCCGCCGCCCCCCTGGAGCGCGGCGAGTACTGGGATTTGGCCGCCGGCCCCAACGCCGCTCATTTGATGATGGGCCGGCTCAACCCGAAGCTGGCGTATAAATTTTTCGATTCCTCGCCCTACGTCGTCGAGTATCTCAACGAGACCAGGCGGATGCTCGCGTCGGCCGGCGCGGCCGCGCCCATCGAAATCGTGCGCGCCGACGTGCGCCAGCTGGCGCGCCCGCCCACGCCCATCGCGGTTTTGCGCGCCAAGAACGTCTGGTCCTACGTGCAGAACTTCGCCGGGCCGCTCGAGCGGATGACGGAATGGATCGCGCCCGGCGGCGTCCTGCTCCTGCAGACCGACAAATCCCTCGGGCAGAAAATCAATTTAATCGACCAACTGGGGCGGGTCGTCGAGCGCCTGCTCGCCTCGGGCTGGACGCTGAACTTTGACGCCGGCAGGCATGAACGGGATCTCGAAACCTTGACGCTGACCCGCCCTTCAAGCTCCGCGCCGGACCCGGCCTCGATCGTGCGCTGGCGGCGCTACGCCGACGGCACCAAGCAGGAATACGACGAAGCGCTCCGCCGCTACCGGGGACATTAGCCCCGCCGCCGTGCATATCGTCCTGGTCGAGCCCGAGATTCATTGGAACACCGGCAACATCGGGCGCACCTGCGTCGCGACCGGAACGACGCTGCACCTGGCGGGGAAGCTGGGCTTTAGCCTGGACGCCGCCGAAATCAGGCGCTCGGGCCTGGACTACTGGCCCAAATTAAAGCTGGTCCGCCACGAGAGCCTGGACGACTTTTTCTCTTCCCTGCCCCCGAACGCCTCGCTGCTTTTTTTCTCGGCCCGGGCCACGATGCCCTTTTGGGACGCGCGCTACGAGAGCGAGAGCTATCTTGTTTTCGGACGCGAATCCGCGGGCCTGCCCAAGGACGTCTTGAAGAAGTTCGCGGACCGCCTCTACCAAATTCCCGTCGGCCCGGACGTGCGCTCCTTGAATTTATCCAGCGCCGCGGCCGTCGCCCTCTACGAGGGCCTGCGCCGGATTCGAAATCCATCGCAAGGTTTTGCATAATGAAGGCGGCGGACATTTTATTTCAAGGAGGCGCACGCCATGTTTGTCATCTCGGGAGCGACGGGGCACGTCGGGTCGGCCGCGGCCAAGGAACTGCTGGCCAAGAAGCAGCCGGTGAAGGTCGTCGTGCGCGACGCGGCCAAGGCCGAGGCTTTGACCAAGCGGGGCGCGCAGGCGGCCGTGGGCAGCCTGGACGACAGCGCGTTTCTGGCCTCCGCCTTGAAGGGCGCCGCGGGATTTTTCGCCATGATTCCCCCCAACTACGCCGCGCCGGACCTCTACGCCGCGCAGACCAAGACCGCGGACTCCATCGCGGCCGCGGTCAAGGCCTCGGGCGTGCCGCACGTGGTCATGCTCTCCTCCGTGGGCGCGGACTTGCCCTCCGGCACCGGCCCCATCCGCGGCCTGCACTATCTTGAAAACGCCCTGCGCGAAACCGGCGCGATTTTGACCGCCATCCGCGCCTGCTACTTCCAGGAAAACGTCGCCAACGTCCTGGCCCCGGCGCGCCAGGCCGGCATCTTCCCCAACATGACGGCCTCGGCCGACTACGCCTTTCCCATGATCGCGACCAAGGACATCGGCGCGCTGGCCGCGGCCTCCCTCCTTAATAAGCCCGCCAAGAGCGAGGTGGTGGACCTGGAGGGACCGAGCTACTCCAACCGCCAGGCCGCGCGGCTTTTGGGCCAGGCCCTGGGCAAGGAGCTCAAGGTCGTCGACGTCCCCGCGGCCGGGCGCGTGCAGGCCATGATGCAGGGCGGCCTGCCGGAGCATCTCGCGAAAGTCTTCGCGGAAATGTACGAGGGCTTCGAGAAGGGCCTCATCAAGCCCAAGGGCGACCGCATGGCGCGCGGCCAAACCGAGCTCGCCGAGACCGTGGCCGCGGTGGCGGGCGCCAAAACGGCCTAGAGCCGCCGCGCTAGTCCGAGGGCCGCTTAAAGGGAGCGCTTCGCGGCCCAGTATTTTTCCAGCAGCTCCTTGCGGTGATGCCGCAGATCCCGGCCGTCGCGCTCGGTCGGGTAAGGAACGCCTTCGCCCATCATGCCGCGCCAGACGATGCGGTTGAAGAGCGCCGAGTTGATCTTGTCCTCGACCTCGAAGTCAAAGCCGCGCGTCTTGGCGGCCCAATAGGCGGCGCCGTGGCGCGACTTGGCGTAGAGCCGGCCCTCGGGCGTGGCGGCCGCGGCCTTTTCCGCGGGCGTCTCGGGCGGCAGGGGCAGCGCGGTCGCGCGCAGCACCTCGGGAACGAGCGCGGCGTAGCTCCAGGGCGAGAGCGTCTTTGTGAAAACGTCCGCCATGGGCTCTTCCACGGCGTCGTTGATGCCCAGGGGCTTTAAGCCCAGCACGGCCTCGATGGTGCGCAGCAGATTGACCGTGGTGTAGTGCGTGGAGACCACCTCATGCCGTTTGACGTAGGGCCCGATGACCAGGGCCAGGCTGCGGTGCGCGTCGACGTGGTCCGCCCCGTTCTGCGCGTCGTCCTCGACCACGAAGATAAGCGTGTTGTTTCGAAAGGGGCTCTCGGCCACCGCCTGCGCCACCAAGCCCACGGCGTAGTCGTTGTCGGAGACCTCGTCCTCGAGCGTGCCCGCGCGGTCGATGGCCCGGCCGAACTCGCCGGTATGATCGCGCATCAGGCGCACCATCTCCAAATTCGGCAGCCGTCCCTCTGCTTCGTAATGGCGGAACTCCCGATCCCATTCCTTGAAGCGCCAATAATCCGGAAAGCGCAGGTCGAAGCCGCGGAAATACGGATCGGTGACGGCCATGAGCTCCGGCTTGGTGGGAAAGGCCACGCGCGTGCGCGCGGCGTAAGGATTGGTCATGAGCCTCAAGTAGCCCGGCGTGCCGGGCTTGTCGTAGTAGCGCGAGAGGTCCAGGAAAAATCCATAGTTGCGCACGCTCAACTTCGCGCGCAGGGCCGCGTCCCACAAATAGCCCATGCCCGCCTCGTCGTCCGGACCGTCGGGGGCGTCCACGTCCGCGGTGCCGGGCAGAAGATTCGGGTCGTCGGGCGTCTGCGGGTTGGCCGCGCGGCGCTCGGCCACCGTGGCAAATCCCACGTTGACGTTCCGGCTGCCCCCCTCGAAGTCGTAGCTCAGGCCCCGCCCGGCGTAATAGACGGGAATGGCGGCCTCGACCATCTGCGTGGCGCGCCCCGCGGTCGACCAGTTCCAGCCGTTGCCGCTGACCTCGCCGCTGTCGTAAAAATTATCCATGTCCACGAAGTCCAAGGCCAACTGGTGCTGATTCGGGGTCAAGGGCCGCGGGAACACGGCCAGGCTCGGGTCGCCGTTTCCCTCCGGCAAATCGCCCAGCATCTGATCGTAGGTGCGGTTTTCCTTGATGATGTAGATGACGTGCTTGATGCGCCCGCGCAAAAAGGCCATCATGGCCGCGTCCGCCGCGCGCCGGGCGTCGGGGACGTAGTGATCGTTGTCCGCGACCTGCATGGTCAGGGCCGCGAGCTCTTGCGCGCCGGGCACGGGCACGGCCGCAAAGCCGCCCTTGGAGAGCTGGAGGATGAACTGGTTTTGCCCGCGGCAGGCGTCCAAGGACCCGCGCGCGGTTGAAAGCGTGCCGCGGCAGCCGCCGGCGTTGGGGCCGGGCACGCTGTGCGTGTTGGCGACGTAGAGCGTCTTTCCGTCGGGGCCGAGGCTCACCGCGCTCGGGTACCACGCCGTGGGAATTAAGCCCGCGACTTGGCCCGAAACTTTGCCCGCGCGGCTCGCCGCGAGCCTGATGACCGCGATAGAATTGGCGCCGCCGTTGCTGACGTAGAGGGTCTTTTCGTCCTGCGAGAGCGCCAAGCCGTTGGGGTTGCTGCCCCGCAAGTCCATGGGGTTGGAGAAAATGGACTTGGGCGCGGTGGTGCCGATGACGCCCGAGAGGCGGTTGGCGCGCGCGTCGATGACGGCCACGGCGTCGTCCGTGCCCAGCGCCGCGAAGAGAAGATTCTGCGCGCGGTTGAAAATCATCTTATTGGGCTCGCCGGGAACGGCGATGCGCCGGACGACCTTGGGCGCGGCGCCGGAAATGTCCACGGCCACGATTTGCCGGTCGCGCGGGCTAGACACGTAGGCCATGTCGTCGCCGCGAATGGCGACCCAGAAGGGAAACTCCCCGCCGGGCACGCCCGTCAGGCGCGGGTTGATTTTTCCCGGCCGCAAATCCAGCTCCGCGATTTTTCGCCGGGACTTGACGTCGACGACGCTCAAGGAGTCGTTCTCGAAATTGGCCACGACGATCTTTTGGCCGTCGGCGGTCACGGCCAGGCCCGCCGCCTCGGGCTCGACGTCGATGCCCAGGCCCTTTTCGTGCCCCAGGGCGATGGGCGCGCCGTCCTCGGCCCAGACGCCATTCTGCCGGGAGAAAACGTGCACATTGTCGTCGTCGCCGCCCGAGACGTAGAACTCTTGGCCGTCCGGATTCCAGGCGGCGCCGTCGAAAGTGTTGGGCACGCGCAGGGCCTGGAGTTGGCGCGGCACTATTCCGGAAATGTCGAAGAGAAACGCGTACTCCTCGGAATCCGCCGCAATCTCGCGGCCCGCGCGGGAATTGAGGCGGTTGTACCCGCTGGTGAGCACCAATAGCGTCCTGCCGTCCGGGCTTTTGACCTCGGTGACCGGCTGGCCCGCGCGGTAATCGGGCAGGCCGGGCAGACCGGGATCAAGCGGGATGAAATACGAGCCGGGCGCGGCCAGGGGCGTGATGGCCATGCCCGTGGGCAGCAGCTGCCGGGCCGGGATGGGCGGCGGCTCGGGAGTCAGCGCCCGCGGCTTTTCCGTCAATAGCCGCCCCGCGCGGAACGCCGCCAGAATCACGGCCGCGGCGACGAGCGCCAGGCCCAGTTTTTCCCGGATTTTCATTCCCCCTCCTTATATAAGGCCCGCCAGGAAGGGATTGTAGCAAAGCCGCGGAAGGGCGGTCTCGCGGCTCGTCACGGCGCGGCGCTTGACAAAAACCAGAACCGGGTTTACGCTATGACCGCGGTTCGATTTTATTTCAAGGAGATTTGGAATGATGAAGAGGACGCACGCCGTCATCGCCGGATTTGCCGTCGCAGTTTGCGCGTCGTGGGCCCATGCGGCCGGAACGCCCGCGGCGCCGCGGGCCAAGAAAATCGCCAGCGTGAGCAGGGCGCTCAAGGCCGAGCGCGCGCGGCAGGACGCGCTCCGGGACTGCGCGGCGGGCGGCCAAGACGGGTCCTGCGCCAAGGACTGGAGTTTTTTGAGCCCCGCGGAGGCCAAGCTCGCGCTCAAGATGTCCGACCGGCAGCTCGAGGAATTCTCCGGGCTGCGCTACGATTACGCCCAGAACTGCAGGAAGCTCTCCAAAGTCATGGGCCAAGCCGCCAAATCCCCCGCCCTGTGCGGCGCGGACTGGAGCTGGCTTGCCGCGGCGTCTTTGCGCGAGAGGATGAAGGAAGGCCAGACGCAGGCGTCAAGCGTCGTCCATCAGCAGGACTGGGCGCAATAAGAAATCAGGCCGCGCCGGCAAGGCCCGAGAACTTTTAACGCCGCGTCACAAGTTCGCGGTAAAGGGCCTCGTAGGCGTCAAGCGCTTTTCCCCAAGAGGAGTCCTTGGCCATGGCCGTTTGGCGCGCGGCGGCCAGCGTCCCGGGCGCTCGGTAAAGCGCGATGGCGGCGTCCACGGCATCCATGAGGCCCGGCACGCCGAGTTCCTTAATCGCGAGGCCGTCGCCGCGGTCCGCGTCTTCGCGCAGGTCCGTGACGGTGTCGGACAAGCCCCCGGTGCGGGTGACCAAGGGCAGGGCGCCGTAGCGCTGGCCGATGAGCTGGGAGAGCCCGCAGGGCTCGAAGCGGGACGGCATCAGGAGAAAATCGGCGGCGGCGTAGACCACGCGCACGAAGGTTTCATCGAAAGGCTGCGCGGCAACCCGGCCCGGATGGCGCAAGACCGCGGCGGCCACGGCCTCTTCCAACTCCTTGTCGCCCGAGCCCGCGATGACGACCTGCGCGCCGCGGGCAACCATCTCATCCACGGCGGCGACGATGACGTCGATGCCCTTTTGCTCCGACAAGCGCGAGGCGACCGCGAAAAGGGGCGCGTCCGGCTGAGGGTCCAAGCCCAGGCGCCTCTGCATCCAGGCCTTGTTGAAGGCCTTGCCCGAGGCCGCGCTCTCGGCGGGATAAGGCCGCGGAAGAGCGTCGTCCGCCGCGGGGTCCCAAAGCTCCATGTCGATGCCGTTTAAGATGCCGCGCACGCCGTCATGCCGCGCGCGCAGCACGCCGTCCATCCCCATGCCGAGCTTCTCGCCCAGAATTTCGCGGGCGTAGGTCGGGCTCACGGTGGTGACCGCGTCGGCCAGGGCCAAGCCCGCTTTCAAGTAGCTCGTCCGGCCCCAATATTCGAGCGGCGCCGCGGGCTCAAGATAAGCGTCCGGGAAGCCAAGCCGCCGCGCGGCGTCTTGGCCAAAGACGCCCTGGAAGGCAAGGTTGTGGATGGTGAGCGCGGTCTTGGTCTTGGCGAAAAACGGGTCGGCGGCGTAGGCCGTCCCCAAAAAAGCCGGAATGAGCGCGGCGTGCCAGTCGTGCGCGTGGACCACGTCCGGGCGAAAGCCCAAGGCCTTGGCGGCTTCCAGGCTCGCGCGCGCGAAGAACGCGAAGCGCTCATCGTTGTCGTCCTGGCTGTAGGAGGAAGCCGCGCCCTGGTAGGGGCCGCCCGGGCGGTCGTAATAACCGGGGTGATCAATGAGGACGACGTCCACGCCGTTGACGTTGGCGGCCAGAAGCTTGGCCTTCTCGACACGGCCGCCTATGGGAACCGAGACTTCTCCGGCCGGATGGAAGCGCGCGTCGCCCAATTTGAGCGCACGGTACTTGGGCAAAACCATCATCACGCGGTGGCCGCGCGCGGACAAGCCGCGCGAGAGGGCGTCGACCACGTCGGCCAGGCCGCCGGTCTTGATGAAGGGAACGGCCTCGGCGCCGGCCGTCAAAACGTTGAGCGGGCGCCCGCCGTCGAAGACGTCGATGGATTTTTCGCGGGCCGAGCCGCGTGAGCCGCCGCGGCCAGGAATAAGGGCCGAGGCCTCGGCCAGCGCCGGGCGCGGCGGCGCGCGCGGAGCGGCGGAAGGCGAGACGGCCCGCGCGGAAACTTCCGGCGCCTCCGCGGGGAGGGCTAAAACGGCCGACGCGGGAACGGCGGCTGAGACGGCGGAGGGAGCGACGGCAATCGGAGCGACGTGCGGCACGCCGACTCGGACGGCGTTTTCCGGCAAAGACAAGCCCGATAAATCGGGCAGGGCGGAAAATTCAACGGGGACTGCGTCCACCGCCGCGGACAAGGCCGCGGGCGCGTCCTCCGGAACCGCGCGGTACTGCGCGGCGGCGGGAAGCGAGAGAAGCAGCGCCAGCAAGGAAATGCAGTTTAGCATCCTCTAATTATTGTAGGACGCGGACCTTCTTGCCGACAGAGGCTTCGGGCCCTGGACGACTTGGGTCCTAGGAACTAGGCGGTTTTTGGGGCCAAGGCCAGCGTCAAATCCTGGAAGATGACGCCGACGCCCAAGTTCTCGCCGCCCGGGCCCCGCACCCGCATGGTGCTGTAGCCAATCGTCATGCGCGCGTCGCCGTGCATGACGGAGACCTCGGCGCGGCGCACGATGCGGCCGGATTCCAATGCGTCTTTGATGACGTCGCACAGGGCGGGATAGGGCTCGAGCGCCTGGAGGTAAGGCTTGCCCAGGACGGCGCCCATGGGGATGTGCAGGATGCGCCCCGCGGTGGCGTTGCCGTAGGCGACGCGGCCGGTCTCGTCGACGCCCAAGAAGCCGCCGCTCAAGCAATCGAGCACGCTGCGGTAATATCCCTCCACCATGGTTTTATTCTATCAAACGGCCGGCAGGCGGCGGCATTTAGACCGGCCCGCCGCAAGCCCTAATTTGCTATCGTAGGCCCAGTCGCGCGAGGAGCCCCCATGAAAAAAATTTTCGGAACCACGTTGTGCGCGGTTTTTCTGCTCGGCGCCGCCGGCGCCGGCCTCGCCTCGGCCCAGGCGCCCGCGGCGGCCAACGCCCAGGACGACGGCGTGGGAACGCTCGGCCTGGGCCTCGACTGGACCCACCGGGAGCTGGGCGGCGAGGCGAATGTGCAGGACCCCGGCAACGTGACGGCGCGCTACTGGTTTAACGACCGCTGGGGCTTGGACGTGGGCGCGGGCCTGGGCTTTCCCGTCATCTCCCACAACTCCATTTTCGCGGCGGACTTCGGCGTCGAGCCCATGTTCGCGCTCAAGCGCTCGGGACGCTCGGTGTTCTACGCCGACCTGCAGGCCCTGCCGTCAATCTCCTGGATTACGGGCGGCAAAGTCGGCAACACGGTCGTGGACAACGGCCAAAGCGGCAAGGCCTTCACGCTCTCGGTCTCGGTCGGCCTCGGGTTCGAGACGGCCCTGGCGGACTTTCCGCAGCTGCGCTGGTTCGCCCAGTTCAACCCCCTGAGCTACGAGCACTTCTCGCCCGCCCCCAGCGCCTACGCCACGAGCAGCTCAGCCTTCGGCTTCCTGGGCTCAAATACGATCCTGACCCTGGGCTTCCACTACCAGTTCTAGCGCCGGCGGCGCCGGACGCCGCGTCAGTTCCCGAAGGCGGAGTGCAGCTTGTCCTGGATGCTCTGGAAGATAGGGGCGCCGTAGTGGAGGGCCGCGGCGCCCGCGAAGCAGGTCACCGCCCCGACGGCCGCGGTTCCCGCCGCCGCGGGCGCGGCCACGGCGGCGACGACGAACCCGCCGCCCACGAGCACCGCGCCGCCCGCGATGACGTCCATGCGATCCTGGATATTGCCGTTGACCCACTTGTTGCGCAGCTTGTCGCCCAGGCCTGACACTTTCGAACGGATGCTGCCCGCGAGATTGCTCAAGGCTCCAGAGGCGCCCGCGCCGCTCACGGCGCCCGCGCCCAGCAACGGCACGTTGAGCGTCTTCTCGGAGAGCCCGGGCTTGACGGCGAGCGCCGTTCGGGCGGCCCGCCGAGCCAGAGGCCTGGCCGCCGCATGTCCCGCGGCCACGGCGCCCGGGCTGGGTTTGACCCCGAAAAAGGCGTTCAACTCGCTGAAGGCTTTTTGAACCTTGGGGTTCTTGGCGCCCTGCGCCTCTTGGGCCCGCAACGAAGGGCAGGCCAACATCGTCAGACACGCGGCAAACAAAAAAGAGCGGCGCATACCAGTCTCCTTGAAAATCAAAAATTTCCGTCTCACGACCCAATTATGAGGCGCGAACGCTCTAAAGTCAAGGGACTCGTTTCGAGACGTCTAAAATCCAACCGAAAAGGCTTTTTGTTAGAATAGTCCGCTCGAGGAAATCCCCAATGCCCGTCGCGACCGTCGCCCTCACGAAAAAAGACGCCCGAAACATCTCCCCGCGCGCGCTGCGGCGGGTCCGGCGCGCGATGGACCGAGACGGCGCGGTCGCGCTGAAAAATCTTTTTCCCTTGAGCCTCCTCAAGCGCCTGCGCCAAGACGTTGTGCGCCGCCACGAATCGGGCGAACTGCGCCGGCGAGGGCTTGTCCGCGACATCGGCGGCCGCTACGCCGCTCTTCTCCCCTTTTCGGGACCGTTCCTGGATCCGCGCTTCTACGCCAATGGGCGGCTGCAGGGCATGATGGCGGCGCTTTTGGGAAGCGACTACTGCATCGGCAGCTTGGAAGCCGTCGTCTCCCTGCCCGGATCGAGCCCGCAGCACCAGCACATCGACGGGCCCGTGCGCTTTGACCGCGTCGTTGGAAAGAGGAAAAAAGCCTTCGCGGGCGACCTCTCTGGCCTGCCGCCCTACGCGGTCACCCTATGCGTGCCTCTGTGCGACGTGGACGAGGACAACGGACCGACCGTGCTCTGGCCCGGCTCGCATAAGACCGCGCTTCTGGCCAAGCCCCCGAGCGAGGCCGCCGTCGCGCGCCGCTTTCGCGCCGCGGCGATGACCGGGAAGTTCGGGCAGGCGTTTCTCTTCGACTACCGCATTTTCCACCGCGGCACGCCGAATTTTTCCCGCGAGCCGCGGGCCATCTTGATGTTCGTGTTCACCCGCGGCTGGTACCGTGACCCCAACCTGGCCGAGGTCTACCCGAGCGTGGTCATCGCCAAGCGCGATTTGGCGAGGGTGCCCGAGAGCCGCCGCGGCCTTTTCCGGCTGGCCCCGGCCGCGCGCCGGGCGCTGTGGAAACAGGCTTAGAGAAGCAGCAGCGCGTGGACGGCCAAAAGGGCGCCTAGATAGGCCCCCGCGAGAATCAGCGGATACTGGATCAACGGTCCCGCGCTAGGGCTGGCGGCCAGGCGGTCGCCCGCGGCCACGCCGAGGGCGGCTCCGACGCCCAACGCGGCGGCGGCCACGATTCCCCCCGCCAAAAATCCCGCCAGCGCCATGGCGGCGACGGGAACTCCCAAGAACAGCGCCGCCGAGACGATGTCGAGCAGATTCTCGCGGCGCGGGCTGGCCGGGCGCCCGGTGCGCAGCGCCTCCTTGCCTTCTATAATTCGCTGCGCGGCGACGTCGCCCAAATCCGAGACGACGAAGCCGCCCAGAAGCCAAAGCGCCAGACGGCCGGCGGAGAGCGTCGCGCGGGCCGACGTCATGTGGGCCGCCAAAGCCGCCATGACCGCGGGCAGAGCGGCCGGATGGAGCGCGCCGAAAAAAGCGCCGGCAAGCGTCCCGGCGACCATGGACAAAATGGCGCCGCGGGCTTCGATGGCGCTGCCCAAGCTCCAAAGCTTATGCGGGGCGCCTTTGTCTACAAAATGGCCCACCGTTCCAAAGATCGTGCCGCCGACAATCGTCGCCAGCGCCCCGCCGATGAGGCTCCAGTTGAAGACCGGGGCCAAGGCATTAAGAAGGGGATGCGCCGCCGCATGAACCGCCGACTTCGCCACCAGCGCCGACGCGGCGTGCGCGGCCACGGGCGCGTAGGCGAGCGCCCCCAGGATCGCGCCGACGCCGGCGGCCAGCGTCAGTTCCATGCCCGCAAGCATCAGCCCAAGCGTCAGATTCCCGGCATATTGAAGTTTTTTATTCTTGGAGCCAAAAGCAAGCGGCAGGGCCAGCGCCAAGAGAACACCGCTCAAAGCCAGCATGGAGCCTCCCATAATTGGGAGCAGGCTGGGCATGAACGCCGCGCCCGCCGCCGTCGCGGCCATGGCCAAGATGGGAATCAGCCGTTTTTTCCAGCTCTTCTGTCCGAAAGGCACCACGATGTCGATGACCTTGTCGGGAAGGGTCTTCCAAAAACCGGCCGCCTTTTGGCGCGCCGCCTGGCCGGGCGCGGGAACGGCGTCGGTCGATGGGCCCTGCTCCTTGGCGATGACCCAGTAGTTCTTCGGAATCCCGCTCGAGGCCAAGGAGACAAGAGACAGGGACAGAGCGATGCCCTTGTTTCCCAACTCGCTCCTGGTCACGCCGGAGACGTCGATTCTTAGCTCGATTCCGGTTGAGCCGCCGTCGGACAAGTAAGCCCGCCGCAGATAAAGCTTGCCCAATTCAAGCGTCCAATCCCCCTGCGCGGACTTTCCCGCGCCGTCCTCGGCCGTGAAAGTGTAGTTCTCGTTAAACGTGATTCTTCCTTTATAAGACTTCCCTTGGCGAATCACATCGATGGCGTAGGCCCCCGGCAGGTTCGCCGCGGTCAAGGCGTCATCCTGCTTATTGCCCGAGCCGGGCTTGCCCAGCACGGACGCGGTGCCGACTTCCTCAATAATGCCGCTTCCCGCGGCGACGGGCGAGGCGGCCTCCGCCTTCCCGGCCAAATCGAACTCTACGCGGCCCTGCGCGACCTGCGCCGTGAGGTCCTGCGCGCCGCCCGGAATTTTCGCGGGCGTCGCGATTCCGGCCAAAGCGCTCACGCGCCGCACCGCGGCGCCCAGAACCCCTTTCAAATCCGAAGACGGCGTCTTTTCCGCGACCGGAGCAGCCTGGGCCGCAATCGCCTCCGGGGCCGCCGCGGCGGCGGCAGAAGCGGCGGAGGGTTCGGCCGCGGGCCGGGACGGCTCCACGGAAGCGGACCGCGCCGAGAGGACAGCGTGCTCCGGCGCCGGGGCGCCTTGGCTTAAATCGGCTCGTGAAAGATCACCCGAGGGAAGATTGACGCCGGAGACGTCCAGATTTCCCATGTTCAAGTTAGGCAGGCTCTCCCCGATGGACGCGTCGACGGGCATGTTGATCGCGCCGACGGCGTCCATCCCGCCGCTCTCCGCCTCGACGCCTCCCGCCAGCGCGGCGTAGCAGCCCAAGCCCGGCGAGAAAACGATCAGGCTCCCGCAGAGAATCGTCGAAATCCATTTGTTCGCGTTCATGACACAACCTCCGGAAGGGCTTGGGGCCGCGGATAAAACATCTCGAACATTATAAATCCGGAGGGCAAATGACGCCTGGGCTCAACGGGCAAGGCAAGCAAAGCATTGGACCCAGCCTCGATTAGCCCCAATGGCCCGCTGGCATTTTGGCCGCAGTGTTGCTAAATAGTGAGGGCATGTTCGCCAAAATAAAGCGCTTTATCCTCGCTACGCCGGATCGCACTGCGGGCTTTGCGATCGGAGCCTATTTCTTATGGAGAGCCGCGCGCCTAGCCGATACCCGCATGGACGCCTGGGCTGACATGCTTGGCACGGCGGCGCTGTTCTACCTCATCGTCCGTTCCTTGGCGGGCTGCCTTCAGCGGACGACGCACGAAAAAGCGGCGGGCGAGCGCCATTATGAGAAAATTCTGTCGAATATCCGGACCGCACTAAACAACTCCGCCGACGTGGCCGTCACAGACGCCGAGGGCTCCATCATCTACGTAAACGACCGGTTTTGCCGGCTCTCCGGCTATTCCCGGGAGGAGTTGCTGCGGCAAAACCACCGCATCATCAACTCCGGCGCCCACTCCAAGGAATTTTTCGGCGAACTTTGGGACACGATCACCGCGGGCAAGGTCTGGCGCGGCGAGGTGTGCAACCGCGCCAAGGACGGTAGCCTGTTCTGGGAATCCACCGTTGTCACGCCTATTATCGGCGATGATGGAAAACCTGTGCAATACGTCGTCATCCGCCACGATATCACCGCGCGCGCCCTGATGGAGCAAGAGTTGCGCAGAAGCGAGGAAAACCAGATGCTGGCCGCGGAGGCCGCTCAACTCGGCATATGGTCCTCGGATGAAAAAGACGGCCGGGTCGAATGGTCGCCGCTGGCCCGAAAAATCATGGGCGTGGGCCCCGAGGCGCCGGCCAGCTACGAAGCCTACATGGCGCTCATCCATCCCGACGATCGCGAGGCGGTCAAGCGCGAAATCGAGCGCGGCTTCAGGGAAAACGGGCGCTTTTCCAACGAGCACCGCGTGGTTTGGCCGGACGGCAGCGTGCATTGGGTCTCCACCACGGGCCGGGCCTACACGGACGAGCAGGGGCGCCCCGCTCGGACCGTCGGCGTGGTGCAAGACGTCACCCAGGCCAAGACGGCCCAAGAACGCCTGGCCCAGATCGAGCTGCAGCTGCGCCAGTCCCAAAAAATGGAGGGCATCGGCCGCCTGGCCGGCGGCATCGCCCACGATTTCAACAACCTGCTCACGGCCATCGGCGGCTACAGCCGTTTTCTCTTGGACGGCCTGCCGGCGGGCGACCCCATGAGAGACGATGTCACCGAAATCATGAAGGCCGGCGAGCGCGCCGGGGCCTTGACGCGCCAACTCCTGGCTTTTAGCCGCCGCCAGGTGCTCCTGCCCAGGGTCCTCGACTTGAACGCCGTGCTCGCGGACCTGGAGAAGATGTTAAAGCGCATCATCGGCGAGAACATCGATTTTTCCTTCCTGCCGGGCGCGGATCTGGGGCGGGTCAAGGCCGACCCGGGCCAAATCGAGCAGGTCGTGGTCAACTTGGCGGTCAACGCCAAGGACGCCATGCCGGAAGGCGGACGCCTCGTCATCGAGACCGCCAACGTCGTTTTGGACGGCGATTACGCCGGAACCCACCCGGGATGCGCTCCCGGCCCCTACGTCATGCTCGCCGTCAGCGACACGGGCTGCGGCATGAGCGACGAAGTCAAATCCCGCATCTTTGAGCCATTCTTTACCACCAAGGGACAGGGCAAAGGCACGGGGCTGGGCTTGGCCACGGTTTACGGCATCGTCAAGCAGAGCCGAGGCAGCATCTACGTCTACAGCGAGCCGGGGCGCGGATCCACGTTTAAAATCTACCTGCCCAGAACCGGCGAAGCCGCCGAGAACGAAATCAAACGCCCCGGGGCTCGGGCGGCGGGCGGAAGCGAGACGATTTTGCTGGTGGAGGACGACGCCCTGGTCCACAAGTTCGCCGCCCGCGTCCTGCGCCAAAGCGGCTACGCCGTTCTGGAGGCGCGCGGTCCCGCCGAGGCGATTGATATCTGCGCGCGGAGCGAAACCCCCATCGACTTGATGCTGACCGACGTCATCATGCCCCAGATGCACGGCTACGCGCTGGCCGAGCGCCTGGCGCGCCTGCGGCCGGAAATGAAAGTCGTCTTCATGTCGGGCTACACGGAACAACTGGCCCTCGATCCGGCTTTGCCGCAGGACGTCCCGTTCCTGCAAAAGCCCCTGGCCGCGAACGCCGTCTTGCGGAAAATCCGGGAAACGCTCGACGCGGCGCCGCGCTCAGCCTAGCCGGCGCAGCGCGCGCTCGTAGGCAGCAAGCGTGCCGGCGTCAAAAAGAACGAAGACCACCTCGCGAATGGACGAGGGCCGGCGCAGAAAACCGCCGACGGCATCCAGCGCGATCGAGGCCGCCTCGCCGACCGGGTAGCCGTAGATGCCGGTGCTAATCGAGGGAAAGCTGACGGACGCGGCCGAGATATCCGCCGCCAGCGCCAAACTCGTGCGGTAGGCACAAGCCAGAAGCTCCGCCTCGCCCGAGTTTCCGCCGCGCCAGCGGGGTCCGACCGCGTGGATGATGCGCTTGGCGGGCAGGCGCCCGGCGCCGGTCATGACCGCGGAGCCCGTGGGACAGCCTTGGGCGGGGCGGATGCGGTTGAGCTCTTCCATGATGGCCGGGCCGCCCGCTCGGTGGATGGCTCCGTCCACGCCGCCCCCTCCGGCCAGGCTTGAGTTGGCCGCGTTGACGATGACGTCGACCGCGACCGCCGTGATGTCGCCCTGAATAAGCCTCAAGGCCGAGGCCCCGATTTTAATCTCCTGGCTCATCGCGCGAGCGCCATTATACCAACTCGGTCACACGCCCGATTGCGGTCCGCGCCTAGTCCCGCCGGTGATCAAAGACGAACCGGCTCAAAGTCCTGGATTTCTGCGCTTTGCAGTAGGCTTTCATCTCCGATGCGATTTCGACCACCCGCCCGTAGCACCCCAAAGCCCGCTGCCGGCTGCTCACGCCGCCGATGGAGAGAGAAAGCAGCGAAAAGCGCCGCTTGACTCCCCGCCTGTCCGCGGCCTCGACAAATCCGCGTCGCATATCCTCATCCCTGTAAAAACTGGCCACGGCGCCGTCGAAGCGGGCGGCGGCGGTCCGCGCCGCCCGCGTGGCGCGCTCTGGCTCCGTGATGACCACGAAGTCGTCCCCGCCCACGTGGCCCACGAAGCCGCCTTCGGGCGCCGCCGAGCCCAGGCTCCAGAGCAAGGTGGTGGCCGTCTCGCGGATGACGGCGTCTCCGGCCGCGAAGCCGTAGGCGTCGTTGTAGACCTTGAAGTCGTCGATGTCCGCGTACATGAAGGAGAAGGGAATATTGCCCCGTATGCGCCGCTCGACTTCTTCCTCAATGGTGGGGCTGCCGGGCAGCCGCGTGAGCGGGTTGACGGAAAGATCCAGCCGGCAGCGCCGCAGGAGGCACTGGGCCTTGGCCTTTAATTCCGCGGGCATAAAGGGCTTGGTGATGTAGTCGTCAGCGCCCGCGTTAAGGCCGCGCACCTGGTCCTCCACCTCGACGCCCAGGCCCGTGAGCATGATGACGGGGATAAGACGCATGCGTGGATCCTGGTGCATCTCCGCGAGAACCTCCCAGCCGGTCTTTTTCGGCATGCAGACATCCAGAATCATCAAATCCGGGTTCTCCCGCGCCGCGAGCGTGAGCGCGTCCACGCCGTTGGCGGCTTTGATGACCTCGCACGGCTCCGAGGCGAAGGTCCTAGATACGATGTTCCGCACCATGTCCTCGTCGTCTGCCACCAGAATTTTGCTTTTCATGATTTTTTCTCCTTGAGATATCGGCTCGTTCACTGGGCCGAAGCCAGCCTTGTTCCACAACTGCTGTAAAGCGAGTACGCCGCTCCGTCCAAAGCAACCAGGCGCCGCGCCTCATCCGGACTTAGATTGGGAATCCGGTCCTGGTGGTACCAGTACTCCAGCCGGCCATAGAAGGATTTCTTGAGCGCCGGATCCGAGATCATCGATCCGGAATTGATCTTGAGGCTTTCCGTTGAAAGGCCGTCGCGCAGCCGCTTGGCCCAGTAGCGCGCCTTAATTTCCAGGATGCGCGTCTCCATCTGGTCTACCCGCGCCGAAGCTCCAGCGCAGGAATTTCCCGCCTGAGATCCGGACGCGTCCGCCATGCCCGGAAGGGACGCCGGATCGGCGGGCGGGGGTGCGGTCTCAGGAGAGGGCGCCTCGGCCAAGGCATCCCTCATGTCGTCCTGCCGATCCGGCGGAAAAGCCGGCGCGGGAACCCAGATGGTTCCGCCCTGCCCGCCGAAGCCCGCGTTGGAGGAGTCCCCGAACATCTTCTCGTCTATTTCGCGCTGGGCGGCGGCCAAGATGACGCCGGTCTCGACATCGATGAGACGCGCGTTGACCAGCACGCCGTCGCCCGTGTCGTCGTAAGTGCCGGTTACGATGCCGTCCGCGGAAAGCATTTTGCCCATCTTTTCCGCCGAGGACGGCGCCACGGCGCCGGTCTGGTCCAGGAGGTCCTCCGACATAAGCTTTCTTAATAAGGAGCGCTCGACCACCGTGACCCTGCCCAGACGAACCATCCGCGTGATAAGGCTCTCGGAGATGACCCGGCCGTCGTCGCCGGGCTGCCCGTCGACCGAGGAAAAGGGAACGACCGCGACCCGCGAAATCCCCGCGCCGCGCGCCGCGTAGGAGAGATTCTTGGCCATGGCTTCGAAGTCGCCGGCCCAAGAAGACAAAGGGCACGCAAAGCAAAAGACAACGGCAACGGCGCCCGCTTTCATCCCCTTCATAAGCCCTCCGCTTTTCCCGTCCATGCCCACAGGATAGCGGAACAGGCTGTACTCCCGGATAAGGGCGCCTTAACTCCGGCTTAACTTGGGCGTTGCGGGCGGAGCCGCGCGGCGGCTACTCTTCGAACTTGTAGCCGTGGCCCAGCACGTTGGCGATGTGCTTGCCCGCCTTGGGCCCGAGTTTCTTGCGCAGGTGGGACACGTGGACCTCGACGGTGCCGGGGTCGTTGTAGTCGGCCGGGTCGTAGCCCCAGACGGTCTCGAGCAGGTAGGTGGTGTTCAAGATCCGCCCCGATTTCTCGATGAGGAGGGCGAGCAGATCGAACTCCTTGCGGGTCAGGGAAACGGATTTGCCGTCGACTGAAACGGTCCGCCCGGCTGGGTCAAGCTCGATGCCGCGCTTTTTGAGCTTCTTCTCCATCGCGGAGGAGGCGCTGTAGCGCCGCAGCACCGCCTGGATGCGCGCCAAAAGCACCGGCAGGGAAAAGGGCTTGGTGACGTAGTCGTCGGCGCCGCCCTCGAAGCCCGAGAGGATGTCCTTGTCGTCGATGCGCGCGCCGGACATCAAGATGACGGGAATCTGCCGGCTGGAAGCTTCCTTCTTGATGACCCGGCACACCGCGCAGCCGTCCAAGTCGGGCATTTCCACGTCGGTGAGGATAAGATCGGGGCTCGACTCGCGCATGAGCATGAGCCCTTCCGATCCGTTGTCGGTGACCACGACCGAGAAGCCGTGGTCGGTCAGGTATTTCTTGACGATGTCGAGAATCTTGCGCTCATCGTCAATGACCAGAATCTTGGAAGACATCTTGCCCGGCAAAATTGTAACTCTTCGATGAAGAACTAAGCAACGTTTTTGCCAGGCGCGCGGCCAGCGCTTGAGCGGCGGCCGTGCCGGCCAGGATTGCGGCGTTCCGCACGGCCTGGGAAGAAACTTCACCCGGGTCCAAGCCCAAGGCCGGGGCTTCCAGGGACCGCCGCCAAATCGGAGCTCCGCCCGCGGGCGGCTCTATTTCCAGACTGACCCGGCCGCGGTAGGAAAGAAAGGCGCCCAAGTTGGGATCCTGCAGTTGATAGGCCGTGACTCGCCCGCGGATGGTCCAAATAGGAGAAGCCGCCGTCGGCGCTGAATCCGGAACGACCTCGAAGCCGCGCGCGGAGAGCTTCTCTTCTATATCAGCGGCGGCGTCTCGCGCCCAGAACCCATCTTGAGAAGCGTCCGCGCTGATGATGACGGCGACCCAGGAGTGCGGCGGCACGGGCCAGGACGCGTCTTCTTCAGGCTCGTCGCCCGGCCCCGGCAGTTCCACCAGCGCCCGGATGCGGACTTGGCAGAATCCGTCCGCCGTCTTCTCCCCGAGAATGTCGTAGTGACGGATGTAGCCGCGGGCATCGGCCGTGATTTCCTCGCCCGTCGCCACGGCGCCGTCAACCTGGGTCCGCGCCGCGAGGAACACCCCGACGGCTTTCTCGATGGCCCGCGCCTGGGCGTCGGCCACCGCGCGCCGCCTTGTCCCCAGTTCATCCTTGGCGTCCGTCGGCGCCCAACCCGTCGCTTCGACCATCTTGCTCCGAGGCGCTGCGCCCCCCTGCGGAAAGGAGGCGCAGCCCGCGAAGAGTCCCAGGACCGGCAGGACCAAGGCCAGCGGCCGGAAGCTCATTGGAAGCTCACTCCCATGAGCTTCTTAAGCCGGCTCTTGGGCAGGCGCATGGTCACCACGCAGCCGTTGTCCGCCGTGAACTCGCTCTTGACGATTTCCGCGCCGCGGATGACCTCGTCGAGCTTTGCCTGCAGCGTAGAATCAGACTCCAAAGCCTGCTTGACCGTCACGCCGCCGTCGAGCTCCACGCCCTTGACCATGGACAAGAGCTCGTACTGGGCCTTCACGATGGCCGCGTCGCGCGCCAGGGCCATTCTCTGGGTCTGGGTCGGCAAGGACGGCTCGGACGCGCCGATGCCGATGGCCTCAAGATAGCCGCCATGATCCGGCTCCTGGTTGATGACGTTCTCCACTTCCCCGTTCCTGACCCGGCTGTTGACGCCGCTGCACGCGGCCAACCCCATCAAGAGTCCCGCCCCCGCCAGCATCGCCAGTCTCCCTTTCATCGCCACACCTCCCGGATTCTTCGCGGCGCCTGCTCCTTGCGCCTTCATCAGGAACTGTAGCCCGCGCGGCTGTCGCGGAGGTTATAGGGCGCTTAAATTCAGCTTAAGCCGGGACCATCCGGGACTGCAAGGCCCATGCCGGAAAGGAACCAAGGACCCTGGCCATCGGCCGAGGGATGAGGCATAGTGTATATAGGAAATTCAAGCGAAACACCATGAAACTAAAACTCCGGCTCAAAAAGTTCCTGGCGCTGGCGGCCGCGCTGGCGATTTTACTGCCCCAAATGTCCTGGGCGGGAGCCGTCGAAGGCGGCGCGCCGGAGGCCGACATCGGCGCCGCGGCCGCGCCTGAAAATCTCGTCCCGAACTTAAGCGGCGTCCAGAGCCTGCCGGGCGATTTCTCCCAACTTTCCTTTGATTGGCCCGATACGACCGCGTCTGGCCCGCAAGCGCTCAAGCTTCAGGAAGCGGCGGCGGCACCCGCCGCAGAGAAGCGTGTCCCGGTCGTTCAAGCCGCCGGCGCCGCGCCAATCCCGGCCGCCGCAACTCCTGCGATTTTCGCGGACGTCCCACCGCAAAAAACCGCCTCTGATGCGCCGGTCCCGCAAAACAGCGCGACCGCCGCCGCCACGCCCTTCGCGGCGGATCCATCGGCCGAAGGCACCACGGCGGTCAACCCCGACGCTCAAACGGAAAAAATCCTCAAGCGCAGTTTTGCCGAGCTCGAGCAGGCTTTCGAGGATGAAAGCGCCCAAGAGCCCTCCGCCGTCCCCCCGGCCGAGCGCGCCAAGATTATCGGACGCGTGCGGCGCGGACTGCATGCCCAGTTGGACGCCATGCGCCATCTGGAACCCGCGGATCGCCCCATTTTGAGCCAGGTGCGCGCCGAGGGAGACGATTTGCTCAGCCATATCAGCCGCGACATGGCGCTCGGAAAAATCGATCCGCGCGGGTCCCTGCGCCTTTCCGAAAAGGACCCGGCCGGCGCCGCCGATGGCCGGGAACTCCGCGTCGGCATCTATCCCGTGGCCGCCGATCCGTTCCAATGGGGGCATCTGCTCATCGGCCTGCGCGCCATTGCGGCCTTCGGCCTCGACAAGGTCGGCTTTGTCCTGGCCGGGGACGATCCGCGCAAGCCCAACATGACCCCCTCGGATTTCCGCCATCCCATGGGCCGCGCGGTCTTGGACGCCTTCGCCCCGTTCTTCGAGTATTCCCCCATCGCCCTGGGAACCACCTACGACGGCGAGACCAACATGTTCCGCATCCTCTCCTTGAACGCCGGGCGCCGCCTCAAGGCCTTCTACCTGGTCGGCGGCGACCACTACCGCCTGACGGACAAGAAGGGCAACCCGGACACCTTGCCCAAGCTTGAGAAAAATATCGCCGATCCGGCCCTGGGCTTTGATGCTTCTTACCACTCGGTCGAGGCCATCTTCATCGCGCGCGACGGCGGCGAGGAGCACGTGCCGACAGCGATGCAGGTGCACTTCCTGCCCCCCGTTCCCTTCGAGGCCTCGTCTACGCTGGTGCGCACGGGCAATCACGCCCTGATGCCCTACGCCGCCTACGATTTCGTCCAGAGCCACCGACCGGGGCTCTACAACGTGCCCGAACGCGGGCCAAGCAGCGCGCCCGCCCCCGCGCCGCCAGAAGCGCCGGTCGCGCCGGCAATAGCCCAGAAGCCTTCCCTTAATTGGCGCGCGACCGCGCCCAACGCGCTGACTCTGATGAACCTGAGCGCCGGCGTGCTTGCGGCCTTCTTGGCCTCGCAAGGCCTTTTCCTCCACGCCGCCATGGCCGTCGGCGCCGCCGCGCTCTTCGACATGTGCGACGGGCGCGCGGCCCGCGCGCTCAAGGCCGACAATCCCTTGGGCGTCGATTTGGATTCTTTAGCGGACGTGGTCTCCTTCGGCGCCGCGCCGGCGCTGCTGGTCTTCAAGGCGGCGCTTTTCCCCGCGCTGGGCTGGCTGGGCTTTCCCATCGCCGCGGCCTTCGCCGCCGCGGGCGCCTGGCGCCTGGCGCGATTCAACGTCTCGGCCAAGGCGGAAAAAGACGCCGCGCCAAAGGCTCACGCCAAGAAAAGCGATTTCTTCACCGGCATGCCCATCCCCGCCGGCGCCGGCGTGGTCGCGGTCATGACGCTGGCCCTGCTCCATCTGCCCGCGGCTTGGGCGGCCGGCACGCTCGGGCTCGCGACTTTGGTCGCCGCGGCGGCCATGGTCTCGCGCTTTCCCTACCCGGCCTTCAAGAAAGGCGGCATCAAGTCCCTGCTCATTCCCGTGGCCATTATAGCCGCCGTCGCGGCGATTTGCAGCCTCCTTGGCCTTAAGTTCATGATCGGCCCCGCCATCGTCGGCCTTTATCTCCTCAGCGGACCGCTCATCCGGGCCCTCGCCTCCAAAAAAATGTTAGGCTAAGGGCCGCTCATGGCCCTCAAGCGCCCCAAAGGCCCCGCCGGAACGCTCGTCGTCCTCGATCACGATTCAAAGATTCTAAAAGGGAATCCGCTGGGCGATCCGCACGTCCGCAAGCTGGCCGTGTGGCTGCCGCCGGGCTACGAGCAGCACAGGAGCCGGCGATATCCCGCGTTCTATGATCTGGTGGGATTTACGGGTTCTGGCTTCTCGCATACGAATTGGAAGGCCTTTGGCGAGAGCGTGCCCGAGCGCGCGGCCCGGCTCATCCATGAAAAGAAAATGGGGCCGGCCATCCTGGTTTTTGCGGACTGCTTCACGGCCCTGGGCGGCAACCAATACGTCAATTCTTCGGCCATCGGAAATTACGCGGACTACCTGACGCGCGAAATCATTCCCTTCGTGGACGACAAGTTCCGCACGCTGGCCGACCGCCGCCACCGCGGGTGCTTCGGCAAGTCCTCCGGAGGCTACGGCGCCATCATCCACGCGATGAAGTACACGAAATACTGGGGCGCCGTCGCGGATCATTCCGGCGACTCCTACTTCGATTTCGTTTATTGGAACGACTGGGCCAACACCTTGAACGAGTTGGCCAAGCACCGCCGCCCCAAGCGCCGCGCCGGCGCCTACGACGCGCGGAGGGAGTCGGATCGCAAGGGCCTTGCCCAAGGCAGGGACGACGGGCGCATCAAGCGCTTTTTGGAAAGCATTTGGAAAAAAGAGAGCGTGTCGGGGGCAGAGGTTCACGCGGTCATGAACCTCTGCATGGCCGCCACCTATGACCCGGACCCCAAGGAACACTTGGGTTTTCGCGTTCCCTTTAATCTCGAGTCGGGCGAGGTCATCCGCGAGCGCTGGCGCCGCTGGCAGGCGCACGACCCCGTCAACCTGGTCGCGAAGTTCAGCCGCAATCTCAAGTCCATGCGCGGCCTCTACCTCGACTGCGGCTGGAAAGACCAGTACCACATCCATTACGGCATGCGCATCTTGTCGCGGCGGCTTTCCCAGGCCGGCGTCAAGCACGTCTACCAGGAATTCGACGCCACGCACTCAGACATCGACTACCGGATGGACGCGAGCCTGCCCTTCCTTTATAAAGCCCTGTCCTAACCCCCGGCTTTTCCCGGAACACCGGAGAAATAGAACCTGACTCCGATTCCTCCGTCGCTGCTCACGTCCCCGCTTGGCGAAAGGCGGAAGACCGGCCCCACCTCAGCGAAGAGCTCGATGGGGTGGTTGGAAATCCAATAATCCAGGCCCACCATGGTGCGTATGGCGAATTCGTTCGTGCCGGCATCCTCGAAGTCGAGCCGCGGCCCGAGGCCGGCATAGACCCCGAGTTTTCCCTGCTTGGGCTGCGGCAGAATATTCCAGCCGTGCCACAAGTAATCCGCGTAAAGCACCGTGCCGTCGGCCGCGCCGATGCCTCCGTCCACGGCCTGGCGGCCGCTCAGCCAATACTTGAGCGTGCCGCCGACGGGATATCCCAATACGACGCCTCCGCCTAGTTCTCCGGCCTGCTGGGCCCAGGAAGCTCCGGCAACCGCCAAAATGCCAATCGCCAGAATTATTTTTTTCATCGCTCCCCCTTTTCGGATTCCTGTTTCTGTAAGGATAAGGAGGGTTTAAAGCGCGGGCAAGACGCCCGTTGTCACGGCCGGTCACCGGCGGAAGCCGGTTTTAGGCGGCGGAGCGGGCCAGAACCGGAATCCGGCTCCGGCTGTACCCAATCGACAGGCCCTGGGTCATTTCCAAGCTCTGGCCGGCATTTTCCAGCTCCAATTTGTGGCGGATGAGGTGCCGCAGGCCGATGACGGCCTCCTCGAGCGCGAAGACGCGGCCGATGCATTGGCGCCGTCCTGAGCCGAAATTGATGTCGATGTCCCGGGTCACGTAGGGCGAGAGAAGGACCTTGGCGTCCTTAGGGATGAAGTAGCCGCCCAACTCCAGATCGCGGTTTGTCTGCCGCACGGTAAAAGGGATGGGCGGGTGATCGAGAAGAACCTGGGTCAGATAATCATTGGTGGCGGGATATTTTTGGAACAGAAACTGCTCCTCGCCGATCATGTCTCCGGCGTTTTCAAGCTCGTCCACGACCGCCCGCGGGGTCTCGCCGCGCGCGTGCTTCCAAATCAAGGTCATGAACAGATCCGAGGTGGTCTCGTGGCCGGCGACGAAAAATGTCGCGACCTCATCGATGACGACCTCGTCGGTCAGCCAGGTGTTTTCCGGATCATTCTGGAAGCGCAGCAGAGACGACAAGACGTCGTTTTTATCGAGCGAGCTCGGGTCTTTTTTGCGCAGCTCGATGATCCGCGCGCATATCCCACGCATCTGGGCCGCGATCTCATGGGCCTTGGGATCGTTCTCAGCAGCATAGGTCTTCCAGGCCGCCACGGCCTTGGCCATCTCGCCCGCGCCCGTGACGCTGCGCAAGAGCGCGCGCTGCCAAGAGCGCAGAACGGGCAGACGGATGTAGCGGTCCTCGATTGAGCGCAGCATGGGCTCCGCAAAATCGGCCGATTGGAGCTGGACGAACCAATCCTGAACGAAGATCAGCCCTTTGCGGAACGCCCGCGCGAGCTCGGTCTCGCCGCCGATGCCGAAAAAGGCGCGGGCCGCGATGGACATGGTCAAATCGACCGACACGTCGGAAACGTTGAACGGTTCGCCTTTCGTCCGCGCCCGTGCGAAGCCCTCGTCCATATAGCTCGCGACGTCTTCCTCGATGACCCGGCGGAACTCGGCGAAATACTTCTTACCGAAGGCGCTCTTGACCACCCGCTCTTGACGGTCGTAGAGTCCGCCCTCGGCCGTGAACAGGCCTTCGCCCGCCAGAATTTTAAATATCTCAATCGAGTTCGCCTTCCGGTAGTCCTTGACGTTGCGCAGCGCTTCCTTGATCATCGCCGAGGGCACGAGCAGGAAAAGCTCCGGGGACAAGGACACCACGTCGCCGAACTCGCGGCTCATGTCCTTCAGGAAAACGTAAAAATTTCCGGTCTTGGCGAGCGCGCGGGCCGCCAAGCAGTCCGGCTTGGACAAGAGGCCGGGCGGCAGCGGAGGTGTTTGACGCGGCGCGACGGAAGCGGCGGGGGCCTGCATCACGGCGTTTTCCATGAACCCTCCTGAAAATCTTCCTGAATATTATACACCCGCGCCGCGGCGCGAAAGATCCCGCGCGGCTCTTGACGCGCGGGCCTTAATCCCGCTATCGTTGGGCGCGTGAGGCTCGGCCCATACGACGTCACCTTCCGCATGCTCCAGTCGCTGGCTTTAAACGCCGCCGATTCCGCGCGCTTGGCGCTCCTGGGCTGGCCCAGGCAGGAAGGAGAGCCCGCGGACCTGGCCCGCGCCGCTCTGCGCGCCAACGCGCGCCGGGAACTCTGGGCCGGCAGCGGCCACTTCCACTTCATGTGGGCCGCCGACTTCGGAAAGTCCCTGCGCGGCGCTTGGTCCGCGCTGCCGGAGGATTATCTTGGCGGCCTCATCGACTTCATGACCGACGAGTCCGCGCGCCTGGGCCGGGTTCCAAGCTGCTTTCGCGCCGGGCGGGGCTTCGACATGCCCTGGCCGCGCGCCGACGGCCTGCCCTGGCTTGTCTTCGCGCACGATTGGCGCCGGCAAAAAACCGGGCGCGCGCCGGACGAGGCGCGCCGCAAGGCTCTTCAGGCGCTCTTGGACGCCTACGCGGAAAGCCACTTCGAGGATGGGCTCATCGCCCCGCGCGTCACCGGCGACTGGGTCGACACCGTGCGCCGGCCCTCGTCCACCTACAACAATTTGTGCGCGCTCATGATGCTGCGGCTGGCGCCGGGCTTGGGCCTCCATACAAACCATGACCCGGATCGCATGGAGGCCGCGCTGATGGAGCGCCGCTGGCGGGACGGGTATCTCGCGGACGCGCACCAAAGCGAAGTGCCCAGCGCGGACGGCGCCGTTGCGGCGCTCTACCTGGGCCTGGGCCCGGCGTCCATACGCGAGCGCCTCGCGGAGTGGCTTGAAGGCTCGGGCCTGCTCGACCCCGTCCCCATGAGCTGCGCCGCCGGACGCGACGCGGCCGACGTGCCCCTTCTGACCCGGCTCGCGGGCGGCTATCACTTAAGTCGCTGGCCGCACTTGGGCCTCATGGCCTTAAACGGCCTCAAGCGCCAGGGGCGCGACGTGTCCGCGCGGCGAGCCGTTCTCGAAGATTTGTTCCGGCGCCGCGGCCAAATCGTCGAGGCGGTCGACGCGCGGGGCGATCCCTACCGAAGCCCGTTCTTATCCTGTGAGCGGGGCCTCAGCATGGCCGCTGGGCAGTACCTGGAGCTCGCCGCGGTTGATTTTCCCGTCTCAAAACTGGCATAGTCACTCTTCACGCGAAACGATTGACGCAACGGAGGAAGGCGAACATGACATGGAGCGATTGGTCCAAGCGCAGCGCGTACCTGCTGGTCCAGACGGACTGGGGCGCGGGCGAGAAGCTGTGGAAGGAATCTCAGACGTGGAAGGAAACCATCGGGTCTTGGCTCACCACGGGGCCGTGGGATTTGGTCATCTGGATCGACGCCAAGAGCTGGGAAGATGTTTACGAGAAAGCGTCGTGGCTCCGCTCGCAGAAGGGCGTGCGCGCCACGTCCTCGCATTTCGTCTACAAAGGCACGAAAAACGGCAAGTGGTGGTGGGAGTGGCCCGTAGGCAATTGGGTTTTCGCCCGCACGCCGCATCTAAACGGCGAGATTAAGGACATGCAGAAGCTTCCCTGGGCGGCCTCGGCCGCGTCCATCCCGGGCGACTGGGATTACATGGTCTGGGTCGGCGGCCAGAAGTGGGAGGAGGTCTGGGACCACGTGGGCGAGCTCAATAAGGACGGCTGGCACACGCAGACCTTGATTCCGATGAAATCGTGGTGGAACCAGACTTGGAAGAATTCCTGGTGGACCAAAACGCAGGAGGGAACCGCAGCCGCCGCCTAGGAAGAACTCATTCTGCTGGCCGTTCTACGGCATTTCGGCTCCAGAGCCCGGCCACCCATGGCAGCCAGTGGACTTTTCTTGCTTTTCTGTGGAATGGCTCGCTTCTTGATCGAATTTATCCGAGTGCCCGCTCATCAATTCGACTATCTTGCCTGAAGATGGTTGACCATGGGTCAGATCCCGTGCCCCCCGAGAGGCTATGGTAAATAATGGTTACGAAGCAAGATATTGTGAACCAACCGCATCGACAAGACGCGTCCAGCCGTGTCAAAGTGAATATAATCCTTAGGTTTATTCCGCATCTTTTCCATCATACGACCATCAAGCATTGGAGTTAAATCAAAATACCGAACATCTAAATGTTTTAAAATCATTTTCCATATCAAATAGTCATTTCTTTCACGCTCAGTATATTGCGAGAAGGGCATTAAATATGGGAAGAGAAAAGCGACTAATGGCACATGCGCGGCGGCGCATTCATTTTTAATCGCAGCCATCTGATCCAACCCAAAAGTAAATCGATCTGGGAGTGGATGTGGCTTGCGACTAAGAGTAATATCCAAGTATTTAAGCACCGAAAGACGGTATAGAGCGGAATGACGCCAAAGAAGGCCGAACGCAAGAGATCTGGGTTTATTTCCGTCCCATGGCAACATAAAAAGCTTGCCCCCAGTTTTATACATAGTTGGCTCTCCCGGCTCAATCTCAATAGGACAGATAAACAGGATGACTATATCTGGGTTATAATGAAGTCCGCGATATCTAAGCGTGCGCGCGATTTGAGCAATGTTATAGGCTCCAACGCCTAAGTCCCAAACTTCAATTTTACGCTTGCCCGAATATTTTGCATTGATTTGATTAAGGAGTTCTGGCCCATAACCCTCCGCCAGACTATCACCAATAAGCATGATGCGATAGACCCCGGAACCTTTTTTGATCGGGTACTCAGGATTAACGAAACCAAGGGAATTAAAATCATACGCGCCTGGCACATGTTCCCAGCCGAAAATGGGGGAAGGTTGATTAGCCTTAGGGCCCCATGCGCCCATATACATAGGAATATAGTAGTAGGACCCGATCTTGCTTTCCATCACCCTAGCTGCAATTTCAGCTAAAAATAGCGCTGAGAACGCTATGGCAATGGCCAAAAAAACTTTCGCGCCAGTACTTTCTTTCATGAAACTAAGAATATATAAATCTTAATTTTACTTACAACCGCACTGTAAGAATCCCCGCCTAACGGTAGGCCTCTTAGTCCTAAAATCCGTCCCCCAAAGGCCCTTCCCCGTCGGGAAGGGCCTTGCTATTCTATTTTCGGATGAACGCCTCAATAGCTACCGAGTTCGAGTTCAAGAACCGCTTCTGGATCATCGGGGCTCTGTTCTGGCTCGCGTTTTCGCTCTACGCCATCGACCCCGTGCCCATGGCCGAGGCCGTCGGCCTCTGGGTCCCCCCCGCGGGCGCGGCCCTGGCCTTCGCGGCCGCCGCCCTGCGCACCTGGGCCGCGGCGTACCTTGATTCCGACGTGGTGCACGACCGGGCGCTCCACGCGGAAACCCTGGT
>DATLSD010000070.1:0-2378 GCA_035534315.1 Elusimicrobiota bacterium
CCCAGCACGGAGACGACGATGTCCGTTCCCGCGCTGAGAGCGATGGCCCAAGGTCCCGCGTCTTTCGGCCCCCGGCCGTTCTCTCCGTCGGGTTGCTGGTCGATGAAAACGCCCCCGCCTCCAAGCGACGCGCTATTCTACTACAAGAGCGCTAGGCTGTCAATTTCGCGGATAAGAGGGTAGAATATACCTTCATTCATGGACGAAAAAGACACGGCGAGAATTCTCATCGCCGACGACGATCCGGAAATTCTGCATCTGCTCAAGGAATTTCTGGAGCGCGCGGGGCTCTCGGTCCTGCCGGCCGCGGACGGCCTGGAGGCGCTGGAAAAAATCCGCGCCCTGCGCCCGGACATCGCCATCCTGGACCGCCACATGCCGGGCCTAGACGGCTTTTCCGTCTGCCGGCTCCTGCGCCAGGACCCGCTCTTCGAGCACATGCCGCTGGTCATCTTGTCCGCCGCGGCGGAGCGCGAAAGCAAAATCGCGGGGCTGGACTTGGGCGCCGACGACTTCATCGCCAAGCCCGTGGACATGGACGAGCTTCTGGCCCGCGTGCGCATGATTTTGCGCCGCACGCAGATGGGCCTGGACGCCAACCCCCTGACTCATCTGCCCGGCAACGCCTCCATCGAGAACCACATCCGACGGGCCCTGCGCGAGGAGAAGCCCCTGGCCGTGCTCTACCTGGACTTGAACCAATTCAAGGCCTACAACGACGCCTACGGCTACGACGCGGGCAACCGCGTCATCCGCGAAACGGGCAACCTCCTCATCAGCCTGAAGAAAAGCATGGAGGAAATCGACTTTGTCGGGCACATCGGCGGCGACGACTTCATCGTCTTGACCTCGCCCGCGAACATGGAGGCCGTGGCCGCGCGCATCACCGCCGCGTTCGACGCGCTGGCGCCCAGCTTCTACTCGCCGGAGGACCGCGCGCGCGGCGTCATCATCGCGGCCGACCGGCGCGGGCAAGTGCGGGAGTTCCCCATCATCACGGTCGCCATCGGCATCTGCCACAACGGCTTTCGCCGCCTGGAGTCCTTCGCGCAGATTTCCCAAATCGGCACCGAGCTCAAGCGCCACGCCAAGGAAAAAAACGGCTCGGTCTACGTCGTCGACCGCCGCGCCGACTAGCCGGAGCGCCTAGAGCGGCCGGTCCACGCCGGTCAGCTCCTTGATCATCGCGCGCAGGCGCGCGAAGTCTATGGGCTTGGGGAGCACGCGGACCTTGGGATCGGGCGGCAGCTGCTGGGCGATTTCCGCCGGCGGCATGGCGCTCACGAAGATGACGGGCAGCTGCGGAAAAACGCGCCGCAGGTGCTTGTAGGCGTCAAGGCCCGTGCCGGCGCCGGGCATGTTGATGTCGGTGATGACCAGGCCGATCTTCAAGCCCTGGGCTTGAAGAATTTCCTGCCACGCGTCGGACGCGGTGGTGACGTTGTAGCCCGCGCCCTCCAGCCGCGCCGAGATAAGTCCCAGGATGAGCGGGTCGTCGTCGACAACCAGGACGTAGGCTTCCCGGCTGGGCGTCACAGCGCCTCCCAGGCCGCGGCCAGCCCTTGGCCCACGCCCACGCACAGGGCGGAGAGGCCCAGCTTCGCGCCGCGGCGGCGCATCTCGTGGAGCAAGGTCACGGCGATGCGGCAGCCGCTCGAGCCCAGAGGGTGGCCAAGCGCGATGGCGCCGCCGTTGACGTTCAAGCGCTCGGGGTCTAGCTTCAACTCCCGCGCGCAGGCCAGGCTCTGCGCCGCGAAGGCCTCGTTGATCTCCACGAGATCGAAATCAGCCGGCTTGAACTTGAGGCGCGCCGAAAGTTTTTCAATCGCGGGGACCGGGCCGATGCCCATGTAGGACGGGTCCACGCCGGCCGAGGCCGCGCCCAGCCAGCGCGCCAGGGGCTTTAAGCCCAGGGCCTTGGCCGCCGCGGCCTCCATCAAGACCATGGCCGAGGCGCCGTCGTTCAAGGTGGAGCTGTTGCCCGCGGTCACGCTGCCGCCCTCGCGGAAGGCGGGCTTCAAGGCCGAAAGCTTTTCCAGGCTGGTGTCCTCGCGAATGGTCTCGTCCTGCGAAACTTGAGCGGTCTTTCCCTTGCCGGCCGGAACCTGGACGGGGAAAATCTCCTCGGCGAAGACGGCCGTCCGCGCGCGCGCGGCCCGTTGATGGCTGCGCAGGGCGAACTCGTCCTGATCGTGGCGCGAGACCAGGTAGCGCTCGGCCACGTTCTCCGCGGTCTCGCCCATGCTCAAAAGCGGGAACATGGCCTTCAAGCGCGGGTTGGGAAAGCGCCAACCCAGGGCGGTGTCGTAGGCGGTCAGGTTGCCGTAGGGAAAAGCCTTCTCCGACTTGGGCAGGGCCCAGGGCGCGCGGCTCATGCT
>DATLSD010000071.1:0-3017 GCA_035534315.1 Elusimicrobiota bacterium
AGATTGTTGAGCTCGTCGAAGCGGGCCTTGATCTCGACGTAGGCCGTCACTTTTTTTCCGCGCCGCGCCGCCTCCTTCAAGGCCTCCATGACCGGGGATTGGCGGCTGGTGCGGTACATGGCGTGGTAGATGCGGGTGACGTGGGAATCGCGCGCCGCTTCGCCCAGGAATTCCACTACGGAATCAAAGGAATCGTAGGGGTGGTGAAGGAGGGTGTCGTGCTTCTTGATCGCGGCGAAAAGCCCGCGGGTTCGCTTGAGGAAAACGGGCGTGCGCGGCAGGATTTGCTGGTAGCGCAGGTGGCCGGCGCCGTCGGCCGAGTAAACGCCGGCCAAGGTGCGCAAATCGAGCGGGAGAGGAAAACGGTAGAGCCCCGTCGAGGGCGTTCCCAGGGAGGCGGCCAGGAAAATGGTTCCCTCGGAATAGGAGGGGGCATCCACCTCCAGTCGGATGACCTTCGCCTTGTCCCGGCGCTCCACGCCGATGGCGATCTGCTCCTCGATGGAGTCCTCGTCGTCGGGGCGGTAGCGGATGTCGGCCTCGCGGATGAGCTTGAAAGGGAAGGCCTCGATGATTTCCCGCCCCGGGAAAAATCGCGCGGCCCGGCTGGCGAGCCAGCGGTCCGCCAGGGCGTATATCCGTTCGCCTTTGGCGGACGGCAGCCGCAAAATGCGCTCCTCGCGCGCCGGAATGGTCAAAATGGCGTATTCGCGGGGGAAGCGGACGAAAATATGGATGCGGCTACTGCTCAAAACCGGCAGCGGATCGGTGGAGCGCCGCAGCACGTATTTGATCTGGGGCAGCCGGGCCTGGATGAGGCGGTCGAACTTGGTGAAGCGGGAAAAATCGGCGTAGATGTGGATGCGGTGCTCGGCCAGGGATTGGAGGATGTCTTCGAGGGCCTTGGCTTGGCGGGCTTTTTGCTGGAGGACGCGCTCGCGGATTTGCGAGAGCAGCTGGGACATGGTCATGCCGTCGGGCAATTTGCGCGACGGGGTCAGCCGCGCGAAGCGGCTGATTTCGGCCACGCGCACCATGAAAAATTCGTCCAGGTTGGAGCTGACGATGGCCGCGAAGCGCAGGCGCTCAAGGGGCGGCACGGACGGATCGGCCGCCTCGTTTAGGACCCGCTCGTTGAAGTGAAGCCAGCTTAAGTCCCGGTTGAAGAGCCGGCTGACTAATGGCGGCTTGGCCGTTCCCGCCGCGGGCGCGCGGCCGGACCGAAGGTCCAGCCAATGGGCGCTGCCGGCGGTGGCCATGAACGCGGGTTAGGCGGCGGCCAGAAAGGCCGCCGCCTTGGCGATGTTGGTCGCGTGATCGGCGATGCGCTCCAAGTTCCGGGACACGAGGATGAGCCCCAACGCGTTTTGGATGAGCGTGGCGTTGGTCCGCATGATGCCCATCAACTCCTCGAAAGCGGCCCGCTTCATGCGGTCCTCCTCGTCGTCCTGGCTGATCACGAAGCGCGCCAGCTCGCCGTCGCGCTTGGCGAAGGCTTCCAGGCCGCCTTTGAGCATGGTCTGGGCCAGCTCCGCCATCCGCACGATGTCCAAGAGCTTGATGTGCGGGTGCGGGTGCTTGGCGATGATGGCGCCGCTTTCCGCGATGTTGACGGCGTGATCCGCGACGCGCTCGATGTCCGAGTTCACTTTCACGCAGGCCATGAACAGCCGCACGTCCTCGGCGCCGGGCTGGCCGCGGGAGAGGATTTTCAGGCAGAGCTCGTCTATTTTTAGGTGAAGCTCGTTGACCTCGGCTTCCTGGGCGACGATGTCGGCCAGCACGTCCTGGCGCCGCTCGGTCAGGATGCGGATGGAGCCGTCGATCATCCGCTCGGCCAGGCCGCCCATGTGCAGGAGGAGGCTTTCGACTTCGGCGACGGCGTTTTCTTCCGGGACGGACGTCGTGGGATTTCTCAGCGCGACGGTTTCCATGGTTTGGTTCTCCCTTCGTTCTGATTTTTCCTTAATTTTTTGCCGCGGCGGAAAGCGGGCATATCATTGAACCAAACCGGGAGGTTCCCTTCCAGTGCCGCGCTCATCGGGAATATTGTCACGGTTGCGGATTTATGATAGCTTGAGCGCGAGAGGGCGGACAATGAAGGCGCGGTCAATTCCGCGTAACGCCCGCATGACGGATAATCGGCGCGGTTTTGGAGGAGAAATATGGCGAAGGGGATTGTCGTGGGCGCCGTCGGAATCGTTCTGGCCGCGGCGGCGGCCGCGTGGATTGGGATTTCCTTGGGCTACGCCCCGGCCAACGCCGACGCGAAGCCCTCGCGGCTCGAACGCTTCATCGCGGTGAGGGCCCTTCGCGCGGTCATCCGCCGCGAGGCGCCCAAGGGCCCCAATCCCGCAGCTTACACCAACGCCAACGTGATCGACGGGATCAAGCTCTACGCCGAGAATTGCGCGGTCTGCCACGGCGGCGCGACCGGCGAGCGCTCGAATATCGCGCAAGGCCTCTACCAAAAGCCTCCGCAGTTCGGCATGCACGGAGTCGAGCACGACCCGGACGGATTTACTTATTGGAAGATCGCGCACGGCATCCGCATGACCGGCATGCCGGCGTTCGAGAGCACCTTGTCCCAGGAGCAAATCTGGAAAATCGCGCTGTTCTTAAAGCGCATGGATTCGTTGTCTCCCGAGGCCGAAAAGGCCTGGGATAGGGTCGGAGGCTAAGCCGTGGGGACCGGAAACTCGGCGCGGAACGTCGCGCCTTCTCCGAAGCGGCTTTCCACCCAGACGTGCCCGCCGTGTCCCTCCACGATGTGCTTTACGATGGCCAAGCCCAGGCCCGTGCCTCCCATTTCGCGGGAGCGGGCCTTGTCCACGCGGTAAAAGCGCTCGAAGATCCGGGGCAGGTCCTCCGCCGGAATGCCGCACCCGGAGTCCTGGATGATCACCGTCTCCCGGCCGTTTTGCAGCGCCGCCCGCACGTGCACCAAGCCCTTGTCGCCCGTGAACTTGATGGCGTTGTCGATGAGGTTGGTGAAGACCTGCTTTATCTGCCCCTTG
>DATLSD010000072.1:0-4767 GCA_035534315.1 Elusimicrobiota bacterium
GTCATCGGCATCGAGGGCGCCAGCAACGACGAGATCGTTTCCGGCCTTAATGAAGGCGATACGATCGTCATTCGGCAGAAGCGCTACGTGCCGCAGCAGGCGGCGTCAAGCCCGTTGGCGGGCGGCGCCAAGAAAAAGGGAAGCTGATAGAGAGCAGCCATATGCCCTTCATCGAGCTTAAGAACATCACTCGCGCCTACCAAGTGGGCGGTGACAAGTTGGTGGTTCTTAAGGGCATCAACCTGAACATCGAGGAAGGCGAGTTCGTCGCCATCATGGGCCCCTCGGGCTCGGGCAAATCCACCTTGATGCAGATTCTGGGGCTTTTGGACCGGCCCACCTCGGGAAAATATTTTCTCTTCGGCCGCGACGTCTCGCGCCTAACCGATGACGAGGGCGCCGCGCTGCGCTCGAAGACCATCGGTTTTATTTTCCAGATGTTCAATTTATTGGCCCGCACTTCGGCGATGGACAACGTCATCCTGCCCATGATTTACGCGGGTTCGCCCAACCGCGAAGCGCGCGGACGGGAGCTTTTGGCAACCGTCGGCCTTTCCGACAGAATGGCGCATAAGCCCAACGAGCTTTCCGGCGGCCAGCAGCAGAGAGTCGCCGTCGCGCGGGCCCTGGTCAATTCTCCCCGCGTGATTTTCGCCGACGAACCCACCGGCAACTTGGCCTCGGATCAAGCCGAGGACATCCTAAGGCAGTTGAAGCTCATGAACCGGGCCGGCATTACCGTCATCATGGTGACTCACGAGCCCGATATCGCGGCGCACGCCCGCAGAATCATCCACATCAAGGACGGCGCGATTACCTCGGATAAAACCAGCGGCGAAGACTCCGGGGAGGACGCTTCTCCATCGGGCGGCGGCTCCGCCGTTTTAGCTTCTCCGAAAACCGCGCTTCCCGCCCAAATCAAGCTCCAGCACGGCGGCCTTAATTGGGTCGAGATGGGAGAATACTGGGCCTCGGCCCTGCGAGCGGTGACCGCCAACAAGGTCAGGAGCGCCTTATCCATGCTGGGCATTTTAATCGGCGTGGCGGCCGTCATCGCCATGTTGGCCATTGGCAAGGGCGCGCAACAGGCCATCGAGGCCAGAATTTCCCGATTGGGCTCCAACTTGGTGATGGTCTGGCCTTTTTCCCAGGCCGCGTTTCACGGCGGCACCGGCAGCTATTCGCGCCTGACCTTGCAGGATTTAGACGATCTTTCCCAGGTCAGCCCCCATGTCGTCGCGGTCGATGGAGAACTGCGCGGCAGCGTCCAAGCCGTCTATCAGGACAAAAATACTTCGACCGAGGTGCAGGGAGATTTGCCCTCTTACGCGGGAATGTACGACGATGTTCCCTATTACGGGCGTTTTTTTACCTCTGCCGATAACGATTCCATGGCCCGCGTGGCCGTTTTGGGGCAGACGGTGGTCAACGCTCTTTTCGGAAACCAAAATCCCGTGGGCAAGACTGTGAAGTTAAACCGCGTGGCCTTCACCGTTATCGGCATCCTGCCGCCCAAGGGTTCGAGCGGCTGGCATGATCAAGACGACGTCATCGTCGTTCCCTTGAAGACCGCCATGATGCGCCTGGGACTGACGGCGTGGGGCGGCGGCGGAAGCCGCGGGCGGTATCTAAGCACGATTTCGCTCGAGTGCGACAGCCCGAATTCCATCGATGGCGTCATGAGCCGCGTCGAGTCTTTTTTGCGCGCGCGGCACCATCTGCCGTCGTATAAAGAGGATGATTTCACCGTGCGCAACATGGCCGACATCCAGGCCGCCTTGACCGGCACGACCAAGACCTTCACCCTGCTTTTAGGCATCGTGGCCGCCATATCACTTCTGGTGGGCGGCATCGGCATCATGAACATCATGCTGGTTTCGGTCAGCGAGCGCACGCGCGAAATCGGCCTGCGCAAGGCCGTTGGCGCGGCGCGGCGCGCGATTTTAATCCAGTTTCTTCTTGAATCGGCCGTGCTCTCGACTTTGGGCGGCGTTATCGGCATCACCTTGGGGGTTGGATTTTCCCTGGCGCTCTCCCATTTCGCGGGCTGGGCCGCCATCGTGCAGCCTCAGGCCGTGATCATGGCTTTTGTTTTTTCCGCCGGAGTCGGCATTGTTTTTGGATTTTGGCCCGCGAGAAAGGCGTCTCTTCTCTCACCCATCGAAGCACTACGCTACGAATAAAAACGCACAAAGCGCCCTAAAGAGGTGCCATAATCCAATGAAAAAGGCAGTGTCGAGGCTTTGGAAGAACTGGGTGGATAAGGTGGAGGCTTGGTCGCGCGTCATCGTGCCGTCCGAGCGCGAGATGGGCGTTTCCCGGGTCTGGGAAGTCGTCATCATCACCGCCATCGTTTGCGGCGTCATCTTCCTGCTCGTCACCTGCGCCCATGACATCGTTGATTTCCACAACCGGCTGGCCGGACACCCCATGTTGCGGGTGCTGGCCTGGACGGGTTTTTCCTGGACTATCCTGAGCATCATTCTACTTGCGGCCCGGACCATCGGCTGGTTCTCCTACGCGGCAGCCCCATCGGCTGGCGAGGATGACGCCCCCACGCTGACTGTGGTCATCCCCGCCTACAACGAGGGCCATATGGTGCGTCTGGCCATCGATTCCGCCGCGCGGGCGCGCTACCCTCGCGGCAAGTTGCGTGTCGTGGTTGTCGATGACGGCAGCAAGGACGACACGTGGGAGCACATCTCGGCCGCCGCGGCCGAGCACCCGGGCGTGGTCATTCCCGTGCGCCAGAACCGCAACCGGGGCAAGCGGGAAGCCTTGGCCGCTGGCTTTAGAGCAACGGACGCCGAGGTCCTGGTCATCGTCGATTCCGACAGCGTCATAGCTCCAGACGCGCTTCTGGCCATAGCCGGCCCGTTTAGGGATCCCAAGGTCGGGGCCGTGGCGGGCAAAGTCAGCGTCTATAACCTCTCTCAGGGCTTTATCCCCTGCCTGCTCTACGTCAATTTCCTATTCATCGCCGATTTCATGCGCTCTTGGGAATCGAATTTTCGCACCGTGCATTGCTGCGCGGGCGCCTTGATGGCCGTGCGGGCCTCGGCCGCCAAGGCGGTGATGGAGGACTGGCTCGGGCAGACCTTCCTGGGCGGGCCCTGCACCATCGGCGACGACCGGTCGCTGACCAACTTCATCCTGCTCTCGGGCTTGGACACAGTCTACCAGCGCTCGGCGGTGGTGCGCACGGTGGTGCCCGCGACCTATTCTAAGCTCTGCCGGATGTTTTTGCGCTGGGACCGCAGCTACATCCGCGAGGAGACCCGCTTTTTGCGGCACGTGGTCTGGAGCCGGCCCTTGCGGGCGCGGATCTTCGCGTTCTACGACCGCTTCGTGACCAACACCTATACCTTCATCTGCTACACGGGCATCCCGTTGTTCTTTATCAACGTGGAATCAAAGGCCTACATCCCCGCTCTGCTTCTGGCCTACACCGCCTGGATCTCGATGTTCTACCTGCTCTACTACCTGCGGCAGCAGCGCCTCAACAGCGCCGTCTACGCGTTTCTCTATCCTTACTACTCGGTCCTGACGCTGTTCTGGATTTTTCCCTACGCGGCGCTGACTTTGAAAAACCGCTCCTGGATGACTCGCTAAGAGAGTCTGGAAATTATCCAAGAACGCCTTGCAAGGCGTTCCAAGCTTCGTCTATGGACGGCGCGCGGCCCGGGGTTTCAAGGACGCGATTTCCGGGCAGCCAGCCGTAGCCGAAGCGCCATGGTTCGGTGTGGGTGAAAATCTCCACGCTCGGGCGTCCGAGCGCCGCGGCCAAGTGCATGGGGCCGGTGTCCGCGGTCACGAGCGCGCGCGCGCGGGATAAAAATGCGGCAAAAACGCGCAACGGCATTTCGGGCGCGGCCAAGACGCTTTCCGGAATTTTCGCGGCGGAAAGAAGGGCGGCCTCGGCCGGGCCTCCCGTCAAAACGACCTTGCGGCCGGTTTTGGCCGCGCGCGCGGCCAGATCTAAAAACCACGCTACGGGCAACTGCTTCTCCGCGCGGCCTCCCAGGAAAAAGGCGAGGCTCTCGCCGTCCAGGCCCAAGCCGCGCCAGAGCTCGGAGCCTTTTTCCTTCTCTCCAGGGCCGAAGACCCAGCGCGGGCGCAACTCTTCCGTGACCGGAATCGGGGCCCAGGGCGCGGCGGCCCGAACCAGAGCGCAGAGGTTCGCCGTCTCGTGGTCTTGCGCCTGCGGCACGGGGACAAGAAGGTTCAAAAATGCGGCCGCGTCGCCGCGGTCAAAACCTACGCGCATATTGGCCCGCGAGAGGGCGGTCCAAGCCGCTGAGGACAGTGAGAACGCGTGCTGGGGCGAGAAGTCGAAGGCCGCATCGTAGCCGCCATTGAGAAAAAGACTCGGGAGCGCCGCGGGAGTCATGACGCGCTCGATGTCCGGGTTAAAAGCCAGCGCTTCACCGTAGCGGCCGGAAATAACGGCGTCCACGCGCGCGTGGGGAAAAGCGCGCTTTAAAAGCCGCAAAGCCGGCGTCAATAAGAGCAAATTCCCCAGGCGTGCGTCATGGCGCACGGCCAAAATGCGCACAGTATCCTGGGCGACCGGCCGGCGGTGAGGTACCTGCGGTTTTGGCAAGGCGCGGATGAGCGTGCGGCGCAGGAGATTTTTCCCCTCCCGCTCAATGGCTTTGCCGAGGGATTTAAGCCGCGCGCTCGGTTCTGTCACGGTGAGACGCCGGAGCCGCCTAATGGCGCCGGCGGGACGGAGGAGCCCGCGTCCGCGTTCCAGCCGAGCTTTGC
>DATLSD010000073.1:0-14237 GCA_035534315.1 Elusimicrobiota bacterium
CACCATGAAGCCGTTGCCCTTGTGGTTCTCCCAGGCTTCCTCGAACTCCTGCGCGGGCACAAAGCGCATGCCCTCGCCGGTGCCCGTGTCGTTGACGTAGTAGCCCCAAACCTTCCCGTCGGAGCCCAGCTCCGCGCCGGAAACGTAGACCGCGTGGTCCACGGGGCCGGGCTTGTTGTCCCAGAAGCGGTTGGAGGACAAGGCGACGATGGCCCCGCCGCCCTTGGCCAGAGAGTCCTGCAAATCCCGGGTCGTGGCGTTGTAGATGATGAGGCTGGGCAGCCCGTGGGCCTTCAAGAGCTTATCCGAATCGGGCATCAGCGTCCCCTCGAAGGGCGCGCTCACGCCGGCGTACAAGTCGTTCTCGCCGTACCAGCCGTTCGCGTAGGCCTGCTTGGCGAGCGCGGCCGGGTCGGCCTTCATGCCGTGGGCGCGCAGGGCCTCGTACTGGGACTCGACGCCGCAGGTGCCCGACTTCTGGTGGATGGCGTATTGCAGGGCCGCGCCGGGGTCGCCGATGGTGCGGCTCATGCCGAAATAGTGCCAGAAATAAATCTTGTACTCGTTCGCGAGCCGGGTCGCCGCCGCCTTGATTCCCCGCGCGCCGAAATTCTCCTGCTTGACGGCCTTGTCGTCGCTCAGCGAAGGCAGGGGCGGCGAGGCGTTTTTGGAAAACTTCGGGGACAGGAAGACCTCGGGCTTGGAGAGCATCGGCCCCAGGTCCGGGCGCGGGCCGTTTTTGGGGAGAATCAGGGGCGACGCCGGGACGGCGGGCGCCGCCGGATCGGCCGCGCCGGGCTTGGAATGGTCGAAGAAATGGTCCAACCACGCGTTGACCCGCGCCAGCGCGTAGCCTCCCGGCACCTTGTTCAAGCCGCTGTCATTGAGCGCCTTCATCTTGCCCGCGACGGCGTTGACCATTTTCTGCTCGCTCGCCTCGTTGGCTATCTTTAAAATCAGGAGCGGGTGCAGGTAGGGATACCAGCTCACCGGCCTGGGAAGCTCCATGCCCGTCAGGTAGGAGCCCCCGAGCGGGACCCGCTCCCAGAAAAACGTCTTGATGGCGAGCATGAAGGCGTCGTTGATTTTCTCCGGCTCCTTGGCCCACTTGAGGAACTGCTGGTGCGCGAAGCCGGCGTCGCAGTAGGTCTCCGCGAGGTAGCTTTTCTGCTGGGCCGGGGAATACGGAAAGTTGACGCCTTTGCCGCCGTTGAAGTTGCCGCGGAAATCCACGCCCTGGTCGGCCGCGAGGGCGTGCAGGTAGTCGCATTGGAATTGGGGCACCGGGCCGTCGTAGCTCTTGAGTGCGCCCGCTAAATCCGGGCACTGTTGGCTGGTGTCGACGTGTTCCTGGTAGGCCCCGCCGCCGGGCGCGGTGAATACGCAGCGGGCGACATAGACGCCCGGCGAGTCGGCCGTGCAGGGGTGGAGATCCGCGGGGCCGACGGCCAGGTTGCCCTTGAGCTTCGCGTAGCTGCCCTTGTTGAGGCAAAAGTACTTGTAGGTCATGTGGATGCGGTCCGCGCCGGAGGCGGCGCCCTGGGACGCTCCGGGCGCGGAGAGTTTGGGTTTGGGGACGGAGAGCTTCGGCGCGGAGAAAGATTGCCCGGCGGCGGCGGCGCACAGCGCCAGGGCCAGCGCGCAGGACCCGAACGCGGACGTGGAGGAGCGGCGCGAAATCTTCATGCTTATGGTGTAGCCCCGTCCCGCGCGGCGCGCATTGGTCCTTCGACTCGGTCGCGCTTAGGACTAAAGGCCCACTATTATGGGGCGCGCTTCGCGATTTGTCAACGGCGGGCGGGAACTTTTTCGCGCCTGTGGTCGTATAAAGAATGAGCCTGGCGGCACGGCGGGCAATCTGTTAAACTTCGGGAGGCGGCATGCTAGAGAAAGACGCCATGAACATTCTCATGAAGTTCCTGGACAAGAAAGTCCGCGAGGCCGAAGACGAGGTGACCCAGCGGGGCACGCTCTCGGATGATAAGGCCATTCCGCTTATCTTGAAGACCCAGTTCAACCACATCGCGCACCTGGAGGCCGACATCGGCGGCCTGCGCGAGACCATGGACCGGCGCTTCGAGCAAGTGGACAAACGCTTCGAGCTGGTGGACGCGCGCTTTAGCCGCCTGGAGCGCAATCTTTTCGGCGGCTTCGCGTTTTTGGGCTTTCTAATTACGTTCTACCGCTTCGTCCACTAAGCCCGGGCGCGGGCGCCAGCTCCACCTGGGGCGGATGCGCGTTCGCGTCGAGGCTCACCAAAAATCCGTGGCCGGTCTTGTCCTCCCAGGCCTGGTCGAAGAGCGCCGCGGAGACAAAGCGCATGCCCTCGCCCGTGCCCGTGTCGTTGACGTAGTAGCCCAGCACCCGCCCGTCGCCCGCGACCTCCGCGCCCGAGACGTAGAGGGAGTGATCGTCCGGGAGGCCGGGCGTGCCGTTCCAAAGCCGCTCCGCCGACACCGAGACGATGGCGCCGCCGCCGTGGACGATGGAGTCCTCCAGGTCTTTGACGGTGGCGCGGTAGATGATGAGGCTGGGCAGGCCATGGGCCGAGAGCAGTTTGTTGGAGTCGGCCAGGGACGTGCCCGTTTGGGCCGAGCGCACGCCCGTGCCCGGGTCGTTCTCCCCGTACCAGCCGTTCCGGTAGGCCTCCTTGGCCAGCGCGGCGACGTCGACCTCGATGCCGCGGGCGCGCAGGGCCTCGTACTGCGAGGCGACGCCGCAGCTGCCCGATTTCTGCAGCAGGGCGTAGGGCAGGGCCGCGGCGGGGCGGCCCACGGTGCGGCTTAAATCGAAGTAGTGCCAGTACGCGATTTTGTAGTCGTCCTCGAGCCTTTGCGCGGCCGCGGCCAAGCCGCGCGCGCCGAAATTTTCCTCCTTGACCGCGGCGGCGTCGCCCAAGGGAGGCGGCGGCGGCGAGAACAGGGCCGCCACCGTGGGCCGCAAGCCCGCCGTGTCCGGGGACAAGGACGGCATCAGGTCCGGAACCGGAGCGCGGCGGCTAAAGAGCGCGTCCGAGACCCGCGCGAACGGATCGGCGGGCGCGAACGGCGGCGCCGCCTTCGCGGGCGCGGGGGCGGCGCGGTCGAACAGGGCGTTTAAGGCCGCGAACGTCGAGCCGCCCGGCTTTTGCGCGAGGCCGCTGGCTTTAAGGCGCTTCTCCTGGGCCGCGAAGGCGCGGACCTCCGCCGCGGCCCGCGCCCGGTCCTGCCGGTTCTCGGCCAGGATGGAGCGCACGTAGGGATACCAGCTCAAGGGATAGCCTTTGGGCAGAAGCCCGCGCGGCGAGCGCACCAGGTAGGACTGCGGCCGGCGGGCCTGCCAGGTGAAGTATTCGAAGGCCGCGTTGGCCTCGGCGCCCTGCGAAAGCCCGGAAAGGGCCAGCCGGCGCACGCCGTCTTGCATGACGGCGTAGCAGTAGGACTTGACCAGCACGGCGCGCTGCGCGGCCGGGGAATAGGCCGCGCTGTTGAAGGAGCCCAAAAAAGCGTTGGGCTTGCCGTTGACGTCCGGGAGGGCGTGCAGGTAGTCGCATTGCAGCTGGGTCACGGGCCCGTCGTAGCGCTGGCCGTTTTTGAACGCGAACGCCGGATCTTGGCAGTCCCGGGCGAGGTCGATGTGCTCCTGGTAAGTCCCGCCGCCGGGCGCGGTGAACACGCAGCGCGCGGCGTAGAGGCGCGCCGAATCGGCCGCGCAGGGGTGCAGGTCGCCCGGACCGACGGGCAGGAGCTGTTTAATCTTGCCGAGGCTTTGCGCGTTCAAGCACTCGTAGCGGTAGGCCATGCGCAGGCGGCCCGCGTCAGAGGAGGGTTGTCCCGCGGCCGCGGCGGGCAAAGCGGCGCCGCCCAGGGCCAGGGCGAGCGCGCCGGACAACAGCGCGGCGGCGCGGCGCGGAATTTTCGGGATCATTTTACAGCCCGGGTTATTATGGGGCGCGCCCCGCGATTTGTCAACGGCGGCGGCCGGGAACTTTTCGCGGCCTCGATCGTATATCAGGCGTGGGGGGGACCGTGAAAGGGCTTGCTTTTAAACTACATTATAATTATAATATATATGCACATTGAATTTGATTGGGATCCGGAGAAGGCCGAGCGGAAAGAGCAGGCTCAATATTGGGAGCGCGCGAGATGAAAAAACAATACGACTTCTCCAAGTCGAGAAAGAATCCCTACGCGCGGGCGCTTAAAAAGCAGATCACCATCCGGCTGGACGCGCCGACCATCGAGTACTTCCGGCGGCTCTCCCAGGAAACCGGCATGCCGTATCAAAGCTTGATGAACCTCTATCTGAGGGATTGCGCCGCCCGCCGCCGCACCTTGCGCCTGGACTGGGCCGCCTAGGCCCGCCGCGCTATTTGAGGTAGGTCTTCAGCTGCTCGGGGGTGGGCTTGAGCTCCACCTTGGGCGGCTTCGCGTTGGGGTCCAAGCTCACCATGAAGCCGTTGCCCTTGTGGTTCTCCCAGGCTTCCTCGAACTCCTGCGCGGGGACAAAGCGCATGCCCTCGCCGGTGCCCGTGTCGTTGACGTAGTAGCCCCAAATCTTGCCGTCGGAGCCCAGCTCCGCGCCGGAGACGTAGACCGCGTGGTCCACGGGGCCGGGCTTGTTCTCCCAGAACCGCTTGGAGGAAAGCGCGACGATGGCGCCGCCGCCCTTGGCCAGGGAATCCTCCAAATCCCGGGTCGTGGCGTTGTAGATGATCGTCGTGCGCGTCATGCCGTGGGCCGCCAGGAGCTTGTTGGAGTAGGGCAGCAGCGTGCCCGTGAAGGTCGCGCTCACGCCCCGCTCCGGGTCGTTCTCCCCGTACCAGCCGTTCTTGTAGGCCTCCTGTGCCATCGCGGCCGGAGTAATATCCTTCACTCCGTGGGCGCGCAGGGCCTCGTACTGGGACTCGACGCCGCAGGTGCCCGACTTCTGCTGGATGGCGTATTGCAGCGCCGCGCCGGGATTGCCGATGGTGCGGCTCATGCCGAAATAGTGCCAGAAGTCGATCTTGTACTCGTTTTCAAGCCGCGCCGCCGCCGCGGAAATTCCCCGCGCGCCGAAATTCTCCTCCTTGACGGCCGCGGCGTCGTCCAGGGAGGGCAGCGGCGGCGAGGAGTACTGGGAAAACTTGGGGCTCAGGAAAACCTCGGGCTTGGAGAGCATCGGCGACAGATCCGGAGCCGGGCCGTTTTTGGGAAGAATCAGGGGAGACGCCGGATCGGCGGGCGCCGCCGGATTAGCCGCGCTCGGCTTGGAATGGTCGAAGAAGCTGTCGAGCCAGGCATTCACGCGCGCCAGCGCGTAGCCGCCCGGGACCTTGTTCAAGCCGCTTTCCTGGAGCGTCTTCATCTTGCCCGCGACGGCGCGCACCATCTTCTGCTCGTTGGCCTCGTTGGCCAGCTTTAAGAAGAGAAGCGGGCGCAGATAGGGATACCAGCTCAGCACCGCGGACGGGTTCCCGCCCACAAGATAGGAAGAACCTCCCAGAGGGATCGGGGGGTGCTGCCAGAAAAACGTCTTTATGGCGAGCCTGTAGGCGTCGTTGATTTTATCCGGCTCCTTGGACCACTTGAGGAACTGCCGGTCCGCGAAGGCGGAGTCGCAGTAGGTCTGCGCGAGGTAGCTCTTCTGCTGGGCCAGGGTATACGGGAAGAGGACGCCCTTGCCGCCGTTGAAGCTCTCGAAGAAACTCACGCCCTGGCCGTTCTCCATGGCGTGCAGGTAGTCGCACTGGAACTGGGGCACCGGGCCGTTGTAGTCCTTGAGCGCGTCCGCGTACTCCGGGCACATCTGGCCGATGGAGACGTGTTCCTGGTAAATCGCGCCGCCGGGCTCGGTGAACACGCAGCGGGCGACGTAGATGCCCGGCGACTTGCCCGTGCAGGGGTGCAGATCCTCGGGGCCAATGTCGAGGCCGCCCTTGATCTTCGCGAAGCTGGACTTGTCGAGGCAAAAAAACTTGGCGGCGATGCGCAGCCGGTCGGAAGAGGCGGCGCCGTCCGCGGCGGTCCCGGACGCGGAGAGTTTGGGTTTGGGAACGGAGAGCTTCGGCGCGGAGAAAGACTGCCCGGCGGCGGCGGCGCACAGGGCCGCGGCCAGCGCGCAGGACCCGAACGCGGGCAGGGAAAAGAGGCGCGAAATCTTCATGCTTATGGTGTAACCCCGTCCCGCGCAGCGCGCATCGGTCCAAGGACCCGGGCCCGCATGGGACTAAAGGCCCCTTATTATGGGGCGCGCTCCGCGATTTGTCAACGGTGGGCGGCCTAGCGCTGGAAAATCCGCTCGAACCAGCCCTTGAGCCCGCGCGCGCGCACCGGGTCGTAGCGCGTGGGGGCGGTGCCGGGCAAAAAGACTTCCGTCTCGCGCGTCGGGCAATCCCAGCGCGCCAAAAGCCCGGTCTTGGGATCGACCACCGCGGTCACCACCTCCGGCGGCTTGGTGAAATCCTCGCGCGCGTAATCCTTGGCGGCCTGCTCCATGAAGTCCGTCCACACCGGCAGCGCGGCCGAGGAGCCGTAGACCCACAGGGGCCGGTGGTCGTCCGCGCCCACCCAGACGCCGGCCAGAAGCCGGGGCGTGTAGCCGACAAACCAGGCGTCCGCGCCGCCGTTGGTGGTGCCGGTCTTGCCGGCCGAGGGCCAGGTCCAGCCCAGCGCCTTGGCCCCGCTCGCGGTCCCTTCCTTTATAACGCTCTCAAGGAGGGACGTCATGACGTAGGCCAGGGCCGGGGTGATGACCTGCGCGCGCCGGGGGGCGTCGGTCTCCAGGACGCGCTGCCTGGCGTCCCGGACCTCGGTGATCAAAAAGGGCTCGACCCGGTAGCCGCCGTTGTCAAAAGGCGCGTAGGCCGCGGTCAAATCCTCGAGCGTGGTGCCGGAGGCGCCGATCATCACGGCCAGGTTGTCGGGCAGCGGGGTTTTAAGGCCCATCTTGCGCGCGAAGGCGATGACGTTCTCGGCCCCGACTTTTTCGGCCAGGTTCAGGCTCGCGGCGTTCAGGGACAGGGCCAGGGCTTGGCGCAGGCTCACTTGGCCGTAGTAGCGGTTTTCCGAATTCTTGGGCCGCCACACGCCGCGCCCGCGCCCGCGCGAAAACGCGCGCGGGGAATCATCCAGCGTGGTCATGGGCGTCAAGCCCGCCTCGAGCGCCGCGCCGTAGAGAAAGGGCTTGAACGCGCTGCCCGGCTGGCGCACGGCCTGGGTCGCGCGGTCAAACTGGCTTTGCCCGTAATCGCGCCCGCCCGAAAGGGCGAGCACGGCGCCGGTCTCGGGGTCCATCGCGATCAAGGCGCCCTGCGGCCGGGCCTTTTGCGCGACCGCGTCCTGCGCGGCTTTTTGCAAGAGCGGATCCATGGTGGTGTGCACGATGAGCCCTTGGCGGAAGACCGCGTCGTCGCCGTAGCGCGCGGAAAGCCGGCGCAGCACCTCGGCCGCGAAGTAGTCGTCGTCGCGGCCGCGCGCCTTGGGCGAGCCTTCCTGGCGCAGGCCCAGAGGCGCCTTCAAGGCGGTTTCGAGCTCCGGGAGCGTAATGCGCCCCTGCGCGCGCATCTGGTTTAGCACCGTGTCCCGGCGGCGCAGGGCCGCGGCCGGATCGCGGTAGGGGTTGTAGAGATACGGCGAGCGCACCAGGCCCGCCAGGAGCGCGCACTGGCCGAGCGAGAGATCTTTTTGATCCTCGCCGAAGTAGAAGCGCGCCGCGGCCTGCGCGCCCAGCACCGAGGTCTGCCCGTCCTGGCCCATGTAGACGTGGTTCAGGTAGAGCGCCAGGATGTCCTCCTTGGTGAAGCGCTCGGAGAGATAGAGGGACAGCGCGGCCTCCAGGATTTTTCGCCTCCAGGTGCGGCGGGGGTTGAGGAAAATGTTCTTGGCCAGCTGCTGGGTCAAGGTGCTGCCGCCCTGCAGTCGGCCGGGATGGCGCAGGTCCTCCCACGCGGCGCGCGCGATGCCGCGAAAATCAAAGGCGCCGTGGGAATAAAAGCGCCGGTCCTCGGCCGAGACCAGGGCCGCTTCCAGCACGGGGGAAATCAGCCGGGGGGCCAGCGTGGTGCGCGCGATGAGCCGCCCGCCGGAAAACTTGGCGATGACCGCGGGCTCCAAGCCCGCGTCGGCCAGGCTCAGGCCCTGCGCGTCCGCGATGGCCCAATGCCCGGCTTGGGCGTGGAAAAAACCCGGATGCCAGGAGAGCGCGAAGACCCCGGCCTGCTGGCGGTAGCCGGGAGACAAAAAGCCGCGCAGGCCCACGGTCAGGACCGGCGGGGCCCAGACGTAGCTTCCGATGGGCGGCGGCAGGCTTTTGGCCGCGCGGTAGTCCAGGAGCCAGAGCCGCCGCAGTATCTGCTCGGGCGGCTCGGCGGTGCCGGCGTCGATGACGAAGGGCGCCGAATAAATGGTGGTGGCGCGCCCCGCGTCCAGGGCCCCGGCCTGGAAGGCCGCGATGCGGCGCTCGGCCCAAAAAGACAGCGCGGCCGCGGCGGCCAGGAACAGCGCGGCCAGAACGGCGAGCGCGCGGACAAATAGGGAGATCTTGCGGCCTTCGAGCATGGCCGCATTATCTTATAAAAAGAAACGGTGGGACTTTTAGCCCGGCGCTCAGGGGTCCAACGGCCCTGCCCGCGCGGCGATTTATTGCCTACAATCGAGCGCAGCCATGCGTAAATTTCCCGGACGGCGGCGCGCGGCCCTGGCGGCCGCGGCGATTGTTTTTGCCGGCCTCTCGGCGCGCGCGCAGGACGGCGGCGGGCTCGCGCGGCCGTTTTCCTCCCTGCAGGCCCAAATTCGCAGGCGGCCTTTGCGCCTGGCCGCGCCCAGAGATGTTTTTTCGCATCTCTCGCCCGCGCGCAGGCGCGCGTTGCTCGCGTCTTTGCCCGGCCGGGCCAAATCCAGAAACGGACGTCCCTCGGTGCCGCTCAACTTGGTTTTCCTGGGAAGCGCCGGGCAAATCCGCGCGGCGCTCGCGGCGGCCGGCTGGAGCCAGGTGCCGCTCACCATTTACGGCTCGCTCAGCGAGAGCCTTGATCAGCTCATGAACCGGCGGATGCCGCGCATCGATTTCCCGCCTCTTAAGACGTTCTACGTGGATGGGCGCCCCGAGGACTTCAACTGGGTGATGGTGGTCCGGATGCTCTTCAAGCGCCACCACTTCAGGCTCTGGGATATGCGCCGCCGAGACTCTTTAGGCCGCGAAATTTGGTCCGGCGGCGGCAACTTGGACGTTTCCGTCGATTGGAAGAAGGCGACCCACCGGGTCGATCCGAACATCGACGCGGAGCGGGCGTTTCTGGCCCGCGGCCTGGCCGCGTCGGGCGCGCCGGTCCGCCTGAGCGTCGCGCCCTCGCCCAACGTGCCGCGCCGGGGCAAAGACAGCGACGGCTTTCCCTTCTACACCGACGGCTCCGTCCTGGTGGTGGAGTTTCCGCCCTATCCGTTTGTTTCCGCCGCGCGCCGCTAGGCAGGCGGCGCCGGGCTTGGCCCGGCCCCGCAATTTTGTAGGATGAAGCGGTTCACGATGACCGGATGGACGCGGCTTAAAGCTCACCTGCAGTCGGACGGGTTTCTCTCCGGCAAGACCCTCCTGGGGCTGGACTTCGACGGGACCTTGGCGCCCATCGCCGATCACCCGGACAACGCGGCCATGCCCGCGGACACGCTGCGCATCCTCTCGGGCCTGGCCCGGCGCCGGCGCCCGCGCCTGGCCGTGGTGAGCGGGCGCAGCGCCAAGGACATCCGGGCCCGCATCGGCGTGCCCGGCATTTTTTACTGCGGCAACCACGGCCTGGAGATTTTCGGACCCGGAATCGCGTGGACCCACGCGGCGCTCAAGCGCTCGCGCAAGACGCTCTCGGCCCTGGCCCGCGCGCTGCGCTCGGACTTGAAGGGCGGCGCCGGTGAATTTTTGGTCGAGGACAAGGGCGGATCCTTGAGCGTCCACTACCGCGGCGTCTCGCCGATCCTGGTTCCCCTGGCGCATAAAATCGTGCGCAAGCATTACCGCAAGGTCAGGAAGGATTTTCGCCTGATGTCCGGAAAAAAAGTCTGGGAAATCGTGCCGCGGCTGCGCTGGAGCAAGGGCGACGCGCTCTTGCGGGTGGGGCGCCAAGTCGCCTGTCCCAAGATGATTTTCATCGGAGACGACCGCACCGACGAGGAGGGCTTCAAGACCCTGCGCGGCAAGGCCTTGACCGTGCGCGTGGCCCGCAACGGGCCCTCCGCCGCGGCGTTTTTCTTGAAGGACTACCGGCAGGTGCGCGCCCTGCTGGAATTCTTCGCCCGCCGCTAAGCCTTGAATTCCTGGCTGGGGCTCAGGCGGATCTGGGCCAGGCCGTCGATGAGCCGGGCCGCCCAGGCGTAGATGTTGTGCTCGCGCACCATGGCGCGCATGGCCACCATGCGCGCGGTCTGCTCCTCGGGAGGCATCTCCAGGGCCCGGGCGATGGCGTCGGCGGTCTGCTCGAAGTCGTAGGGATTGATGATGAGCGCGTCCCGGAGCTCCCGCGAGGCGCCGGTAAATCGGCTCAGGATGAGGACGCCGTTTTCCTCGTCGCGCGCGGCGATGAACTCCTTGGCCACCAGGTTCATGCCGTCGTGCAGCGAGGTGACCATGCAGAGGTTGGCGGCCTTGTAGTAGGGCTCGATGTCCGCGTGGTTGTGGTGGCTGGCCATGAGCACGATGGCCGCGTAGTCCTTGGCCGCGAATTTCGCGTTGATGCGCTTGGCCTCGGACTCCAGCTCCAATTGCAGATCGCGGTAGCGCTTGATGCGCGTGCGGCTGGGCGCGGCGATTTGCACGAACGTGAAGCGCCCGCGGTACTGCGGGTATTTGTCCAGGAAGCGCTCGATGCCGATGAAGCGCTCCAAAAGCCCCTTGGTGTAGTCGATGCGGTCGATGCCGATGCCCATGAACTCGGCCTTTAAGCCCTCGCGGCGCAGGAGCTCGGCCGCGCCGGGGTTGGGCTTGGCCGCGACCGGGTTGGGGAACGCGACGCTGATGGGGTAGGGCCGCACGCTCGCGGAGTGGCCGCCGCGGCGCACCGCGAAGCGCTCCCAGTCGATGCGGCACTCCATGGTGCGGTCGACGGTCTCAAGGAAATTGTTGCAGTGAAACTGGATGTGAAAGCCGATGATGTCGGCCGCGATCATGCCTTCGAGGATTTCCCGCTGCCACGGGCAGACGGCGAAGGCCTCGGGGTTGGGCCAGGGGATGTGCCAGAAAAGCGCCACGCGCGCGTCGGGGCGTTTTTTCTTGATGAGCTTGGGCAAAATCGCGAAGTGGTAGTCCTGGATGAGCACGCAGGGGTCGCGCACGCCGGCCATCTCGTCGATGAGCGCGTCGGCGAATTTCTGGTTGGCGGCCTGGTAGTACTCCCAGTCCGACGCCTTGAACTGGGGCCGCGTGTAGGCGATGTGGCACAGGGGCCAGAGCCCCTCGTTGGCGAATCCGTAGTAGTAGCCCTCCTCCTCTTCCTTGGTGAGCCACACGCGGCGCAGGGTGTACTGCGGATTCTCGGGCGGCACCGCGAGGCGGCCCCGGGCGTCGGCCGTCTCCTGGTCCGCGTCGCCCGCGCCGTGGGCCACCCACACGCCGCCGCAGGCCAGCAAAATCGGCTCGACGCCGGTGACCAAGCCGCTGGCGGGCGTGAGCACCTCTATCTTGCCGTTCTTGCGCACGTGCATGTAGGGCTCGCGGTTGGCCACCACGAAGATGGGCCGGCCCTCCAGCGTAATCTTGACGTGCTCCTTCAGGCGCTCCGAGGTCCACAAGGACGCGGCCTTGTGGCGCAGGTGCGCCTCTTCCTCGGCCACCGCGCGCGCCTCGGCCAGGCTTTCCGCCAAAAACGACGCCTCGGCCGCCAGGGGCTGGAAGAGCCCCTTGGGCAGCGGGGGCGCGTCGGCGGTCTCGCCCGCGCGGGTCTTGCGCATCCAGTCGGTGAGCTGATCAAGCGGGCTCATGACGTTCCAGCGCACGATCCAAAGCGTGACCAGGGAAATGATGAAGACCTCGATGAGGAGGCGCAGAAAATTATTCTTCCAGAGCTCGTCGATGCGGACCTGGATGTAGGACGCGTCGTGGACCACGGCCAGCGCGCCCACCGCGCCGCCTTTGGGTTCCAGGAGGGGAGCGACGTAGGCGTGCATCTCGCCTGCGGGGGCGCTGATGAGCGTGTCGGCGGGGCTCTGCTGGGCCAGGGCCTGGTGGACGGTCCCGGCCAGGGACGGGACTTCGTCCGACAAGGCGGGCGTGAAAACGAGGGGCGTGCCCTCCGCGTCGAAGATCGCGATGCCGCTCAAGCTCCCATGGTCGCCGTATTTCGTCACGATTTCGGCCAGGCGGCGCGGGCTCTTCGACTTGACGGCGGATTGGACGATGTCCAGGAAAGTCTCGGACAAGACCTCGCCGCGGCGGTTGAGATCGTTTAAGAGGGAGCGCCGCTCCTGGCGGGCTTGGAAGAAGGTCGAGCCCGCCGCGACGAGCGTGGCGGAAATCGCCAAGGCGACGATGAGTCTGGCCGTGATGCGCATAATCGAGGCGGAGCCTCCGCTGTCCTTAATCTGTCCGGCGATCCGGAGTCCGCTAAAAATGGTGCCCAGTATAGGATTTGAACCTATGACCTTTCCCATGTCAAGGGAACGCGCTACCACTGCGCCAACTGGGCTAGGACGGGTATTTTACCTATCTCGACGCCCGCCAAGCAAACTCGCCGCGGGCTTTTCGCGCGGCGGCAAAAAAGTAAAATGGATCGCGGTGGAAATCAAACGCGTCGCGGCGATTCTTTCGTGCCTGGGCCTCTTGTCGGCCTGCGCCCGGCCCAAGGCGCCCAAGGCGCTTTTGCCGGGCAGCCTCATCGTCACCTACTACGGCAATCCGCTCTCCAAGCAGATGGGAATTTTAGGCGCGCTGCCGCCGCGGGAGATGACCAACCGCCTGGCCGACACCGCGCGGGCGTGGCAGGCGGCCGATCCGTCGGCGGTGGTGCGGCCGTGCTTGGAGCTCATCGCCGTGGTCGCTTCGAACAAGCCGGAGGGCGGCTCGTACTGCCTGCGCACGCCGCGGCCGGTCATCGAGCAGGTCATCGGCTGGGCGCGCCGCCGCGGCTGGCTCGTGGTGCTCGACATCCAGCCCGGGCGCAGCACGGTGCTCTCGCAAATCGACTACCTGCGCCCGTATTTGGAGCGGCCCGACGTGGAGCTGGCGCTGGACCCGGAGTTCGAGATGTCCCAAGGCGGACGGCCCGGCGCGCGCATCGGGGCCAGCGACGCCGAGGACGTGAATGTCGCCATCATCGAGCTCGCCAAGATTGTCGCCAAGCGCCGCCTGCCGCCCAAGCTTCTGCTGGTGCACCGCTTCACGGACGGCATGCTGCGCCGCCGCGACCGCATCCGCCTGGACCCCCGCGTGCAGGCCGCGATGATCATGGACGGCTTCGGGAGCCCGGGCCTGAAGGTCGCCATTTACAAACGGGAAATCGCCCGCCAGCCCGTGGAATACGCCGGCATCAAGCTCTTCTATAAGAACGACAAGCCGATGCTGACCCCCGCCCAGGTGCTGGCCTTGCAGCCGCGGCCCAGCGTCATTATTTACCAGTAGGCTTGTCCGGCCGCGCGGCTAAGAGCGCCCGCTTGAAGAAGCCGACCAAGCGCGGGCGGTATTCCGCGCCGAACAAAGTGAAGGCCTGGACGTGATCGCCGCCGGCGACGGTCCATAGCTCCTTGGGCTCTTTCGCCGCGCGGTAGAGCGCCAAGCCTTCCTCATAAGGAACGGTCCTGTCCGCGGTGCCGCAGACGACGAGCACCGGAATGGGCGGCAGACGCCGGATCATCTTGAGCGGCTCGTAGCGGTCGGAAACCAGAAAAAGCGCCAGCGGCCATTGAAGCGGCCAGGTCAGCCAGAACTGCGAGAGCTTCTCCCGCGCGATGGCCCGCCAAGACGAGAAGGGGGATTCCAGGGCCAGGGCGCGCACGCCCGCGGGCGAAAGCGCGACCGCGGCCACTGCCACGGCGCCGCCCAGGCTCTGCCCGAAGACCAGGAGCTTGTCCGGGTCGACGTCGCGGCGCGAGCGCACGTAGTTCAAGGCCGCGACGGCGTCCTCGACCGCGCCCGACTCCGAGGGCCGCCCCGCCGAGGCGCCGAAACCCCGGTAGTCCGGGATGAACACGTTAAAGCCGTCCTTGGCCAGCCAGGCGGAAAATCCCCACTGCGAGGTGATGTTGCCGCCGTTGCCGTGGAAGTGGACCACCGTGCCCAGCGCGGGCGTCGCGGCGGAG
>DATLSD010000074.1:0-2389 GCA_035534315.1 Elusimicrobiota bacterium
TTAGCCAGTCGTCCACGAATCTTTTCCGTTCGTCCATAGGACAGGTCTCCTTCCAGGGCATAGGCAATTCCTCCTCTGCCCATATTTACCTGTTACCTATGTGCCCGGTCCATTCTGTCACCTATCTACCAAGTTTGGACCCCGGGGCCATACCCCCAAGCGCCATGAGGCCCCTAAGCGACGCCGAGCTGCGCGCGCAAAAGACCCCCGAGGTGGTCGCGCGCGCGGAAAGGCTGGAATTTAGCTGAAAATCGACCATAGACCCCCTACACCCCAGACATCCGGGCGGCCCTGGGACCTTTGTCCCTGATTCCCGCCCCATTTATCCCAGGCGGAAAAGCCGCCTTCGGGCTATCCTTATCCCATGACGGAGAAACTTGGATGAAAACCGCGCGTCTCTTCCGCAGCGCCATTCCCGCGATTTATGCCGCCGCCGTCGCTTTGGCTTTCTCGGCCGCGCTCAGCCTGCCTGCTCCGGCTCAAAGCTTCGAGGGCGGGGGCGAGCCCGCCGAAAGCGCGCTGCCCGCGGCGGGGCTCCAGCCCGCGGCCCTCATCCAGGCCTTCAACGGCCTGCCCGGCTCCAATCTCGGAAACCTGCTCAACGCCGCCTTGAATCTCCCCGCGGATTTCCGCGCGCAGTTGAGCGCCGCCGTCGCCGCGCAGGACGCGCCCAAGATCGCGGCGCTGGCCCAAGTTTTGGAGCAAAAAAGACGGGAAGCCGCTCCCATGGCCCGCACGCTGGCCGCCAACGACGTGGGGCATATTTCCCACCTCATTGAAACCAAGCAGGTCAGAGGCAAAGAGCTGGCGCTGGAGCTCTCCTCCGCCAAGTCCGAGATTGAGGCCCTGGCCGCGTTCTGGCCGGAAGTGGCGCCCGAGGCGAAACGAATCGACGCCATGGCCGAGCAAGCGGCTCTGGCCGACGCATGGGCCCAGGCCGCGGAATTGGAAGGCGCTTCCGCTTCCGGCCGCGAGGCCGCCGGCATCGGAAGCGCGCGCCCAAGCTCCTTTATCGGCTTCCTGCTGCGGCACCATCGCGCCAAAAAAACTTTTGCCGCCGCGGCCCGCGAAATCCCGGGCGTCCAGACGGTCCGCTTCGCGCGCTTGGGGAATCTTTACACGCGGGAGAGAAGCGACGGGACCGTCGTGCGGACCGGGCCGCCCTTGACGGTCCGCGTCGCCTACGACGCGGACGCCGAGCGCATCGAGCAGCAGCTCCGGGCCCTGCTGCCGGAAGTTCTCCGCGGATACGACCTGATCGTGGAAGGGGCCGACGCCTCCATCTCCGCGGCCTTGAAAATCCCGGGCGTTCTCCGGGTCGAGCGCGCCCTGGGGACCTACGACAGCTATTTCGGCCATCAGGCATTTTCCCGGGTCAAAATCCGCGTCGCCGAGGGCGTGGACGCCGACGCCGTCCGGGAAAAAGCCGCGCGGATCTTCGCCGCGGACGACTACATAAACGTCCGGCATCCCACGCTCGAGGAAACCTACGAAGCCGAGGCGCTCAAGATTCCCGGGGTTCTCAAGGCCTCCTTCGGCCAGGATCACGGCCCGTACAACGACAAATACACCGTCCGCTACACGGCGGACATCCTCGTCGCCCGCGGCGCCGACGAGGCCGCCGTCCGCGAGAAACTCCGCGGCGTGCTCGGCGGCCGCTATGAGGTGAGCATCCGCCGGGCGCCCTCGGGGCGAACGCGCGCCCGGTAGCCTCATCCGAAGACTGCTCCACGGCGCCGCCACTTGAAAATTGCCGCCGGAGGCGTTACACTTTTAACGCCATGAGGCCCCTAAGCGACGCCGAGCTGCGCAGCCTGGCTTCCCTGCTCGACGACAGCGACCCCGGCAACCTGGATTTAATCTCCCGGCAGATTCTCTCCGTGGGCGAGCCCATTTTGCCCTACCTCGACGAGCTGCGCGCGCAAAAGACCTCCGAGGTGGTCGCCCGCGCGGAAAGGCTGGCGCGCCGCGTGCGCTTTAGCGGCCTCAAAAAAGACTTCACGCGCCTGGCCGCGTCGCCCGCTCCCGACTTGGAGGAAGGCGCGTGGCTGGTGTGCCGCTTCGGCTACTCGACTTTTTCGCCGGACGCCTACGTGCAGTGGCTCGACCGCGTGGCCGGGAAAATCCGCGAGGACTCGCCCCCCACGCCGGACGCGATGTTCCAGAAAATCAACTGGCTCTTGTTTCATCACATGGGCTTCGCCGGCAACCGCGAGGATTACTACAACCCGGACAACAGCTACCTGCACCGCGTCATCGAGACCCGGCGCGGCATCCCTTTGAGCCTTTCCGTGCTCTATCTTCTCGTCGCCAAGCGCGTGGGCCTGCCGGTCTTCGGCGCGGGCCTGCCCGGGCACTTCATGCTGGGCCTGCGCGGCGCCTTCGGCCT
>DATLSD010000075.1:0-2052 GCA_035534315.1 Elusimicrobiota bacterium
GGGCGCGGCGCTCTGCGCCCAGTCCTCGAAGGGCAGCGGCGAGAGCTCCACCTGCAGATCGATGCGGTCCATGAGCGGCCCGGAAAAGCGGGCGAGGTAGCGCTCGAGCGAGCGCGGGCCGCAGCGGCACTCGCGGCGCGGATGGCCCCGCCAGCCGCACGGGCAGGGGTTGGCGGCCGCGGCCAAAATGAAGCGCGCGGGGTACTCGTGGATTTCCTTGGCGCGGGAGACGACCACGCGCCCATCCTCCAGCGGCTGGCGCAGCGCCTCAAGGACTTGGCGGCTAAACTCGGGCAGCTCGTCCAGGAACAAGACGCCCGCGTGCGCCAGGGAAATCTCGCCCGGCCGAGCCGAGGTCCCGCCGCCGATCAAGGCGGCCAGGGAAGCCGAATGGTGCGGGGCGCGAAACGGCCGCCGGCGCACCAGGCCGCGCAGGGCCCCGGCGCGGGACAGCGAGAAAATCCGCGTGGCCTCGGAGGCTTCTTCCTCGTCCATGGGCGGCAAAAGCCCCGGCAGACGCCTGGCCAGCATGGATTTTCCCACGCCCGGCGGGCCGATAAAAAGGATGTTGTGCCCGCCCGCCGCGGCGATTTCGAGCGCGCGCTTGGCCAGGCTCTGGCCCTTGACCTCGGACAAATCGGGGGCGGCGGTCTCCGAATTTTCCGGAGCCGAGGACGGGCCGGAGACGGCGCAAAGCGTTCCCTCGCCGCCCAAAAAATCCGCGATTTGCCGCAGCGTCGCGGCGCCCAGCACCTTCATGCCGGAGGCCGCGGCCTCGCCCAGGTTCTCCTCGGGCACGATCATGGCCTCGTAGCCCCGGCTCTTGGCCTCCAAGGACATGGTGAGCACGCCCGGCACCGGGCGCAGCGAGCCGTCCAAGGCCAGCTCTCCCGCGAAGCAGTAGCGCTCCGCCCAGGCGGCCGCGCCGATTTGCCCCGAGGCCGACAAAATCGCCAAGGCGATGGGCAAATCGAAATGAGTGCCCTCCTTGCGGGACTGCGCCGGCGCCAGGTTGACCGTGATGCGCTTTTGCGGAAATTGGAAGCCCGAGTTGCGCACGGCGGAGATGACCCGCTCGCGCGACTCCCGCACCGCGCTGTCCGGAAGCCCCACGGTCGCGTAGGCGGGCAGGCCGTTGGCCACGTCGAGCTCGACGCGGACGGGATAGCCGTCGATGCCCCGCAGGCCCATGGAGCAGACCCGGGAGAGCATGCCTCAATCCTCCGCGCCCAGGGGCCCGCCGAAGTGCAGGGAGGTCTCTCCGGCGAAGCTGCCGGCGCCCGGCGCGGGAAGCGGCAGGTTGAAATAGAAGCGGCTGCCCTTCTGCGGCTCGGACTCGAGCCAGAGCCTGCCGCCGTGCTTGACCACGATTTCGCGCACGATGGCCAGGCCCAGCCCCGTGCCCGGCACGCCCAAATCCGCGCTGGCCCGGGAGCGGTAGAACTTCTCGAAAACGCGCTCTTTTTCCTCGTCCGGGATGCCCACGCCGGTGTCCGAGACGCAGATCACGATCTCGCTGCCTTGGCGCCGGGCGCGGATGGTCACCTGGCCGCGCGGCGGGGTGAACTTGATGGCGTTGGAAAGAAGGTTGTCCACCGCCAGGGAAATCCAGCGCGGATCCCCCATGACGCCGGGAAGCCCCTGCTCGATTTCGCACAAGAGCTCGACCTCGCGCTTGCCGGCCTCCAGAGCCTGGGACTCGGCGCTGGCGCGCAGGGCCTTGTCCAAATCAAAGGAGCGCCGGGACATCTTGGCCCCCGCCTCCAGCTTCGAGAGGTCCAGGATGTCCGAGACCAGCATCTCCAGGCGCTTGGCCGCGTTGATGGACATTTTCGTGAATTTCTTCTGCTGCTCCGAAAGAGCCCCCGCCTCGCCGTCGAGCATGAGCATCAAGAACCCCAGAATCGTGGTCAGCGGGGTCTTGAACTCGTGGCTGACGGTCGAGATGAACTCATCCTTTATACGATTGGACTTCTTCAATTGTTCCGCCGTTTCGGAAAGGCGCCGGGTCAGGACGGCCGCCTCCACCACGGCCGCGGCCTCGCCCGCGAT
>DATLSD010000076.1:0-32741 GCA_035534315.1 Elusimicrobiota bacterium
CCTGCGCCCACGCCATGATCGCGCTGCCCTACACCATCGGCTCCATCCGGGCCAGGCTTTTATCCCTGGAAAGCTCCCAGCTTGAGGAAGCCGCCATGGATTTGGGCGCCGACCAATGGGAGGCCTTCATCCGCGTGACCCTGCCGCTGGCCAAACCCGCCATCGTTTCCGGGGCGCTTCTGGCTTTTACCATCAGCTTCGAGGACTTCGTGACCAGCTTCTTCATCGCCGGCATCGGGGTCGTCACCATGCCCATTAAGGTCTACTCGATGATGAAGTTTGGAGTTACGCCGGAAATCAACGCATTGTCCTGCTGCCTTCTGGCCCTGACGCTCACCGCCCTTGTCTCCGCGCAATTCCTGAGAAAATCGGTCAAGGCCTGAGGGAGGACCAGAGGAATAATGGAAGGCCCTTCGTCCCAGCAAGAAAAGCCCTTCGGGGAATTCGAGTATCCCGTTCTCATCCATGAAAGGCATCTCGACTTCTTCGGCCACATGAACAACGCGGCCTACATGGAAATATTCGAGGAAGCGCGCTGGCACTGGATCACCGGCAACGGGTTCGGGCTCGACGAGATTAAAAAGCGGCAGATCGGCCCGGTCGTGCTGGAAGCGCACCTTTATTTTCTTCGCGAACTGCTCAATCGGGACAAAATCGTCGTGAAATCCCGCTGTTTCGAATACCGGGGGAAAATCGCCTTGATGGAGCAGGCCATGATTCGCGAGGACGGTCTGGCCGCTTGCCGCGCGGAGTTTAAGTTCGGACTTTTCGATTTAAAAGCTCGGAAGCTCATCAAGCCCACGCCGGAATGGCTTGCGGCGCTGCGCGGGCGTGGGCCGCAAGCCGCTTAATGCGGCTTTAGACCCAGGGAGTCGACGTCCTTTTTAATCTGTTCCTTGAGCGCGTCCAGGGAAGGAAATTTTTCCTCTTCGCGGATTTTTCCGAGAAACCTGACTTCCATCCGGCGGCCGTAGAGATCCCCGAAAAATCCGGGAATGTGCACCTCGACGAGCGTCTTGCCTTTCTCGCCTAGAGTTGGCCGCGTGCCGACGTTGCAGGCCGCGAGCCGCCGCTCATTGTCCCAAAGGACTTCGACGCGGTAAACGCCGTGCGGCGGAAGCCGGCAGCCGCCGTCCGGAAAGATGTTCGCCGTGGGAAACCCCAGTTGGCGGCCAAGTCCTTGGCCGCTCACGACCGTTCCCGCGACGACGAGGTCCATCCGGGCTTAGGCGCTTAAGGAGGCCGGAGGCCGGCCGCTTTGCGGGAGGGGGGAGAGCGCCGCGTAAAGGTGCGAGAGGGAGCGCGTCAAAACAGGCTGCAAATCGCTCAAGCTCATGCTTTTTAAATCCGTGAGACTCAGGGCGTCGCTAAGAGAAAATGAGCCGATTTTGTCCCGGCGCAGGGAAGACATCGCCGCGCCGCAGCCCAGCTTCTCGCCGATGGCCTGCGCGAGGGAGCGGACGTAGGTTCCGCTCGAGCAGTCGAGCTCGTGCGTCAACTCCGGCGCCGCGTAGGAAATGGCGGTCCACCGGCGGATGACCGAGGTCCGCATCCGCGCCGGCACCGCGATGCCCTTGCGCGCGTAGCGGTAAAGCGCCTTGCCTTTGTATTTCACCGCCGAATAGGCGGGAGCCGGCATCTCGAGCGGGCCTTGAAAGGATTTGAGCAGACGATCAAGTTCGGCAAGAGGCGGGTTGGGCGCTTCCGCTTGGGACAAGACTTTGCCGGCCACGTCTCCGGTGTCGGTCGAAACGCCCAGACGGATGGTTCCCGAGTAGCTTTTATCGAGCCCCTGCATGCGGGCCTGGGCCTTGGTCGCAGGTCCGACGAGAATGATGAGAAGCCCGGTCGCGATGGGATCCAGCGCGCCGCAGTGGCCCACTTTCGTGTCCGGCGGAAAAATCCGGCGGAAGGCGTCCACCGCGTCGTGAGAGGTCCAGCCCACGGGCTTATCGAAAAGGAGCATTCCTGAAATCATTGAGTTCCGGGCTCCTCCAAGCGCTTCAAGATGCGATCCACCCTGGCCGCCCGCGCCGGGGTGTCGTCGTATTCGAAGATAAAGTTGGGGATGGTGCGCAGAGAAAGATGCTTCTTGATAACCTGCCGCAGGTAGGGAGCCGCCCGCTCCAGGGCTTTGGCGGCGTTTTTCTTCTGCTCCACGTTGCCCAAAATGGAGTAGAAGACCCGCAGATTTTTCTGATCGTGGCTCAGATACACGCCCGTCACCGTCAAAAATCCCTGGAGGCCCGGGTCTTTGATCGTAAGGATGGTAGACGCGATTTCCTGATGAAAGAGCTCTTGCAGGCGCTCTCGACGCTCAAACATGAGGAGGGGGCGCGGGGTTGAGGCGCCGGATCCTGGTCTCCTTGGTCACGGCCCGAATCTCGTCGCCTGTTTTGTAATCCGCGAAGCCGTCCACGCCGACGCCGCAATCGAAGCCCTTGTCGACTTCCTTGACGTCGTCCTTGAAGCGCTTGAGGCTGGAGATTTTTCCCTCGTGAAGGGTAGCGCCGCCGCGGAAAATCTTGACGGAGGCTCCGCGCGCGAGCTTGCCCTCCAGAACGAAACTTCCCGCGATGGCGCCGCCCTTGACCTTGAAGATCTGTCGGACCTCGGCCTTGCCCAGGGGGACTTCCACTATTTCGGGCTCCAGGAGGCCTTCCATGGCCGCCTTGACGTCCGCGATCAAATCATAAATCACGTCGTACTTGCGTATCTCTATGCCGTCGCGGGCAGCCACTTCCTCGGCCCGCGTGTCCGCCTGCACGTGAAAGAGCAGGATGACGGCGTCCGAGGCCTCGGCCAGCAGGACGTCGGATTCGTTCGCGTTTCCGACGCCGGAATGGATGAGGCGCAGCCGGTACTCGGCCGTGGAGAGGCCCTCCAAGGAATCCTTGATGGCCTGCAGCGAACCCTGCACGTCGGCCTTCAAAACCAGGGCCAGTTCCTTCTTGACTCCCATTTGGGATTTTAAGCCGACCAAGCTCATATGCCGCTGGTGAGCCAGCGTCTGCTCGCGGTAAAGCAGGCTTCTCTTCTCGGCGATTTCGCGGGCTTGGCGCTCGTCCCGGACCACGCTGAAGGCGTCGCCCGCTTGGGGCGTTCCCGTGGTGCCCAGGATTTCGATGGGCGTCGACGGACCCGCGGATTCGATGCGGGTCTCGGCGTCGTCAAGCATCGCCTTAATTTTGCCGTGGCAAAGGCCGGCTACGAAGGCGTCGCTCACTTTCGCCGTTCCGGACTGGATGAGCACGGTCGTGACGCTGCCCCGCCGCGGATCGAGCCTGGCTTCCAGGACAATCCCGTAGCCGGGCCGTTCCGGGTTCGCCTTCAGGTCCAGAATTTGGGCCTGAAGGATGATCATCTCCAAGAGTTGATCGATATTGAGCCGCTTCTTCGCGGAAACGTCGACGAAAATAGTCTTGCCGCCCCACTCCTCGGGCTGAAGGCCATGCTGGGAAAGCTCCTGCCGAATTTTCTGGGGATTGGCGCCCGGGAGATCGATTTTGTTGACCGCGACGATGATGGGAACTCCCGCGGCCTTGGCGTGATCGATGGCCTCGATGGTCTGCGGCATGACGCCGTCGACCGCGGAGACGACGATGATGACCAAGTCCGTCACCTTGGCGCCGCGGGCGCGCATGGCCGTAAAAGCCTCGTGGCCCGGCGTATCCAGGAACGTAATCTCGCCCTTGGCCGTCTTCACCTGGTAGGCGCCGATATGCTGGGTGATGCCGCCGGCCTCGCCTTCGGCGACCCGGCTTTGGCGGATGGCGTCCAAAAGACTGGTTTTGCCGTGATCGACGTGGCCCATGACCGTGACCACCGGCGGGCGAGGTTTAAGGTTTTCGGAATTCTCTGTTTCCTTGGCTTTTTTCTCGATTTCCTCTTCCTGATACATCGCGACGACCTTCAGCTCGAATCCGAATTCCTGCGACACGATGGAAGCCGCGTCCATGTCGAGGCGCTGGTTGATGGTGGCGAAGATTCCCAGGCCCATCAATTTCTTGATCAAGTCGTTGGGCTTGACCTCCATTTTTTCCGCGAGTTCGCGGACCGTGATCATCGAGGGAACGGCAAGGGGCTTGAGAGCGTTCTTATCTCCCGCGCTGGGCGCCGTGGCGGCGGCCGGCGCCGGAGCGGGCTTATTGTGCCGGTGATGGGATCCACCCTGGTGCGGCCGCCTGGCCCCGTGCGGCATGGGCCTGGAAAACGGCCGGAAATGGCCGGGCTTGTTCGGCGGCTGGGACCGCTTTATCTCTTGGGCCGGCGGCGCTTTAGCCGGAGTCGACGGAGGCGGCGCGCTGGAAGACGGCTTGGGGGGCTCGGCCGGAGCGTCCTTGCGCGCTTGCGGCGCGGGAGTTTTCGCCGCCTCGGCCTTTGCGGCCGTTTCGGACGCGGGCGCCTGCGGAGCGTTCGCCGGAGACGGGGAGGCCGCCGCTTCTTTTTCCGGGTGCGCCGGCGCCGAAGCTTTATCGGAGGGTTTTAGCCCGGTGCTGGGCGCCAGCCGGGTAACGGAGGGAGTCCCGCTGGTCCGCCGTTTGGTGGTTTTCTTAAAAAGGGAAAAGGCCGAAACCAGATTTTCTTTGGGGGGAGCGATGGAGCCCCCGGGACGAAGCGACGGGGCGGAAGCCTCCTGCTTGGGCGAATCTTCGGCAGCGGGCTTTCTCTGGATGTGCGTCTTGGTCAAAGACGCTTTCTTCGCGGCCGTCTTGGTTTCTTTCTTGGCCGCGCCAGGTTTGGCCGTCTTCTTCGCCGGCTTATCCTTGCTCTCGTCGTCTTTGCTTTTTTTCAGCATTTGCCTTTCCCGTTGTTTAGCCTTTGAATGATTATATCATTTTGACTCTTGGCGTTCCTTCAACAAGTCATTGGCCGCCGCGATAATGTTGGCCGCGGTTTTTTCACCGATGCCCTCGATTTTCATCAGATCTTCGGGCGAAATACGCGCCAGCTTCCCTGGATCCGCGAGGCCGTTCTTCGCCAAGAGCTCGAGAATTTTGGGACCGACCTTCTTAAGGGAAAACCCGGCCGGCTTTTCGGCGGGCGCGGGAGAATCTTCGGGCGCCGATTCTTGCCCGACCTTCACCTCTAGAGTCCATCCGGTCAGGCGGCTCGCCAGGCGGAGATTCTGCCCTTCCTTGCCGATGGCCAGGGAGGCCTGATCCTCGGAAACCAGGACTTCGGCCGTCTTCGCCGCGGCGTCCAAGAGGCGCACCGCCAAAACCTTGGCGGGGGCCAGGGCGCCGCGCACGTAAGCCTGGACGTCCTCGCTGAAGGGCACCAACTCGATTTTTTCTCCGGCGATTTCGTTCATGATGCTGCGGATGCGCGAGCCGCGCAGGCCGACGCAGGATCCGACGGCGTCAATCTTGGGATCGCGCGAGCGCACCGCGACTTTGGCGCGGAAGCCCGGATCCCGAGAGATGCCGACAATCTCGATAATCTGGTCGCTCACCTCGGGAATTTCCCGCTCGAAGAGGCGCCGCAGGAAAAGCGGCGCGGCGCGGGAAAGAAGGACCTGCGGATCGCGTCCCGCCCGGTCCACGCGCAGGATAAGCGCCTTGACGGTCTGCCCGACGGCGTAGCGCTCCCGCCGGATTTGCTCGCGCAGGGGCAAAATCGCCTCCGCCTTGCCCAGATCCACGATGACGTTGCGCTCCACGAAGCGATGCACCGAGCCGTTGATGAGCTCGCCCTCCTTGGGCTTGAACTCCTCGTAGACCTTGTCGCGCTCGGCCTCGCGGACTTTTTGGCTCAGGAGCTGCTTGGCGGTCTGCGCCGCGATGCGGGCGAAATCCGCCGCGGGCGCCGGAAGCCGGACGTCTTCTCCTATGGCCGCGTTTTTATCATGACGCTTGGCCTCGGGCAGAGTTATCTCCATCTCCTGGTCCACGACGCTCTCGACCACCCGCTTGACGACGCAGGCCTGGAACTCGGCCGTTTGCGGATCGATGGAGGCTTCGATGATCGCGTTCTTTCCGACGTATTTGCGCAGGGAGCTGACCACCGCCCCCTCAATCATGTTGAGGATGTCCTCTTTTTTGATGCCCTTCTCTCTTTCGATTTGCTCCAGGGCAATAATCAATTCGGATTTGGCCGCCATGTGCTTTGTCTCCCGCCCGCTTCCTCGGCGCCGGCCGACGCGGGCTTGTTAAATTTAGAGTTCCGCCGCGAGGTCCAGACGGACTTCGTCTATGGCGGGTCGGGGAAATTCGAGCGTTTCCTCGCCGCAGGCGACAAGGACCTTGCCGTCCCGGTAGCCTTTGAGTTCGCCGCGGAACTTGCGCCGCCCTTGAAAGTTCTGCTTGAGCTCCACGCGCACCATCTTTCCGGAGAAGCGGATAAAATCCTTCTCCTTCTTGATGATCCTATCGAGGCCGGGGGAGGAAACCTCCAGGACGTAGGAGCGCTCCACGGCGTTGGTGGAATCAAGCAGGCTGCCGATGCGGTCCGAAAAATAGGCGCAGTCGTCCAAAGTGATGCCGCCCTCCTTGTCCAGCGTCACGCGCAGAATCCAGCGCGGACCCCCCCGGACCAAGGTTAGGTCGACCAACTCAGCCGATTCCTGCTCGACCAAGGGAGCGATGATTTCTTCGAGTTTTTCCGTTTCCATAAATAGAGCAATAAAAAAAGTGGCCAGCCGTCTGCCACTTTTCTTTGAGCGACTAAATCGATTATATCAAGCGGGGCAGAGCGATGTCAAACGGCTCCGGAAGTCCGCTAAGCGGCTCAATAAATGCGGAAATAAGATAAAATTAGACATTCAGCGCAGTCAGCTGAAACCGAAAGGGAACCTGATGCCGCGTTATCGAGCCGCTGGCTGTTTGCCGTTCATCGCTCTGGCCTTGTGCTTGGCACCGAGTTCCGCGCGCGCGCAGGAAAACGCCTGGAACGCGTCCGCCAACGCGGTTTTTTTCAAAATTAAAGCGGGCGCCGCCTACCAAAGGCTCCAGGCCCCCGAAGCCCGAACCGGCGACATAGCGCTAAACATCTACGATGGCACGCGCCGATTAATGGCTCCTGGGATTGAAACGCTTATCCGCCTCATCGACGCCGGAACCGGGAAGGAAGTTCTCTCGCGGTTTGTGAGCGGCCCCATCGTGCTCATTAAAGGGCTGCCTTATCACGATAATTTCAAGGACGCTTATTCCATCGTGGTTTCGCTCAAGGGCTACAAGCAGGGGGGAATCTTTCCCGTCAAGCTATCCTCCGGCAAAACCGTCAAGGCCGACGTCATGGTTCTGCCAAAAAATGGGAAATTCGATTTCTCGCAAGCTTCCTGGCCGGCCCTGCAGGAATCAGACCCCGAGCTCATAGCCCTACTTTCGGCAGGCCTTCCCCAGCCCGCCGCGCGGCAGCGCTATGAGACGCTCATGGCCCAGCGCCCGAACGATCTGGCCGCCCTGCTCAACATCACGACGGCCCTCTCCCAGATCCGTCTCGACGGACAGGACTGGCTTTCTTACCTCAAGGAACTCGATTGGGACCACGGCATGGAGCCCTACGGCTTCGGGGCCTGGGCCGACGCCGCGGTGGCACAGCGCATCGCCGGAGCGGTCAAGGCGGGCCAGCTATCCAGCGAATCCCTAAAGGGCTTTTTCCATCCCGGATCCACGCTCTCGGTCAAGCAGCACCAGCTTCCCAACGCGAACGTCCATTTCATCGTTTTCGGGAACCAACGCCGCGTCATTGACGGGGTCAAGTGCGTCTTCATCAGCGTGCACATCGACGCTTACCGCGGCGTTCTTCACGCCGGCGAGGTCGCGAAATGGTATCTCAAGCATGAATTGACGGATCCAAAAACCATTTATCAACTCCGCTGGAACGCCGCGCAGGAAGCGGGTCTTCCCGACTTTGACCCGCATTACACCATCCGGTAGGAAGCGCGGCTACGTCCGCGCGATTTGAGCCAAACGCGCGGGGAACTCATCCAAGGGCCAGCGCTCCGCGTCGCGCGAGCCGCGGCGCTTGAACTCAACGCAGCTGCCGTCCAGGGTCTTGCGGCTCACTACGATGCGCAAAGGAATGCCAATGAGATCGGCGTCCTTGAATTTGACGCCGGGCTTGGCCTCGCGGTCGTCCTCCAAAACGTCGAAGCCGGCGCCTTCGATGGCCTGAATAATTTTATCGGCGGCGGGCCGTACCCGAGAGTCGTCCGCCTCATCGATAACGATGACCGAAAACGAGAAGGGCGCCAGCGCCAAGGGCCAGAGGATGCCGTCTTGATCGTGGTTCTGCTCGATGGCCGCGGCCACCACGCGGGAAACGCCGATGCCATAGCAGCCCATGACCATGGTCTGGGGCTTTTGCGCCTTGTCCAAATAGACCGCCTGCAGCGCTTGCGAGTACTTGGTGCCGAGCTTAAAAGTGTGCCCGACTTCGATGCCCTTGAAGAATTCCGTGGGAGCCCCGCATCGCGGGCAGGGATCCTGGGGCGTGGCCGCGCGCAAATCCCGAAAATTCGGCTCAGCGGCGTGATCCGAAGCAAGCTTAAAATCGCGCTCCCAATTTAGATTCCGCGCGTGCTTGTCCTTCTTATTGGCTCCCGATATGCCGTTTAAAACGCCGCGCACGGCGAAATCGGCGTAGGTCTCGACACCGGGATGCCCCTGCGGCCCGCCAAATCCCACCGGGCAGCCCAGATGCTGCTCATACTGCTGCTCGGTCGCGCGAAAAATTGCGGGCGTGCCCACGGCCGCCGCGAGCTTGGCCTCGTTGAGCTCGTGATCGCCGCGCAGAAGGGCGAGGATCGGAGTCTTGCCCTCTTTCATGTAGAGCTGTATCTTGATGAATTTCTCCGGAGGCTCGCCCACGGACTGGGCGACGTCCTTGACCGAAAAGAGATTCGGCGTGTCGAACTCCTCGACGGATTTGAAGTCTTTCGCCGCTGGAATCTGCGCCGCGTCTTTAATCTCGGCCCGCTCGACATTGGCCGCGTACTCGCAGCGCGTGCAGGAAACCACGGTCTCCTCGCCGGTTTCCGCCAAGACCATGAACTCGTGAGAGTAGGATCCGCCGATGGCGCCCGACTGCGCCTCGACCGGCTTGAACTTGAGGCCGCAGCGCGTGAAAATCTTTTGGTAGGCGCCAAAGACGTCGCGGTAGCTTTTCTCAGCGCCCTTGTCGTCCAAATCAAAGGAATAAGCGTCCTTCATCAAGAATTCCCGCGCCCTCATGACGCCGAAGCGGGGCCGGATTTCATCACGGAACTTAAGGCCTATCTGGTAGAGCAGAAGCGGCAGTTGGCGCCAACTGCGCACCTCGCCGCGGACCAGATCCGTGATTACTTCCTCGGCCGTCGGCGCGAAGCAGAAATCCGCGTCCTTGCGGTCCTTGATGCGCAGAAGCTCCTTGCCGTAGACGCCCCAGCGCCCGGTCTTGTCCCATAGCGCCCGCGGCTGGATGACCGGCAGGGACACTTCGAGCCCGCCCACGGCGTCGAGCTCCTGGCGGACGATGGCCTCGACCTTGCGCAATGTGCGCAGGCCCAGAGGAAGCCACTCGTAGATGCCGGAAGCCGCCTTGCGGATGAGGCCCGCGCGGTGCATGAGCTTGGCCGAGACGTTGTCCGCGTCTGAGGGAGCTTCCCGCAGGGTCGGAATCAGGGAGCGGCTGAATTTCATGAATCGGGCTTCAATGGCTCGCTGCGGCGGGCGCGGGCGCCTGAGGCATCGCCGGGCTCTTCCTTAAGCGCAGAATGTCGTTGTAAGTCGCGAAAATGAGCAGGGCGAACAAAAAGGCCAAGCCCACGCTGTTGGCGGCGGAGACCATCTGCTGGGTCGGCTTGCGGCCGGAAACGCCTTCCCAAAGATAGGCCGCGGCGTGCCCGCCGTCCAGGAGGGGGATGGGCAGTATGTTCAAAAAACCGATGGCCACGGAAATCAAGGCGATGAGAGAAACCAAGTCCTCCCAGCCGGAATGCGCCGCGCGGCTCACCATCTGGACGATGCCGATGGGTCCGGCCAAGTCCGGCCGCTTGTGGTTGTAAATCTTGGACGCCAAAGTGTCAACCGTCATTTTGGTGATGTCCCAGCACTGCAGCGCGCCTTCCTTGGCCGCCCGAAAAAATCCAATGCTCTGGAAAGTCTCGTCCGGCAGAATGCCGATGATGCCCAAGCCCGTGTCCGGGTCTTTTTTGGGGATCAGGGAAAGCCGGCTCTCCACGCTCCCCCGGTCGTAGGTCAGGAAGATTTGCTTCCCCGTGTAGCGATGGACGGTCTCAGCCAGAACCTTCCAGGAATCGACTGGCGTTCCGTTGACTTCCTTGATAACGTCGCCGATTTGCAGGCCCGCCTGCTCGGCGGGATAGCCGATCATCATATTGCCGATTTTCGTGCCAGACGAGGGGATGGGCAGGCCCTTTAAATAAAATACCGAGGTGAAAAGAGCGAAGGCCAGAATGTAGTTCATGGTCGGTCCGGCCGCCACAATAAGAAACCTGCGCCACCAGTTCTGCCCGAAATACTCGTCCGGCTTTCCGGTGCAGCTTTCCACCTCCTCGCCGGCCGGCTTGACGAATCCGCCCAGAGGGAAAAGGCAGATGGAAAACCGGGTGCCCCCGCTGGTCACGCCCAGAAGCTCGGGGCCAAATCCGAAGGCGAACTTCTCCACGCGCACGCCGAAATATTTGCAAAGGAAAAAGTGCCCCGACTCGTGGAGGAAAATGACCAAGCTGAAGGTCAGAACGACGGCCGCAGTCGACTGCAAGAAATGAAGAGGCGTCATCGTCCGCAAAACTCCCGCGCCTTGGTCCTGGCCCAGCGGTCAATCTCCACGACCTCGTCGAAATCGGGGAGCCGCTCAGCAGGGCGGTAGAGCGCCATGGTTTTCTCGATGACCTTGGCGATGGAGGTAAAAGGGATGCGGCCCTCCACGAAGGCCGTGACCGCGATCTCGTCGGCGGCGTTTAAGACCGCGGACATGGCCGGACTCTTGGCGGCCTCGCGCGCCAAAGCCAGACACGGGAAGCGGCGGAAATCAGGTTTTTTGAAGGTCAGTTCTCCGAGCTTGACCAAGTCCAAGGGCTCCACCACGCTCCGCGCCCGCCGGGGGTAGGTCATGGCGTACTGGATGGGCAGCCTCATGTCTGGGAGGGACATTTGGGCCAGCACCGTGCCGTCCGTGAACTCCACGGCCGAATGCACGATGGACTGCGGGTGAATGACGATTTCAACCTGGTCGCGCGTCAAACCGAAGAGGTTCATGATCTCGATGGCTTCAAAGCCTTTGTTCATCAGAGTGGCGCAGTCGATGGTGATCTTTTGCCCCATTTTCCAGGTGGGGTGCTTCAAGGCCTGCGCGACCGTCACCTTGGCCAGGCTGCCCTTGTGCTTGTAGAAGGCCCCGCCTGAAGCCGTCAAAAAAACCTTGCGAATCTGCCGGGAGAGCCCGCCGGAAAGCGCCGCGGTTGAGTCCGATCCGCCCTGCAGGCATTGAAAGATGGCCGAGGGCTCCGAGTCCACGGGAACGATGCTGGCCCCGCAGCGCTTGGCCTCGGCCATGAGCTGCGCTCCCGCCATGACCATGGGCTCCTTATTGGCCAAAGCCACGGTCTTGCCGGAGCGCAGGGCCGCCAGAAGAGGCGTAAATCCCACGCCGCCGACCAAGCTCATCAGAATGAGGTCCACGTCGGGGCGGGACGCGATGCCGACCAAGCCCTCCGTTCCAGGCGTCTCGTGCGTGCAAAATCCGTTGAGGCTCTCCTTCAAGCGCGCCGCCGCGGACGGCTCGAAGAGGGAAACCGCCTTGGGCTTGAAGGTCCTGGCTTGGCGCGCGAGAAGCTCGACGTTGCTGTGGGCCGCCAAGGCCACGACCTCGAATTCCCCCGGCATCTGCCGGACCACGTCCAGGGCGTTGACCCCGATGGAGCCGGTCGAACCGATGATGGCGATGCGTTTCATTATTTTTATTTCTTAAGCCCGAATACAATTAAACAATAATAAAAGAGCGGGGCGGCGAGCAAAAAAGAATCAAAGCGGTCCATGATGCCGCCGTGCCCGGGAAGAACCGCTCCCGAATCCTTGACGCCCACGGCCCGTTTGACGAGCGACTCGGCGAGATCGGAAAGCTGGCCGAAAATGCCGATAAGAACGCCCAGGGCGACGGCTTCGTCCATGGGAATTCGTCCCGCGTCAAGCGCGGAAAAAACAGCCGCCGCCGCCAGCGCCGCCGCGAATCCGGCGGCCGCGCCTTCCCAAGTTTTCTTCGGGCTCAAGACCGGCGCCAAGGGATGCGCGCCCAGCGTCTTTCCTACGGCGTAGGCCGCGATATCCATGATCCAGACGCAGATGAAGAGAAGGAACGTCGCGTCCTTGCCGGCCGCGCCCAAATCCCGGATGGGCCCGAGGTAGGCGGGCAAAATGCCGAAGAAGCACGCCCCGAAAACGGTCAGCGCCAAGCGTTCGATGGAGCTTTCCCGCGCGGACATTTCCAGGAGAATCGCCGTCAGCGCCAAAAGCGCGAAGGGCAGCTGGACCGCGAAGCCCAGGACGACGAACGCGGCCATCGCGCCTCCGCCCAGAACGCAGAGCCAGCCCCGCACGGGCCGGCGCCCGAGAGTCAGAATGACGCCGTACTCGTAGAGGCACAAAATGGAAACGGCCACGACGAAGGCGGAATAGGCCAGGCCCCCGTGGTAAATCAAGAATAAAAGGAGGGGGATGCCGACGAGGCCCGTGATGATGCGGGGGAAAATCATCCCAAGCCGCCGAAGCGGCGGTGGCGCTTCTGATAATCGCAAATCGCCGCGTTGAGGTGCTTGCGCCTAAAATCGGGCCAGAAAACCGGCGTAATGTAGATTTCCGCGTAGGCGCTCTGCCAGAGCAGGAAATTGGAGAGGCGCATTTCCCCGGAAGTCCTGATGATCAGGTCCGGGTCGGGAAGTCCCGCGGTGTAGAGCGCTCCCGAAATGGCTTCCTCCGTGACTTCCTTGGCGCCGGCTTTTATCAAGCCGTTGACCGCGTCCACGATTTCCTGGCGCGAGCCGTAATTAAGCGCCAAATTGAGGATGAGGCCGGAATTTTTCTCCAAGCGGCGGATGGACTCCTCCAAATCAGTACGCACCGGGGCCGGCAGCTCGCCCAGGCGGCCCACGGCCCTCAAACGGACGTTGTTCTTGTCGAGTTCCAGGGTTTCTTTTTTTAGCGCGTAGGAAAGCAGGCGCATGAGTTGGGAGACCTCGCTCTTGGGGCGCAGCCAGTTCTCCGTTGAAAATGAGTAGAGCGTGAGAACCTTGACGCCCAGTTCTCCGCAGCCCCGGACGATTTCGCGCACGGATTGGACCCCGGCGCGGTGCCAGGCCAGCCGGGGCAGGCCCCGGGATTTAGCCCAGCGGCCATTGCCGTCCATAATGACGGCCACGTGCGCGGGAATATTGGAAACGTCGGGCGCCGCGTCTTCCAGGATGGTTTGCGCCTTATGCGGCATGGGGCATACGGTCCGGCTCAGACCGTCACGATCTCTTTTTCTTTCCGGGAGACTTCCTGATCGATGTCTTTGATGCAGGCGTCGGTGATTTTCTGCACCCGAGTCTCGATGGCTCGGGCCTCGTCTTCCGTGATTTCTTTCGCTTTCTCGGCCTTTTTGATTTTTTCGAGCGCTTCGTGCCGGTCGTTGCGCACGCCCACCCGGAATTCCTCGCCGATGCGGCGCGCGACCTTGACCAGATCCTTGCGCCGATCCTCGGTCATGGTGGGCATGATGAGGCGGATAATCTTGCCGTCGTTCTGCGGGGGAACCCCCAAGTCGGATTTCTGAATCGCCTTGTCTATTTCGATGAGCGCCGTGGGATCCCAGGGGCGGATCTCCAAAACCCTGGCCTCCGGCACCGAAATCGCCGCGACCTGCTTCAAAGGGACGCTTTGGCCGTAATACTCGACCTTGACGGATTCGAGGACCGCCGGATTAGCACGGCCCGTGCGCAGGACGGAATACTCCCTGGCGAGCTTTCCGAGGCGCTCCTTCATGCTTTCTTCCATGCGGCTGACGACGGCGTTGACGGCGTCTGTAATCGGCATAGGCTATCCTTCCGTGATTAAAGTTCCTACTTTCTGGCCGTTGACGGCGCGCGAAATGTTGCCGTCGGCCGATAAATCGAAAACCAGCACGGGCATGCGGTTTTCCATGCACAAGGTCAGCGCGGTCGCGTCCATCACCCGCAGGCGCTGCCGGATGGCTTCCATGAACGTAAGTTGGGAAAGCTTCTTCGCATTTTTGTTGGTCTTCGGATCGTCCGTGTAGACGCCGTCGACCGTCGTGGCCTTCAAGAGGGCCTCGGCCTCGATTTCCACGGCCCGCAGCGAGGAAGCCGTGTCTGTCGTAAAATAGGGATTTCCTGTGCCGCCCGCGAAAATGACGATGCGCCCTTTCTCCAAGTGCCGGATGGCCCGTCGGCGGATGTAAGGCTCCGCGAGCTTGGCCACCTCGATGGCGGTCTGCACCCGCGTGGGGACGCCCAAATGCTCAAGCGCCTCCTGCAGGGCCATGGCGTTGATAACCGTGGCCAGCATCCCCATATAGTCGGCCGTCACCCGGCCGATGACCGCGTCATGATTGGAGGCGCCGCGCCAGATGTTCCCGCCCCCGACCACGATGCCGATTTGCACGCCCTTGTCGTGCGCGAGCTTTATTTCGTTGGCGATGCGGCCAAGGGCCTTGGGATCAATGCCGTGGCCTGCTTTTTCGCAGAGAGATTCCCCGGAGAGCTTGAGCAGGACCCGGGAATAGCGGCTCATTCTCCGACTTGATAGCGCGCGAAGCGGGTCACCGTCACGGGCTGGCCCAGCTGCTTGCCGGCGTCCTCGATGAGCTTGGAGACCGGCGTCTTGTTGTCGCGCACGCTCATCTGATCTAGCAGGCAGAAAGCCTGGTAGAAAAGCTTGTTGATCTTGCCTTCCACGATTTTTCCGATGGCGGCCTCGGGCTTGCCTTCCTTGCGCAGAACCTCGGCGTGGATTTCCTTTTCCTTTGCGATGATGTCCGCCGGGACTTCCTCGCGACGCAGGTAGCGGGGGGCAAACCCGACGATTTGGAGGAGAATTTCCTTGGAAAGAGCCGCGACCACGTCCGACTTCGCGGCGTCGCCCGGAGCCAACATCTCGATGAGAGCCCCGATTTTGCCGCCGTGATGGACGTAAGCGCCCACGAAGCGATCCTTCTGGGCCGCGAAGCGCTCCAAGCGCCGCAAGGTGATGTTCTCGCCCAGTTTGGCGATGAGCGGCGCGATGTCGTCCTTGGCGCCCTCGGGGCCGCTCAAGGTTCCGGCCGCCGTTTTCTCGGCCAGCTTGGTCACGAGCGCCTCGAAATCAGGCGTGCGCGCCACGAAATCCGTCTCGCAGGACACCTCGACGATGGCGCCGCCCCCGGCGTTGACCAGGCAGCCCACCTTGCCCTCTTTCATGGTCCGCGCGGCGCGCTTGGCCGCGTCGGCCAGGCCCTTCTTGCGCAGGATGGTCAGGGCGTCCTCGACCTTCCCGTTGGACTCGGTCAAGGCTTTCTTGCAATCCATGAAGCCCGCGCCGGTCTTCTGGCGCAGCTCAAGTATCAGGGCGTTGGAGTCGGCCATGACTTAGGCCTCCTTTTCGGAGGAGCCGGTTCCCGCGGCGGCGACTTCCTGCGTCGAATCCTCGGAAGGTTCCTCGGCCGCGCCGGAAAGCATTTCGCGCTCGGCGTCGGTCAACGAAGGCTGCTCCGCCTGCCGGGAGGAGCGCCCTTCCAGAATCGAGTCGGCGATAAATCCGCAGAAGAGCTTGATGGAGCGCGCCGCGTCGTCGTTGCCCGGAATCGGGTGGTCGATGAAGTCGGGGTTGCAGTCCGTGTCGCAGACCGCGACGATGGGAATGCCGATGCGCCGGGCCTCCTGAACCGCCAAGTGCTCCTCGACCGGATCGATGATGAACATGACGTCCGGCAGGCGGCCCAGGTTCCTGATGCCGGTCAGCACTTTCTTCAAGCGCAGCATTTCCTTGTTGAGGCGGGAAACTTCCTTCTTGGAAAGAACGGTGAACAAGCCGTCCCGCTCCCACTTCTCAAGCTCCTCGAGCCGCTGCACGGATTTTCTCAGCGTCGCGAAATTGGTCAGCGTGCCGCCCAGCCACTTCTCGCAGACGTAGGCCGCGCCGCAGCGCTCGGCCTCCGCCTTGACGAGCTCGCGGGCCTGCTTCTTCGTGCCGACGAACAAAAAGGTCTTGTCTTGGGCGGCGCTTTCTTTAACGAAGGCGTTGACCTTTTTTATTTCCTTGACCGTCTTCTGCAAGTCGATGATGTGGATGTTGTTCCGCTCGCCGAAGATGAAACGGCCCATTTTTGGGTTCCAGCGCCAAGTCTGGTGGCCGAAATGGACCCCGGCCTCCAGCATCGTTTTCATTGAAATATTAACCATCGCGCAAATTTCGCCTCCCGAATTAATTGTCGATTTGCCGCTCAAACCGCTTGTCCTTATTATGAAGACAGAGCGGCGCTAAACCGGACGCGACTGGAAAAGTCTATCAAATTTTGGCGCTGATTTAACAGAGCTAACGACGAAAATAGCCCCCGGAAGCAGGTAGGCCTAAAGGCTTAGGCCCGGGGGGGTCCCTAGCCTCATGCGCCTGCGCTGGAGATAGGCTATCATTCCCCTTATGACCATTTCAGCCTCGCTGAAAAGGACATTCCTAGCGGTAGGCTTGGGCGCCGCGTGTTCGGCCGCGGCATTCGCCCAAGGCTGGCGCGCGGAACCGGAGCTTCCCGAGTCTCCCGTAGCCCCGCTCGGGGCCTTGGCCCAGGCCGAAATCCCGTCTTGGGACGCGGCCCGTCTGGATCACTTTTTCGACGCCGCGGCCATGAGGCCGACTCCCGAGCTTGGGCCCGGCAAGTTAAACCCACGGCATATCCGCCTCCTTAGGCACCGCCGCTCTCGGACCGGCCGCCGCCGCATCGCGCGCCGCGCGCATGCGCATGAGAGGAGCGCGCGCATCGCCCGAATACCGCGACGCCGGCTTCTTGTTCCGACGCCCAAAGTGACGCCCGTTTATCGTCTCACTTTCTGCACGCTGCTCAAGCATCCCGATGAGACAGACCGGTACGACGGCCTTATCGTCCGCTACGCCGTCGCCAACGGCCTCGATCCGCGGCTGGTCAAGGCCATCATCGCCGCGGAATCGGAATTCGACTGGGATGCCCGCTCGCCCGTGGGCGCGCGGGGACTCATGCAGGTCATGCCCCGCACGGGCGAGTATTTCGGAGTTCCCGCCGCCGAACTTTACTCGCCCAAGGACAACATCCAGGCCGGAACCGCCTATTTAGCCCAACTGCTTAAGACCGTGATTCGCTTCTACCATCTGCCCATGAAGACGTTTCGGCATCCGCCCCTGTGGCTCACCGAACGCGTCATCGCCTGCTACCACGCCGGTCCCCGCTATTTGCGGCACGATCGTTGGCTGCGGCAAACCCGCCTTTACGTCCGGCGGGTTCTGCTCTTTTACCGCTCGGCAGTCACCCAGTTCCATTGGGCGCCGGCTTCCCCGCTGGGCTTTCTGCAAGGCTCCATTTAGCTTTCCTTCCCCGCGCGCTTCTTGTTACCATTCCTGCGGCATGAGCAAATCCGTCTTAGGGCGCGCGGCTCTTGTCGCCTTTGGAATTTTCCTGGCCCTGGTCTGCGTAGAAACGGGCATGCGCCTCACCTACTGGAAACTTAAAAGAGAAATTCAGACCCAGACCATCTTAGGCACAGCCAGTTCTCCATGCCGCATTCTCTGTCTCGGGGAATCCACGACCGCACCAATGTTCAATGAGCATGGAAAAGACATTTCTTGGCCGGCGCATCTGGGCCCGGCCTTAAAACGCCTCTATCCGAAAAAATCCTTCGAGATCATCAATAAAGGCTACGCTGCCACCAATACCAGCGCCATTCTCGCCACTCTCCCCGATGAACTGGAGCAATACAAACCTGTGGCTGTCCTCGCCATGATGGGAGTCAATGACAGCCAATGGTATGGGATCGTCACATTCGACGCGGGATTTAGGGGCTGCGTCGAACGGGTGTTGAGGCATTTTAAGACCTGGAAACTACTGCGTTATTTCTACCATCAATACGCATCTCACCGCTCGGGCGTGGAGAATTCTCCATCCTCCCGGAAATCTCATGGGACGCCTTTGATGCGGCCTTCCCAACCGCCTCTCTCTCCACTGGACCAGGCCTGCGCGCAATTGGCGTCCGCTTCCGCCAATAATCCTGCGCGTGCCCTTCGAAGCTGCCGCCGAGCCGCTCAGGCATCCCCGAAAGACCCCAGACCTTACGAAGCGCTCGCTAGATTTTATCTATCACTTCCTGATCATAATTTCAAAAAAGCCGCTTTCATGGCTCGTAAGGCTTTTCGGCGGGGAACACAGGATCCCTACATGCTCTTAATTTTAGGCTGGATGTTTCAGAATCGCCCGCAACAACGCAACGAAGCCCTAGTCATGTTCAAAAAATGCGTGTTCACTGCTCAAACCCACGAAAATTATGCGATAGGAATCATGGATATTTGCGCCAGCAATCTTGCTCAGACCCTCACCTTGCTGCACCGCCCAGACAATGCCTCGCGGGCCTTTGCCTGGGGTATGTCTTTCACTCCGGGATGGCTTCCAAAAAATATCACTATCGCGGGCCCGACCCCTTCCGATTCCGCGGCCAAAGAACTCCCCGTGACGACAAAAAATTACCGGACCCTAGCCCATATCCTTCATGATCATGGTGTGCCGCTTATAGCCATGCAGTACCCCGGCTGGGATCTTCAAGACTTGAAGGCAATGCTCCGTGGCCTCCCTGGAATTATTTTCGTAAACAACAAGGCAAGCTTTCAGCGCGCCTTATCGCGCCAGAACTATGACAGCCTATTCGTCGATCACTTCGGAGGAACTTGGGGCCATTGCACGGCAGAAGGAAATTCAATCATCTCAGAAAACGCGGCGCACGCGCTCAAGGCTATTCTTCAAGGCGAACGTTGCGGGGGAGAAAGACCCTCGCCACCTCAATTGGCGCGATAGGCCTTTAGTCCTCTTCCGCTCTGCGCCCAAAGGCCCTTTTTCGACGGAAGCGCGGCGCTATACTCACCTTGCCTATGCAGCCGAAAAAAATCGTCGGAGCGTTTTCCCGCGCCCTGTTTCCACTCATCGCGGTTGCGGGCGTTTATCAGATAGTCCAGATCAGCCGGAACCCCGTCCCGGAACTTTCCGACGACGCCGTTTCCGTAGACTCCTCAAAAGGGCGCGCGGACGCCTCGATTCCGCCCATTCCAGCCGCAAGATCCCAAGGAACGCCTCCGTATTCGCCCGCGCAAGAGGGCGCGCCGTCTTCCGATTACCGCGACGCTCCCGCATTTGTTCCGCCGGACAAGGCCGTTTCCCAAAGCGGCGTTCATGTGGATGAATACTCCGATTGGCCGCCGGAGAGCCAAGGAAGCGCCGATGGAAACGGTTTCTCGGGCTCGCAGGAAATCCGGCGGAAATTCATGGAGACGCCCCACGGCATAGGCGTACGGCGCTCCGGCCCCGGAAGGTTCAAAGCAGCCGGAAGAGCTTGGCCGCGCCGGGCCCGCCTCGCGGAAGGCTGGCGCGCGTTTCTCAAAGAAAAAAGAGCGTCTAACGATCTGCCGCGCGGCCGGACTCTACGCGGGCTGCGCTCGATTTCAAGGCGAGAAGGACGCGGCCGCCGCGGAAAACGCGAGGAACGGATGAATTCTACCGCAAAAAAATCGGCTTGGAGCCGCGCGGATTCCGGTCCGGAACGCGGCTTAAGCGCGCGCCGCTCTCCCCGGAAAAAACAAAAGCGGCATCACTCTCAAGAATCGTCCGCGCCCCGTAAAAAACGCATCCGGAAAAATTTTAAACGGAGCGCCAAGCGCGCGAAGCCGGGCCGGAGACGGCGGATCACCGAGCGGCGCGGGCACCGCGGCGAAAAAAATGGCGCGGCACAGGCGCGGCACGCTTTACCCGGAAGAGGGCCAAAGAGGAAGCATTCCCTGCGTTCGAACCATGCGAAAAAACCGGCGGCCAAACGCGGGCGGCGCCGATCCGCCGCGAAAAGCGGCTCTTCTCGGAATTCCGCGCAAAAAGGAAAGAAAAAAGCCCTTTTGACCGGCATGCTTGGCCGGAATCCGCTTAAGCCGCCGTCCGCCGTGCGCGGCTTTCCGACGCGCAATCCCTGGAACAGACCGCTCCCCAATCGGCTCCCGCCGGAACTCGAAATTAAAACGTCCGGGCTACAGGAAAACCAGATTGAATCCGTCCGGCCGCCCGCGCTGAAAGATGGCCGGAAAGTTCCGGATGGAAAATGGATCCGGCAAGGAAGCGCGGCTTATTATCACCAGGGCGAATACTGGGGGCGCCTCGAGAACGGGCAGTGGTCCTGGCTGGATAAAAGCGGCGGCCGGTGGTGGCTTTGGAGCGCGCCGGGAAAGCCGCCGGTCCTCTGGAGCAAGAATCACTGGTGGGCCCAAAGCAGCGGGCTTTGGTTTCTTCTCCATAATGGCGAGGCCTGGGGCTACCAATACCTCAACGATTGGAGCCAGGAAGGCTTCCGAAACGAGTCCGGAGCGCAGATCGTCTACAGCAAAGACGGGAGCCGCGTTCTGGTCTCGACGCCAAAGGACGGGGCCGCCCTCTTCAACGCGCAGACCGGCGCCCGGCTTGGGCAATGGCGGCCTGAGCCCGCGCCCCGGGGACCGCACCCGCATCTGCCCTCGCCGTCTTCCATCGCGTTCGATTGAGGCGCAGTTCTCACGGCGGCGATCTTTACCAGCGGCGAAAGCACTTTCTTTACCGGGCTGCAAAGCACTTCCCTATACGCGGCCCGGCACTGCTGGCCTTCCGGCTCGCGGTATGGTATTCTCATTGCCGTGAGACGGATATTTGGCGCGATGGCTGTTTTGATCTCTCTTGCCTGCTCGGCAGCCCTAGCCGCTCCGGAATCCTACGGCGCCAAGGGGATCTATCCGGTCTATGAAAGCGGCGGCCAATGGCTTATTTTCGACAAAAACCCCGGCTCCCGCCAGTCCGCTTGGCTGAGCATTCCCCAGCGCTACCTCGTCATTGGCAGCAACGGCTCGGGGATTTTTTGGATAGCTCGGGACTCCGCGAGCTACGGAGGCGCCTGCCGTCAGTCCCAGCCCCTTTCCCTGCGCACCGCGCTTTTAAAGGGCCCGCGTTCTCTAGTCGGGCACCCCATCATCGGCATCCATGTGCCGCTCGGCTTTAGCCTTAAAGGTTCGCGCGCCGTGTTCAGAGCCTTGAACAACGCGGCTTCGGATCCGGTCTACCAGGGCCTTTATCCCGCTCTTGACGCCAAGACCGTCGAGGAAATCAAGCAGGGGCTGGTTTCGGTGGATTTCTCGACCGCGGTTTTCGATCAAAGCAGCACGTATTCGGGTCCCAAACCGCAGATCCAGACCGTCATCGACTTTGCCGCCAAGATTCCCGTCAATGGCCTCATGAAATCCTCCGTCTTGGTGACGGAAAGCACGGTGGCCAACAAGACTTGGCGGTGCCTGCGGGAAGCTGACGGTTCAAGCTTGGCGGGCGGATGCGCCATGATGCCCCGGAAATTGATGGCCGAGACCGATTTGCTCCAGTTTGTTTCCTACGACCCCGCCGGAGACGGCCATCCGTTTCTTTTCGCTTACACAAAGCAAACGCCGCTGTGGGGGAATGAACGCTGGGGCTTCATCCTCGGCCCCGACGGCCCCAGGGTTTTCCTGATGGACGCCATGGACATCCGCTGCCGGGAAGGCTTCTAAGACCGCGCTCTAAGGTCCCTTCGACGCCGTCGGCTTGGGTTTTGGGGGCGCCAAGGTCAAATACCAGGCGAACCGGTTAAAAAGACCGTAATACTTGTCGAAACTTTCCTCCAGCGCCCGGTAATGAATCAGGTAGTAGCCCCGCCCCGCCGGAATAAGAATCGTCCGGGTCCGGTAAACCTTGGCGCCGCTTCCCACCAGGCTCGCGGAGGGGTAATCGTAGCTGGTGTAGAGCACGGAATACGCGGTCCACGACGAGAAGCGAATTTTCGAGACCACATGGTCATCCCCGGCGGTTCCCGCGCCGCGCATGGCCTCTAAATAATCTGGAACCGGCTTGTATGCCGGATCGTCGGGAGAGACGTATGAAACGGCGATGGCGGCTTGGCCATGCTTTTGCTTCCATTCCAGGCCGCCTGTAATCGAAGCTGGACCGCGCCATCCCGGCAGCAGGTTGTAATAAGAGAAGGTTCCCGCGTCGATAGGCGTCTCGAGATGGCGGTGGAAGAAATCCTTCCACAACGGCGGCGGCGGGTTGCCGGTCTCCTCGAGTTCCTGCTCCGCCTCCGGCAGCCACAGCGTGCGGCGCAAATCCGAGACCGCGTGGCGCAAAGCCGCGGCCTCGGCCGGAGCGCTCACGTCGCGCGCGGGCAGGCGCGATTCCATCAAAATCAAGGGCTTCTTCACGAAGGGAATGAGCCCCGGTAAATGCGCGAGCGTGCGCGTGGAGAGTTCAACGCCGTTTTCCCACTCGAACCAAATGAAATTTTGACCCATGAAGGAGATGCGGCCGGGCTTGACCTCGGTCGTCCAATCCTTGACGCCCTCCGGATCGAAAACGACTACGTCGCGCGCGCCCAGAAAATCGTAGGACGCGGCCACGGGGACATAGCGGCCCTGCGGGAGGTTAAGCGCGTAAACGTAACGTCCGGAATGAAAATTGGAGGAGAACAAGCGATCCGTGTCTGGACGGCCGTCGGAGCCTATCTGCGCGAAGCTCACGCGGCTGGCGTAGTGGCTTAAGAAATAGGGGAAGTCATAGCCCCTCATTTTCAGGGACAAGACGATGCCGCCCGCGGTCATGGAGATGGGTTGGACGGGCCGGTTTTGAAAGAAAAGCGGCGCGCAACCCGCGCACAACAGCGCCGAACAAAGAAGGGACAACCGCCAGGACTTCAAGCGCCGCTTGGCTCCTTCTCCCACATCCGGAAGCCGCCCAGAAACGCGTTTTCGTTGCTGCCCAGCCGCACGGCGGGCGGCAGGCCCTTGAGCTTCTTGGCGTTGCCGCCGCCCACCACGATGTCGTCGGCTTCGAGCGCCGCCTTGAGCATGGCCACGACGGCGAGCACGTGCTTGCGCCATTTTTTTTTGCCCAGCCGCGCGAGCCCGCTCCGCCCCAGGTAATCCTCGTAGGTTCTTCCCTTTTTGTAGGGCAGGTGCGCGATCTCCATGGGCTCGATGAGGCCGTTGACGATCATGGCCGAGCCCAGGCCCGTGCCCAGGCCTAAAAAGAGCATGCGCCCGCCCCGGTAGCTGCCTAGGGCCTGCATCGCGGCGTCGTTGATGAGTTTAACGGGGCAGCCGAAGGCCTCGCGAAAATCAAAGCCTACCCAGCCCGGGCCGAGGTTAAACGGGTTGTGGATGGGCCGCCCGTGAACCAGCGGCCCGGGATAGCCGATGGAAACGCGGCCGTAGCTCCAATCTCGGGCCGCTTTTTTGACCTCGCGGACCATGCGCGCGGCGGTCATGAACGTTCCCGAATCGATTTTACGCGGCTCTTTTTGGCCCGTGGCGAGGATCTTGACGTGGGTTCCGCCCACATCGATGACCAGCACGGCGGAAGGACGCTTTGGCTGTGTTTCGCCCATAATAATTTCGAAGCTCCGTCGTTTTTTAGTTTATCATAAATGATGGAAGCTCAGGCGGCCGCTGCTTTAACCGCAAAGTAGTATAATGCGCGGGTCCGGCAATGGAAACCTACGACTTCGAGAAGCTCTCCCGCGAAATCGTGCTGAGCCGGGCCAAGGAGTCCCAGGACTCCGCCGCTCTGGCCTCGCGCGCGGCCCGCGAAGTCATCGTCATCGCCATCGAAGGGACGCGCTTTAGGCAGGAGCCGCGCACCACGGTTAAGGACGTCTGCCGCGGCGTGATGAGCGGGCTGCTCATTTCCGGCAAGAGGCTCCCCGAGGGCGCGGTCGCCATCCTGCGGCAGGCGGCCGAAATCGCGGACAAGGTCCACGTTGATCCCATGGATTTGATGACCTGGGGAATGGAAGGCATCGCGAGCGTGGCCGTCGCCGCGAGCCGCGAGGAGCGCTCGGCCGTGAGCGGCGCCATCTCGGACGCGTTCATGGGCGCCGGAGAGGTCTTCCGCGCGCTTTGCGACGACGCCGCCGCCAAGAAGCAGAAATCCGGCTAAGGCCGCGTTCTCTTACCATGAAAATCGCCCTCTGCCAAATCGACACGACCATCGGCGACGTCGCGGGCAACGCGCGCCTCATCGCGGAGTGGAGCCTCCGGGCCGAGCGCGCGGGCGCCGATTTAGCCGTTTTTCCGGAGCAGGCTTTGGGGGGATATCCGGCCCTGGACCTCTGGCAGCGTCCCGGCTTCGTGCTGGCCGCGCAGCGCGTCTTGAAAACGCTCGCCCGCAAAAGCGGAAAAATGGGCGTTCTCTTGGGAGCGCCCGTTCCCAACCCCGGCAAAAACGGCAGGCCCGTCATGAACGCCGCCGTCCTGCTTCATAAGGGCAAAATCGCGGCCGCGCGCGCCAAGACCCTCTTGCCCACCTACGACGTCTTCGACGAGACCCGCTATTTCGAGCCGGCCCGCGCGAACCCTCCGGTTTCCTTCATGGGCCGAAAAATCGGGATCAGCGTCTGCGAGGATGCCTGGGCCTTGGCGCCCGGCGAAGGCCGGCCCTATCGCGACGATCCTTTGCGCCGCCAGGTCCGGCTGGGCGCGGAACTCCTCATCAACATCTCCGCCTCGCCCTTCGAACGAGGCAAAAGCCTGGCGCGCCGCAAAATCCTCTCCGATCAAGCGCGCCGCGCCAAAAAGCCCCTGCTCTACTGCAACTTGGTCGGTGGGAACGACGAGCTTATTTTTGACGGCGGCAGCATGGCCCTGGACGCGCGCGGGCGCCTCCTGGCGCAAGGCGGATTCTTCGAGCAGGACATGCTCCTGGTCGATCCTTTTGCGCCATCCGAAAAAAGCGCCGCAGCAGCGCCCGCGGAGGCCGACGGCGGCATCGGTTCAGTGGCCGCGGCGCTTTCTCTGGGCATACAAGACTACGCCGCAAAGTGCGGACTCAAGAAGGCCTTTTTAGGATTGAGCGGCGGCATCGACTCCGCGGTCGTCTGCGCGCTGGCCGTCAGAGCTCTGGGAAAAACCGGCGTGACGGCGGTCGCGATGCCCTCCATGTACTCCTCGGCCCAAAGCTTGGCGGACGCCAAGGACTTGGCCGCGAATCTTGGCATCCGCTTGCTGGAGATTCCCATCCAAGAAATTTTCGGCGCCTATCTAAAAACCGTAAACCAGGCGTTGGGCCACAAGCTCTCCGACTTGGCCGAGCAGAACATCCAGGCCCGCATCCGCGGCGGCCTTTTGATGGCCCTGGCCAACCAGGAAAACGCCCTGCTCCTCGCGACCGGGAACAAGTCCGAACTCTCCGCGGGCTACTGCACGCTCTACGGCGACATGTGCGGAGGCCTGGCGGTTCTGGCCGACGCGACCAAAAAGACGGTCTACGAACTCGCGCGCTGGATGAACAAGGACAAAACGGTCATTCCGCAGAGCTCCATCGACAAGGCGCCCTCGGCCGAGCTCAAATTTGGCCAAAAGGATCAGGACGATTTGCCGCCCTACGATCAGTTGGACGCCATCTTGACCGGCTACATCGAGGATCGGCAGGAGCCGGAGGCCATCGCCCGGAAAGGATTAGGCCGCGATCTAGTCCTCGACGTCTTGGGCCGCATCGACAGGGCCGAGTACAAGCGCCGCCAAGCGCCGCCGGGATTGAAAATTTCCAAGAAAGCCTTCGGCATCGGGCGGCGCATGCCCCTCGCCCGCGGCGATTACCGGAAAACGGCCTAGCGGGCGGGCGCGGCGGGCTGAAGCTCGGAAAGGTCGGCCGCTTCCTTAAATAAGCCGACCAGGCGGGACAAGAGCGCCAAGCGCGCGCGGCGCAGAGCGGGATCCTCCGCCATCACCATCACGTCGTCGAAAAACTTGTCCAACGCGGGCTTGATGCCGACTAGTATCCGCAAGCCCGCCTCGTAGTCGCGCTTGGCGAACTCGCCGCGCACCGAATCCTCGGCCCGCTCCACGGCCGCGCACAAGTCCTTCTCAGCCGGCTCGGACAAGGCCGCCTTGTCCAGCGCGAGATCGCCGTTGGCCCCGGCCTGCTTTAAAATGTTCGACGCGCGCTTGAAAGCCGCGGAGAGCGCGTCAAAGTCCGGGTGGCGGCGGATGGAGGCCAGCGCCGCCAAGCGCAGCAAAGCGCGAGGAACGTCCTCCAAGGCGCCCCGGCGCACCGCGCGAATTTCGTCGACCCGGTAGCCCATCTCCTCGAAAAAGGACTGCGCCCGGCCCCATAGAAATTCGGCGATTTTTCCCGCCGCGGCGCGCTTTGACTTCTCGTCGAGCGCCAGGGGCTGCAGTTCCAGCGCCCAAAGAGCCAGTTCCTCCACGTTGAACGGGAACTGCTTTTCCAGCAGGATGCGCAAAAGGCCCAGGGCGTGGCGGCGCAGGGCGTAAGGATCGGCCTTGCCCGTGGGCTCCAGGCCCAGAGCAAAGCACCCCGCCAGGCTGTCGAGCTTCGCGGCCAGGGAAACCACGGCGCCTTCTTCCGTTGCCGGGATGGGCGCCTTGCCGGAGAGGGGGAAATAGAACTGCTCCAAGCCCAGGGCGACCCGCTCGTCCAGTCCTTCCTTACGCGCGTAGACGCCGCCCATCGCGCCCTGAAGCTCCGGAAATTCCTTGACCACCTCGCAGACCAAGTCCGCGTAGCACAGCCGCGCGATATCCTGCACCGCATTTTCATTGACCGGCCTTTCGCGGCGCAGGAGCCCGCAGAGCTTCTCCGAAAGCTCCCGCACGCGCTCGGCCTTCTGCGCCATGCTGCCCAAATCTTTCTGATAGCCCAAGGACTCGAGGCCGGGAAGCTTGGCGGCCAGCGGCGCGCGCAAATCCCGCTCGAAGAAAAACACCGCGTCCGAAAGGCGCGCGGTAAGCACGCGCTGGTAGCCCTCCCGCACCAGGGCTTGGCCTTCCGAGATGCCGTCGCGCACGCCCACGAAGGCGGCCTTCAAGTTTCCATCCTTGCCGCTGACCGTGAAGAACTTGAGCTGTTTTTTGAGCACCATCGCCAGAAGCGCGGAGGGCAGGCTGAGAAATTCTTCCTTGAAGGCGCCGGAGACCGGGACAGGGTGCTCGGTCATGCAGACGGTCTCATCGATGAGTTCCTCATCCAAGTCGACGCGCGCGCCCAGGTGCCGGGCGGTCTGCTCGAGCTTTTTGAGCAGGCAGTCTTTGCGGTCCGCCAAATCCGCTTGGACCAGGAGCATGCCCAAAGTTCGGGGGTAGGCCGAGGCGTCGCGCAGCGTCGCGGGCTTCTTGCCCTCCGAGGCCAAGGCCCCGATAAGCCGCCCGCTTTTGATGTCCGCGACGCGGAAAGACACCACCTTGCCGCCCAGCAGCGCGGCGACGCGGCGGATGGGCCTGGCAAAGCGCATCCGCGAAGGCTCCCACTCCATCGACTTGGGGAACTCCAGGGACGCGATGAGGCCCGGCAGAACTTGCGCCAGGATGTCCTCGGCTTTGCGGCCGGGCAGGACGATTTTAGCCGCGAGAAACTCTCCCTTCGGCGTCGCGACCGTCTGCAAATCCTCGGGCTTAAGGCCGTGCTTGCCGGCGAACCCCGCAGCCTCCCGCGTCCAGGAGCCGTCGGGATTTCTCCAGCGCGCGACCGGCGGGCCTTGCACGGTTTTAGCCAAAGTTTCAGATTTGTCCGCGAGCCCGCGGACCAGGACGGCCAAGCGGCGCGGCGTTCCGTAGCGCGAGAGGGACTCGAAAGCCAAGCGATTTTCGGCCAGAACGGCCTGGATTTTTTCGGCCAGTTGATCCAATCCCGGGCGCAAGAAGCGCGCGGGCAGGGGCTCGATCCCTATTTCAAGAAGAAAATCCTTACCGGGTCGCAACATCATTTCCTTTAATGCCGCCCATGGCTGCCGCGGCACCTTCCGTTTTAGAAGCGCCTTCTCCCAGATAGGCATTGATGACTTGACGCGCCAAGCCCCGCACCCGCGCGATGTGGCGCGCGCGCTGGGACACGGAAAGCGCTCCGCGCGCATCGAGCATGTTGAAGGCGTGCGAGGCCTTTAAGACGCAGTCGTAGGCCGGCAGGACCAGGCCCAGGCCGACCAAGCGCGCGCATTCCTTTTCCGCATCGTCGAAATGGCGCGACAAAAGATCCGGATCCGAGTGCTCGAAGTAGTAGCGGGAATACTCGCGCTCCTGCCGCAGGTGCAGGTCGCCGTAGGTGTTCTTGCCGCCGTACTCCAAATCGTAGACGTTGTCCTTTTTCTGCAGATACATCGCGATGCGCTCGAGCCCGTAGGTGATCTCAACGCTGACAGGGTGAAGCGGCAGCGAGCCCATCTGCTGGAAATAGGTGAACTGCGTGATTTCCATGGCATCGAGCCAAACTTCCCAGCCCAGGCCCGAGGCGCCCAATGTCGGCGATTCCCAGTCGTCCTCGATCCAGCGCAAATCGTGCTTTTTAGGGTCCAAGCCCAGGGCCTTCAAGGACTTCAAATAGTCATCCATGACGCCGGGCGGCACGGGCTTGAGCAGGACCTGGAACTGGTAGTACTTGCCCAGGCGGTTGGGGTTGTCGCCGTAGCGCCCATCGGCCGGGCGGCGGCAGGGCTCGACGTAAGCCACGGAGGTCGGCTCGGGGCCCAAGGCTCCGAAGAAGGTCGCCGGGTTGAACGTCCCCGCGCCTTTTTCCATGTCGTAGGGCTGGATGATGGAGCAGCCGCGCTTGGACCAGAAGCGCTGGAGTTCCGCGACGATCTCCTGGAAGCTCAGCACGGCAGCGCCTCCGTCCGCCACTCGCGCAGCGCGCCGGGGCAGCGCAGCTTGCGGCCCCCGTAGTCTTCCAGGCGCTCAGCCACCGCGCTGCCCAGCTTGTCCGCTAAATGCGGCGGGTGGGTCAGGCCGCCCAAAACGTCCATCTCCGTTTCGCGCAGCTGGGTTTGGAGCGCCTCGTCCATCGCGAAGCCGTCCGCCGGGCCCTGCCCGGTCAGTTCCAAAAGCCGCAGGCCGTAGACGGGCAGAAGCCAGGGCGATGTTCCCTTTTCCAGGGCTTGAAGAGCGGAAACAATGAGCTCGTACTTGGAAGAGTTAGGCATCCGCTCCGAGGTGGCTTGGTTTAGCATCTCGCAAAAGGAAAACGCGGTAAGCATGCGCTCGTAGTTTGCGCGCACGCCCGGGAAGCTGGAAACGATCTGCCCGCCGATGATCTTGGCCAGATCCGTGCGGTAGCCCATATGGAGCCTGAACTCGGCCCAGACGAAGGGCTCGCACAGGGCCTTCATCTTCCGGCCGGGCTTGTTGACGCCGACGCAGCGCGCGCGCACCTTCCCGAACTCCTCAGTGTAGAGGGAAACGAGCTTGTCCGCCTCGCCCCAATTTTGGCGGGAGAGCACCACGGCCCTGCTGTTGACGATCACGCCCGGCTCCGGGTCGCGGGCGCGGCGGACGAGGCCGTGTCCCCTTGGCGCAGCAGCAGGTCCAGCATGCGATCATAGTGCCAGCGCGGCAGTTCCGTGAAGGCTTTGCGCGCCGCGGGCGCAAGGGGTTCGATGAGGGGCGCGATGGAGGCGGGGGGAAATCCGGAAAAAAGAAAATACTGTTCCTCGAAGGGCAGAAGCTCGTAGAGCCCGATGGCGCGGTCAGGGCTGAGCAACTTGAAGGCCGCGAGCTTGGTCATGGGCTTGAGCTTCGGCCAAAGCCCGGCCAAATCGGAGAGCTCCGCGGCGCCGAGCTCTCGCGCCAGTTCGGGAAAGCGCTTCTCTAAAATGGATGCCTCGATATTGTCGGCGCGGATCTTCTCAGCGGGCATCATTGGATTTTATCAACAAAACGGGCAAACTGCCAATGCTGCTCGGCGAGCGTCCTAGCGCCCTTCTTTAAGCTTATTCAGCTTGGCTTTTTTCCGCCGCATGGCCTTATCGAGCGCGGCCCGCGCCTTCCGCGTGTCGATTCTAATCTTTTTCTTGAGCGCGCGGTCTTTCTTTAGAAGCCGCAGCGCCAGCCGCAGCTTCGCGTTGCCCGGATTGGTTTTTCCCGCCGCGCGCCATTCGCGCTCCGCGCCGCGGTCGTCCCCGTCTTGAAAATCAGCGAAGCCCGCCAGGAAATGCCGCTCGAAGGCGTCCGGCGCGGCGGATCCGGCCTGCCAGAAGCGATCGATAAAGATGGAATCGACGATCTTGATGGGCGTGCTCGCCGAAATCGAGAAGATTCCCGGACTGCCCTCGATGCGCCCGCGCAGGTAGTCGGAGTTTCCCATGAGGCCCAAGTAGTAGAAGCCCCGGCCGAGGTTTTGGAAACGGAAGCGGCCGTGCGCGTCCGGAAACGCGCTTTCGCTCAAAATCCCCTTGCCGCCACGCGCCTCCGAGGTGCTGATCGACAGCAGGAAAAGCCCGACCATCAGCGACCGGGCCGGCCGGCCGTCGACAAAGACGTGTCCCTTGACCTCGCCGCTCTGGAAGTCCTGGACCGGATCGGTCACCACCTTCTCCTCGTAGATGGGCCAGAGATTGTCCACCTTGGAAATCCAGTACCCCGCGTTGGCCTGATCCCCGAAACGGGCGTAGGCTTTCTCGAAGGCCTCGAAGATGCGCTGCGAGCGGGTCACGTCCTCGAAGCCCTGGCGCCGCGGCGTCGCCAAATCGTCAAGGGCTCGCAAATCCTCGTAGCGGGTTTGATCCAGCGAGCCCGCGCGGATAAGAGCCAAAGCGCTCAGGTAATCGGGCGCAACCCGATCCGCATAAGCCAACGAGGCCGCCTTCAAAGCCATGTCCGGGTCCCACCAGTCCAGCCAGCCTTTGCGCAGCGCGTCCAAAGCCCGCGGCGCGAACACGGAACGGTAGCGGTGCAGGCGGAGGTAATCGTAGAGCTTCCACAGGTCGCGCACGTCGACGCTCACGCCGTCCTCGGCAAGAACATGCAGGGCCTCGAAACGGTAGGGCCGCGCGCCCGCGGGGCGAAGCCAGGCGATATTGACCTTTTCCGCTTGGGCTTGGACCGGAATCTGCGCGGCCTGGGCCAAGTCGCGCGGGCCGTAGCCCCAGTCGCTGCGCAGCCGCCAGAGGAAAAACCGCGCCGGCAGCCACCAGAGCAGGAGAATGAGGGCCAAGGCCCAAAACCGGACGGGGCGCGCCTCCTCATGGAGCAGAGCCGCGGCGACCAGCACGAAGGACGCGGCCAGCAGGACGGGCAGAGCCGTCCAGACGAACGAGCCGCAAAACCACCCCAGCATCCTCCAGGCCGCGGCGACGGCGACCCAAGAGTAGGCCAAATATCCAAGGAGTGAAAAGATCAGGCCGAAAATAAATCCGCGCTCGAAGAGGCGCAGACGCGAAAGCGGACCGCCGGCGCCGACGTTTAAAAAAACAGCCGCGCTGAAAAGCGCCAAAAAAAGCGCGGGCCAAAGAGCGGCCGCCGCGCCCAGCGGCGGGGGAAATTCCCCGGCCGCCAGCGTCTTTTGGACGCCGAGCCAGCCCAGTTCCAGGCGGCACAAGACCGCGAGCAAGCCCAGCCCGAGAATAAAGCGAAAGGCTGAGCAATGCCGCTCGCGGTCGCGCAGCAGATGGAAAATGGCGGCCGCCGCGGCCAGCGAGAGCGCGAGATTAAGAAATTCCGGAGGCGTCACTCGTCCTCGCCTTGAAGCTTGGCGACGACGGAGAAGTCCTCCAAGGTCGTCACGTCCCCGGCGACTTTTTGGCCCGCGGAGATTTCCCGCAGCAGCCGGCGCATGATTTTACCCGAGCGCGTCTTGGGCAGGGCGTCGGTGAAGCGGATTTCAGAGGGCCGCGCGATGGACCCAATCGTCTTGGCCACATGGCCGCGCAGTTCCTCTTTAAGCGCGTCGCTGGGCGCGCGGTTTCCGGCCAAGGTCACGAACGCCGCGATGGACTGGCCCGTGATCTCGTCGGGGCGGCCCACCACCGCGGCCTCGGCCACGGCGGGATGGCTCACCAGCGCGGACTCGACCTCCATGGTGGAAAGCCGGTGCCCGGAGACGTTGACCACGTCGTCAATGCGGCCTAAAACCCAGAAATATCCGTCCTTGTCCCTGCGCGCACCGTCACCGGTGAAGTAAATCCCGGGAATCTGGCTGAAGTACTGGCTCTCGTAGCGCTTGGGATCTCCGTAAATCGTGCGCAGCATGGACGGCCAGGGCCGCTTGATGACCAGATAGCCGCCCGAGCCGGCGGGGACGGGGCGTCCGCTCCTGTCGACCACGTCCGCCTCGATGCCCGGCAGGGGCAAAGTGGCCGAGCCGGGTTTCGTGGGCGTGGCGCCCGGCAGGGGGGAAATCAAAATCGCGCCGGTCTCGGTCTGCCACCAAGTATCCACGATGGGGCAGCGCCCGCCGCCGATGACCTTATGGTACCAGCGCCAGGCCTCGGGGTTTATGGGCTCGCCCACGCTGCCCAGAAGCCTCAGAGAGGACAAGTCGTGCTTGGCCGGCCATTCCGAGCCGTGGCGCATGAAGGTGCGAATGGCGGTGGGTGCGGTGTAGAGGACGGTGACCTTGTGCCGCTCGATAAGCGCCCAAAAGCGATCCGGCGCGGGGTAGAGTGGCGCGCCCTCGTACATGAAGACCGTGGCGCCCTCGGCCAGCGGACCGTAGACCACGTAGGAATGCCCGGTCACCCAGCCGATGTCCGCGGTGCACCAGTAAATATCCTCGTCGCGCAG
>DATLSD010000077.1:0-3334 GCA_035534315.1 Elusimicrobiota bacterium
TGGTCGCCTTCCTTCAAGACGTCCTCGACGCGCGCGACGCGGGTCTTGTCGATTTGGGAAATGTGCAGAAGCCCTTCGCGGCCGGGGAAAATCTCCACGAACGCGCCGAACTCCTTGATGGAGACCACGCGCCCCTTGTAGATTTTGCCGATCTCGGCTTCCTGGCTCAAGGCCTCCACTTCGGCCTTGGCCTGTTCGCAGGCGTCCGCGTCCGTGCCGGCGATAAACACCGAGCCGTCTTCCTCGACTTCCACTTCGACGCCATAGGTCTCGGTCAAGCGGCGGATGTTCTTGCCGCCGGGGCCGATAAGGGCGCCGATCTTGTCCTGCGGGATTTGGATGCGCATCAAGCGCGGCGCGTACGTGGAGAGCTCCGGGCGGGGCTTCTCCAAGGCCGCGTTCATCTTGTCGAGGATGAAAAGCCGGGCTTTCTTGGCCTGCTCCAAGGCTTCCGTCATGATCTTGATGGAAAGTCCCTCGATTTTCATGTCCATTTGGAAGCCGGTGATGCCCTGCGTGGTGCCGGCCACCTTGAAGTCCATGTCGCCGTTGTGGTCTTCCACGCCGGCGATGTCGGTCAGGACGGCGTACTTGCCGCCCTCCAGGACCAGACCCATCGCGATGCCCGCGCAGGCCGCCTTCATGGGGACGCCCGCGTCGAAGAGCGCCAGGCTCCCGCCGCAGACCGACGCCATCGAGGACGAGCCGTTGGATTCTAAAATATCCGAAACCAAGCGAATGGTATAGGGGAACTCCTCTTCAGGCGGCAGCAGCGGCTCCAAGGAGCGGCGCGCCAAGGCGCCGTGGCCGATTTCGCGCCGTCCAGGGCCGCGCTCCGGGCGCACCTCGCCGACCGAGAAGGCCGGGAAGTTGTAGTGCATCATGAAGCGTTCTTTATACTCGCCTTCCAGGACGTCCATGACCTGCATGTCGCCTGGGCTGCCCAAGGTCGCGCTCACCAACGCCTGGGTCTGGCCGCGGGTGAAAAGCACCGAGCCGTGCAGGCGCTTGAACACCGGCGTTTGGATGGTGATGGGGCGGATTTCGTCGAAGCGCCGGCCGTCCGGGCGCACGCGCTCTTCCAGGCACACGCGCCGGCTCTCGGTGTAGAGAACGTCCTCGATGATGGCCGAGACGTGCTTGACGCCGTCGGCGAACTCGGGCTTGGTCTTGGCGAGCTCCTCGACTTCCTTCTTAAGCTTGTCCTTGGCCTCGTCGACGCGCTCATCCAGGCCGGCCTTATCCAGCTTGGAGTGCAGGGCCGCGTTGATGGCTTCCTTGGCCTTGGGCGCGACGTAGGTTTCGACCGCCGCGGGATGCTCGAACTTGGAGGGCTCCCGCTTGGTCACCTTGCGTCCGGCCGCCTGGCTTTCCTTAAGCAGGCGCAGCTGCAGGTCGCAAATCCGGTCGATGGCTTCGGAGGCGACCTCCAACGCCTGCACAAAAACGTCCTCGCCGACTTCTTTAGCGCTGCCTTCCACCATCAGAAGCGCGCCCTTCTTGCCGGCCACGACGAGCTCCAACTCCGCGTCTTCCCGCTCCTCGAAGGTGGGGAAAAGCACGAACGCGCCGTTGCGGCGCACGATGCGCACCGCGCCGACAGGCCCGTTCCACGGGATGTCGGAGAGCACCAGAGCGGTCGAGGCGCCGTTGATGGCCACCACATCCGCGTCGTTTTCGGAGTCCGAGGAGACCACGATGCTCTGCACCATGGTTTCGAAGTTCCAGCCCGTGGGGAACAGGGGCCTAATGGGCCGGTCGATGAGCCGGGAAGAGAGAATCTCTTTCTCCCGCGGCCGGTTCTCGCGCTTGAAAAATCCGCCCGGGATGCGCCCGGCGGCGTAGGTCCGCTCGCGATAGTCGGAGGTGAGGGGCACGAAATCCGCGTCCTTGGGCGTCCACGACGCCGTGGCGGCGGAGAGAACGACGGTCTCGCCCAAGTGCACGGTGACGGAGCCGCCGGCTTGCTTGGCGATGGTGCCGGTCTGCAGGCACAGGGTCTTGCCGCCCACAGTTTCCTGCAGGCTGATTTTTTGAATGGTGTCCATTGCTATTTCCTTAGATCCAGCTGCTGGATCAGGCGGTTGTAGCCGGCGAAATCCGAGCGTTTGACGTAGCCCAGCAGGCGGCGGCGCTGTCCGACGAGCTTGAGCAGGCCGCGCTGGGAGGAGTAATCCTTCTTATTTCCCTTGAGGTGTCCGGAAAGGCTCTTGATGCGTTCGGTCAACAGCGCAATTTGAACCTGGGAGCTTCCCACGTCCTTCGCGTTGACCGCGTACTTCTTGATGATCCCGCTTTTGTTTTCTTTTGTTATCATATTGTCCAGATTATACGAACTAGCGGGAAAGCCTGTCAAACCGACGAGCCGAACGCCGCAAATAAAACAGATTTTGGCGGGCCGCGGCCAAACCCGGATCAATGGCGAGCGCCTGCTCGTAAAGCGCCTCGGCTTGCGCGATTTTCCCCTGCTTCGCGAGGATATTGCCGAGATTGACCCGCGCCTCGGCGAAATCGGGCGCGTCTTGCACCGCGCGCTCATATTCGGCCTGGGCTTGCCAGGTCTTTCCCTGCGCGGCCAGCGCCAGGCCAAGATTGTAATGAGCCGCGGCGAAGTCCGGATCGATTTTCAGGGCCCGGCGGTATTCGGCGAGAGCCGGCGCGGCCTGGCCCAAAGACGCCAGCGCGTCGCCCAAGTTGTTGCGCGCCTTGGCGTAATTGGGATTTATCAAGAGGGCCTTCCGGTAGTCGTCGGCGGCCAGCGCCGCTTTTCCCTGCGCGGCCAACGCCGATCCAAGGTTGTCCCAGGCGACGTCGGAACCGGGCTCAAGGGCGATGGCCCGGCTCCAGAGCGCCTCCGAGTCGCGCCAAATTTCGGTTTGGCTCCAGGTCAGCCGCCCCAGCCCGAGCGCGACGAGGGCCAGCGCCGCGATTAGAATTTTCCGGCCGGCGCTTTTCAAGCGGTTCATGGCGGCCAGGACGACAGCGCCCGCCAAAACCGCGCACGCCAGGCAGGGCAGGTAGCTGTAGCGATCCGCAGCGAACTGCCGGCCCACCGGAAAAATTCCCGAGAGCGGCGCGATCAAAACGAGATAGCAGGCCCACGCCGCCAAGCCCGCCGGCCATTTTTTCCTCAGCCAAATAAAAAGAACGGAGAGCGCCAGCACGGCCGCGGCGCCCGCCAAAACCTCGCGGCAAGGAAGGTAAAGACCCGGCGGCATCTCGTAAATGGGGGAGAGACGCGCCGGAACGAGCGTCTTCATGGGATAGAACGCCAAGCCGAAGACGGACTGCGCTAGGCGCGCCGCGAAATTTTCCCGCACTAAAGGCACGAGCG
>DATLSD010000078.1:0-6524 GCA_035534315.1 Elusimicrobiota bacterium
GCTATTTTTTCCCAGCGCGGCGGGATTCTCAATTTTCTCAACATTTTCTCGGGCGGCGCGCTTTCCCAGTTCTCGATTTTCTCCATGGGCGTCATGCCCTACATCAACGCCTCCATCATCATCAGCCTGTTGCAGGGCGCCCACGTGCTTCCTTATTTGGATCGCCTGGCCAAGGAGGGAGAGCTCGGTCACCGCAAGCTCAACTCCATCACCCGCTATCTGACGCTGGGCCTGGGCGCCTTCCAGGCCTTCGGCTTGACCATCATGATTTCGAAGATGCCCGCGCCCGGCAACCTGCCGGTCGTGTCCAACCCCACGTGGAGCTTTTACTGCCTGACCGTGCTCACGCTCACCGCGGGAACCATGTTCGTCATGTGGCTGGGCGAGCAAATGACCGAGCAGGGCATCGGCAACGGCGTGTCGCTCATCATCTTCGCGGGAATCGTCCAGCGTCTGCCCAGCGCAACCATCGGCTTTATCCGCCTCATCCAGGCCGAGGAAATGGGGATTTTGGAGGCCGCCATTATCGTGGCGCTGCTTCTGGCCGTCACCGTCGCGGTGGTCTGGGTGGAGACGGCCCAGCGCAAGATTCCCGTGCAGTACGCCAAGCGCGTGGTGGGCCGCAAGATGTACGGCGGCGCGCAGAGCTACCTGCCTCTGAAGGTGGACCAGTCCGGCGTCATCGCGGTCATCTTCGCGGTTTCCCTGCTGGCGGTGCCCATCACCATGGCGCAGTTCGCCCGCAACGCCCCGTGGGCGCAAAACCTGGCCGACTTCATGTCCCGGGGCGACTGGGTCTACCAGCTCATTTACGCCGCGCTCATCATCTTTTTTTGCTACTTCTACAACTCCGTCTCCATTAACCCGGTGGACTTGGCCGACAACATGAAGAAGTCGGGGGGATTTATCCCCGGCTACCGGCCCGGCGAGGCGACCGCTTCCTATATAGAGTGGGTCCTTGAGCGCATCACGTTGGGCGGCGCCCTGTTCGTGGCCTTCATCTGCGTCCTGCCCGATTGGCTGCGCCGCAAATTCAACATTCCTTTTTTCTTCGGCGGCACGGCGCTCCTCATCGTGGTCGGCGTGGCTCTCGACACCATGGGGCAGTTGGAAGCCCAGCTCATCATGCGCAACTACGAGGGCTTCCTTAAAAAGAGCGGCAAGCTCCGCCAGCGCTGGTTCAACGTGGGTAGCTAGGCGATGATCGTTATTTTGCTGGGTTCCCCGGGCTCGGGCAAGGGCACGCAGAGCAAGATTTTAAGCGCGCGCTACGGCTTCGTGCACTTGGCCACGGGCGACGTGTTCCGCGCCGAGATGGAGGCCAAGACTCCGCTGGGCTTGAAGGCCGCTGACTACGTCAAGGCGGGTCGTCTAGTGCCCGACGCTGTCGTGACTGAGATGGTCGCGGGACGTTTAGATTCCCTGGGCAAGGACTACCTGCTCGACGGATTTCCGCGCAACTTGGATCAGGCCACGGCGCTCTCGCGGCTTTTGTCCTCGTCTAGGCAATCCGTGGACTTGGCGATTTTCCTGAGTCTGCCGCGCGAGGAGGCCCTGCGCCGCCTGTCCTCGCGTCTGGTTTGTTCCAAGTGCGGCGAGGTCTATAATGCCGCCAGCCGCCCGCCCAAGACCGCGGGCCGCTGCGACGCCTGCGGCGGCGCGGTCGTCGTGCGCGAGGACGATAAGGACGCCACGGCGGAGAAACGCACCATGATTTTTGAAGACTTGACCAAGCCCTTGGTGGCCTACTATAAGGCCGAGGGCGTGCTGCGGGAAATAAACGCCGCGCAGAGCCCCGAGGCGGTGGCCGAGGAATTGTCCGGCGTGGTCGAGTCCGCGCGGGTGCGCAGCTGATATTTATGACGGCGACCAAGACCATCGAGATGAAGAGCCCGGCGGAGATCGAGATCATGCGCGAGGCCGGCCGCATCGTGGGTGATATCCTGGTGGTTCTTTCCGCGGCCGCAGCCGCGGGAGCGAGCACGGCCGAGCTCGACCGCATCGCGCGCAAGGAGCTCGCCGCGCGCAAGGCCCAGCCGGCATTTTTGGGCTATCGCGGCTTTCCCGCGGCGCTCTGCGTCTCAATTAACTCCGAAGTGGTGCACGGCATCCCCTCGGACAAGCGCCGCCTCGCCGAGGGCGACCTGGTGAGCCTTGATTTCGGCGCGATAGTGCGCGGCTTCTACGCCGATGCGGCGGTGACCGTGGGCGTGGGCAGGATTTCCGCGCGGGCGCAGGAGCTTGTGCGCGCGACCGAGGACTCCCTGGCCAAGGGCGTCGCGGCTTTTCAAATCGGCGCGCGCCTGGGCGACATTTCCAGCGCCGTGCAAAAGCGCGCCGAGTCGTCAGGATTTTCCGTGGTGCGCGACTTCGTCGGCCATGGCATCGGCCGGGCGCTGCACGAGGATCCCGCGGTGCCCAATTACGGCGCGCCGGGTACGGGGCCCAGGCTTTCGATCGGAATGGTGCTCGCCATCGAGCCCATGATCAACGCGGGCGGCCCCGAGGTTGAGGTTTTGCAGGACGGATGGACCGCGGTGACCAAGGACGGGGCGCTTTCGGCCCACTTCGAGCACACCGTGGCCCTGACCGAGCACGGACCGGAGATATTGACCGCTCATGCCTAAAGACGACAAGATCGAAGTCGAGGGAAGCATCGTGGAGGCGCTGCCCAACGCCATGTTCCGGGTCGAGGTTCCTCCGGGACGGGTCATCCTGGCGCACATCTCCGGGAAGATGCGGATGCACTACATCAAGATTTTGCCGGGCGACAAGGTGCGCGTCGAGCTTTCGCCCTACGATTTGAGCCGAGGCCGCATTATTTTCAGGGAGTAGAAAACATGAAAGTCAGAGCCAGCGTCAAGCCCATTTGTCCGAAGTGCAAAATCGTCAAGCGCGGAGGAGTGATCCGCGTGCTGTGCAGCAACCCGAAACATAAACAGAGGCAGGGATAGGAGAAAGTTATGGCGCGCGTCGCCGGAATTGATTTGCCCAAGAACAAGAGAATCGACGTGGCCCTGCGCTATCTTTACGGCCTGGGAAAAGCCACGTCCAACCAGATTTTGGAGAAGCTGGGCGCGGCCGTGGATCCGGCCACGCGGGTCAAGGACCTGACCGAGCAGCAGGTCGGCATGATCAACACGCTGGTCTCCAAGGAATACAAGGTGGAGGGAGAACTGCGGCGGGAAATCCAGTCCAACGTCCAGCGGCTCTACGAGATCAGCAGCTACCGCGGATTCCGCCACCGCCGCAACCTGCCGGTGCGCGGGCAGCGGACGCGCACCAACGCGCGCACCCGCCGAGGCCGCCGCAAGACCATCGGCTCCGGGAAAGCCGCCGCCTCGCCGGCGCCCGCGGCGAAAGCATAGGGAGAATTTTAAGGAGAAACTATGGCTGAACAGACGACGCAGGCCCCCGCCGCCAAACCGAAGGCGGCCGGCAAGAAGAAGAACTGGAGGACGCTGTCCTTCGCGAAAGTTTTCATCCAGTGCTCGTTCAACAACACCATCGTTTCGCTGGCTGACGAGCGCGGCGACATCCTCGCTTGGGCGACGGCCGGAGGCAACGGCTTTCGCGGCACCAAGAAGGGCACGCCGTTCGCCGCCAGCGTGACGGCCGGCAAGGTGGCCAAGCGCGCCCTGGAACTGGGCGTCAAGCAGGTGGCGGTGTTCATCAAGGGCCCCGGCCCCGGCCGGGAGACGGCCGTGCGCGCCCTGGGAAATTCCGGCCTTCTGGTCGTGAGCCTGAAGGACGTCACGCCCCTGCCGCACAACGGCTGCCGGCCGCCCAAGGCCAGGAGGGTCTAATCACATGGCGAGATACACCGATTCAGTCTGCAAGCTCTGCCGCCGGGAGCAAACCAAACTTTTCCTCAAAGGGGACAAGTGCCACACCAAGTGCGTGTTCGAGAAGAACCCGACTTCGCCCGGCATGGCGCCGCCGCAGCGCGGCAAGCCTTCCAACTACGCCATCCGCCTGCGCGAGAAGCAGAAGCTGCGGCGCTTGGCCATGGTCAATGAACGCCCCTTCGAGCGGCTGGTCCAGGAGGCGTCCAAGAGCGTGGAGTCCTCCGGAACCCACTTGCTGGGCGCGCTCGAAACGCGCTTGGACAACGTCGTGCGGCGCATGGGCGTGGCGACCTCGCTTAAGACCGCGCGACAGCTGGTACTGCACGGGCACATCAAGGTGTCCGGAAAGAGGCTCAACATTCCGTCCTACCGCGTCAAGGCCGGCGACGTCGTCAGCCTGGACCCGAAGTTGCGCGAGAACGTGGGCGTCAAACTGAGCCTGGAAACTTCCAAGAAGCTCAACGGGCGGCCCAGCTTCTTGCAGTTCAACGAGGAGGATTTTTCCGCGAAGGTTCTGCGCCTGCCGGATCGTTCGGAGATGGCTTTCCCCGTGACCGAGCAGCTCATCATCGAGTATTATTCCAAGTAATCGAGAGGCAACCACATGGCTTATAAAGAACTCGTTCTTCCGCAAAAACTCAACGTCGACGAAAAGACGCTTACCGACACCTACGCGAAATTCGTGGCTGAGCCCTACGAGCGCGGCTACGGCCACACGGTGGGCAACGCCCTGCGCCGAGTGCTGCTTTCCAGCCTGGACGGCGCGGCCGTGACCGCGGTGCGCGTCGACAAGGCGCAGCACGAATACATGACGCTGCCCGGGGTCAAGGAGGACGTCATGGACATCCTCTTGAACCTGAAGAAGCTGCGCCTCAAGCTCTTCTCGGACGACCCCGAGACCATTTACCTCACCGCCAACAAGGACGGCGCGGTCAAGGCCTCCGCCATCACGGTCAACTCCAACGTTGAGGTGGTCAATCCCGACTTGGTCATCGCGCACCTGGAGGCGGGCGGCAAGCTGGAGATGGAAATCGAGGTCTCACGCGGCCGCGGCTACATGACCGCGGATGAGCTGCGGGCCGAGAACCGCTGGCCGGCGGGCTTTTTGCCTCTGGACGCCTTGTTTTCGCCCGTGGTCAAGGTCCACTACGACGTGGAAAACGCGCGCGTGGGCCAGGTGACGGACTACGATCGCCTCATCCTCGAGATTTGGACCGACGGCTCGATTTCGCCCATGGAGGCGCTGATCCAGTCCTCGCATCTCATCAGGGAATCCCTGCAGATCTTCATCCCGCAGGAAGAAGCCCAGGAAGGCGCGCCGGCGGAAACCGACGGCGTGACCGCGGGCGTGGCGGCCGGCGACGAAAAGCTTGGCGCGGTGCTCAGCCAGCCCGTTGAAGGCATCGAGCTTTCCTCCCGCGCGTCCAACTGCCTCAAGGTCGCGCACATCCACACGGTGGGCGAGCTCGTGGCCAGGCGGGAAGAGGAGCTTTTGTCGATGAAGAACTTCGGCAAGAAGTCCTTGGACGAGATCAAGGAGCGCCTGAAGGACATGGGTCTTTCCTTGGGAATGCAGTTGAGCTAGAAGCCGGACCGGATTTAAGGAGACATTCCGATGGTGAAAACTTTGGGCGGGCGCAAGCTCGGGGTGACGTCGTCCCACCGCCGCGCGATGCTGCGCAACATGGCGCAGAGCCTTTTCCTGCATGAGAAGGTGGAGACGACGCTGGCCAAGGCCAAGGAGCTGCGGCCCTTCGCCGAGAAAATAATCACGACCGCCAAGCGCGGCCGGCACGATTTGGTGCGCCGGCAGGTGCAAGACAAGGTCGTGTTCAAGAAGCTCTTCGACGTTTTGGCGCCGCGCTACGCGCAGCGCCCCGGCGGCTACACCCGGATTCTGCGGGTTTCTCCGCGTCCGGGAGACGCCGCGGTGCGCGGCCTCATCACGCTGGTTTCCTAAGAGCGCGCCGAACATGATGAACTTTCTCTTCAGCCTCTTCTCCAACGACATGGGCATCGACCTGGGCACGGCCAACACGTTGGTTTACGTGAAGGGCCAGGGCATCGTCCTGCGCGAGCCCTCCGTCGTGGCCATTGATAGGGAGACCAGGCAGGTCTGGGCCATCGGCGCCGAGGCGAAGAGAATGCTGGGCCGAACGCCGGCCTCCATCGTGTCCGTGCGGCCGCTCAAGAACGGCGTCATCGCGGACTTCGAGATCACGCAGGAGATGATCAAGCACTTCATTCGCAAGGTCCATAACCGGCGCTCTCTTTTGCACCCCCGTGTCGTCATCGGCATTCCGTCGGGCATCACCGAGGTCGAGCGCCGCGCGGTCCAGGAGTCGGCCGAGCAGGCGGGCGCGCGAGAGGTCTACCTCATCGAAGAGCCCATGGCCGCGGCCATCGGCGCGGATTTGCCCATCTCGGAGCCTCACGCGAATTTCATCGTGGACATCGGTGGCGGGACCACGGAATCGGCCATCATTTCTCTCGGCGGGCTGGTGGTCTCCAAGTCCATGGACACCGCCGGCGACGAGATGGACGAGGCCGTCTTGATGCACTTTAGGCGCAAGTACAACCTCCTCATCGGCGAGACCACCGCTGAGGAAGTCAAGATGGAAATCGGCTCCGTTTTTCCGCTCAAGGAAGAGAAAACCATGGAGGTCCGCGGCCGCG
>DATLSD010000079.1:0-6029 GCA_035534315.1 Elusimicrobiota bacterium
AACGATCAGAAGGGGTTCGGATTCATCACCCCCGATGACGGCTCGAAGGATCTTTTTGTCCATCATACGTCCATCCAGGGCAATGGATTCAAGACCTTGGCGGAGAATCAATCCGTCGAGTTCAGCGTCGAGCAGTCCGACAAGGGACCTCGCGCGACCAACGTCCAGAAGCTCTAGTTCAGGACGAAGAACCAAGAGCCCGCATCGCCGAAAGGCGGTGCGGGCTCTTCTTTTCTGCTAAAATGACTCCCGTCAGCGTGCAAGTCGTTCGCGGAGGCAAGACAAAACCATGAAGACCGCCACCAGACCCGCCAAAGCCAAGAAGGAAGCGCCGTCAGGCGCCACCGGAACCTACGTTTACGACGCGGAACTGGGAAAAATCGTGAAAGTCTCCGACCGCGTGCCCAAAGTCGCCTCGCACGGCGGCGCCTCCATCGGCCAGGACGTCGGCCCCTGCGGCCGTTCCGCGTGCGCGGGCGGACGCTGCGCCGGCGGGAGCGGGAACGATTTCTAGACCCTGGAGACGTACGCTGCCGGCGGCCGCGATAATCTTCGCGGCTGCCTTATCATCCGTTCCGCTTCTCCACGCCGCATCGCCCGCCAAAGCAAAGAAGTTTCTCGCGCGGGCCAACGCCCTTTATTTTCAAGGCCGCTACCAAGACGCCATCTTGGACTACCGCCGGGCCGCGAAGCTCGACCCCGCCGCTGCCCAACCTTGGCTCGACGGCGGCGTCATCTTCACTGAAACTCAGAAGCCGCAAGCCGCCGAGGAATGGTTTTCCCGCGCCGCGTCCGTCGATCCGTCTTCGGATGTGCTGACGGCCCTCGGCTGGTCGCAGTTCGAGACAGGCCGTTACCCGGCGGCAGAGGAAAGCTTCGAGCGCGCGCTGGAAAAAAATTCGGATGAAGCCTACGCCTGGGTGGGAATGGCGCGCGTCGACGAGGCCGGCTCTCGGCCGAACACGGCGCTGCGCGACCTGGACAACGCCGAGAAATCGTCCCCTTTCTTGAATCTGATCCCGTTCTACCGCGCCGAAATCTACGAGAAGCTTGATGAAAATCGTGCCGCGGCCAAGGCCTTCCGGCAAAGCATCATCGCCGATTCTTATTTCCAGGAAGCCCGGCAGGCTCTGGCGAGGATTTACCTCGCGGAACACCGCTACAACTTGGCCTGGAGGGAAGTCGCCTACATCGTCGACGCGGAGCCGCATAACCGCTTTCTTCTGGGCTTAATGCGCCGCATCCAACCCTTTTTGACGATGCGCCCCGCCAAAATACTTGGCATTTCAACGGCCAAAACGCCGACGGTCGCGCGGGCTTTCCCGAAATCGCCGCGCACGCCCATGATCCGCGTCGGCATCGGCACCGACGCTCTGGGCAACCCGCGAATGCGCCGCATCGTGACTTTCAGCGCCAACCGCCAATTCGTCATCGAAGACGCGCGCAGCGGACGCATCCTGCTCAAGGGCGCGGCAGGAACGAGGTGGACAGCTCTTCTCCGGCGCGTCCGGCGCCGCTGGCGCCTGGAGATTTTGAACCCCACCGGACGGCGGGCGCTCCTGCGCCGCGACGCCGTCGCCATCAAGCCGCTTTCCCGCGCCCAAGGCATCGTCATTCTCAACGACCCGGTGTCCGCGGGCCCCAGGCTTTCCAACGAGGCTTTGCGCGGCGCGGTGGAAATTTCCAATGACCATGGAACCCTGCGATTGGTCAACACCGTGGACGTCGAATCCTACGTCGCGGGAGTTCTGGCGGCGGAGATGCCCATCGACTCGCCCATCGAGGCGCTCAAGGCCCAGGCGATTTTGGCGCGCACCGAGGCGCTCTACCTCAAAAAAATCCTGCGGCCGCACCGGCGGGAAGGCTACGATTTGTGCGACAGCCAGCACTGCCAGGTTTACGAAGGCGTCCGCGCGGAAAGCGCCCGCGCCCGCGCCGTGGTCGCGGCGACCCGCGGAGAGGTCGTCTACTACAAAGGCAAGCTCGCGCAAGTGACCTATTCCGCGAACTGCGGCGGCCACACTCAAAGCGCTAAGGACGTCTCCGGCTGGGGAGACATCCCTTACTGGAAGGGCGTCTCCGACATGCCCGACGGCGCGCCGCCGCCGGACTCTCCCTGGGCCCTGCGCCAATGGCTTTTCTCCTGGCCCAAAGCCTACGGAGGCCCGTCCCTTTACGTCTACCCGTCCCACTTCCGCTGGACGCGGGTCGTCCCTTTCAGCGAAATCACAAACAGGCTTGACGCCCACTACCATATCGGGCGATTGAAACGGCTCATCGTCCTGCGCCGCGCGCCCTCGGGCAACGCCAACGCGGTGCTGGCCGTGGGAACGCGCCGGAACGCGCGCATCGATTCGGAAAGCGACATTCGCTATCTGCTGGCCCTGGGCTCCCTGCGCAGCACTCTTTTCATCACCGAAGCCGATTACGACGCCAAAGGGCGTCCGGTCGACTTGATTTTTCACGGCGGCGGCTGGGGCCACGGCGTGGGCCTGTGCCAATCCGGCGCCATCGGACGCGCCCTGGCCGGGCAAAGCGCCGCCCGAATCATCGGAAGCTACTTCCCGGGAGTGAATATCCACACCCTGCGCTATTGAATTGCCGTTCCGCCGCCGATTTTCTATGATGGCGGTGATGAAAAAAATTCCTTTTGCCGCAACGGCCGCTCTTCTAGCCCTGAGCGCCTGCCGTGGAACTATTCCCGTCGCGCAGGATGAGCCGCACCCGGGCATGGCGGCCGTCGTCATCGGCGGCGAATTTCAGGATCCCAACGGCCCGACCTCCCGCGGCAGCGCCGTCATCGGCCTGGAGAGCCGCGACGGGCAAATCTACCGCTTGCCCGCCGAGGCCGGGCAGACATTCCTTTACCAAATCGAGCCGGGAATTTATCATTTGGCGCCGGTCCGCTCGGTCTTCGGCGCGCCGGAAAAATTCCTGTCCGCGGATATCGACGGGCAAGAGTACCGAACCCCTTTCCCGCAAGAACTCATCAATGAGGGGGAATTCACCGCCCGGTCGTCTCAAATCACGGTTTTAGGCATTTTGAAGGTCAAGCTTTCGCCGCGCCTGCCGGGGCGCGGACCCATCTTAAGCGCGACGCTGGACGACTTCGTGAAAGACAAGCGCGCCCTAGTTCAAAATTTAATTCAAAGCATGATGAACCCGGCCGTCTCTCCCGAACTGAGGCAAAACACCCAAGCCTGGCTTAACTCTCTCCAAAAAATCCTCATTTCCCTGGCCGCCCAGCCGCAGACCCCGCTTGAGCAAAATCCGTAGCGGCGGCCTAGGACTTGACTTCGGCGGCAGCCTGCTGCGCGCCTGCCTCGTCGGCCGAGACGGGCGCGTTCTGCGCAGGGCCCGCATGACGGCGCCGCGCCTTGACGACGTCCCCAAAATCGTCCGCTCCATCAAAAGGCGCTGGCGCGTCGAATCTTTGGACGGTCTTGTTTTGGGCGGAACCGGCATTTGGACCGGCGCCAAAAAGCGCGAACTGCGCGCGGCCCTGCGCAAAACCGCGCGGCGCGCGCGCGTGCTCTCGGACGTCGAGATGGCCCACCAGGCGGCCTTCGGCGCGGGACCCGGCATTCTCGTCGTCGCGGGAACCGGTTCCATCGCCTTCGGGCGAAGCCCGCAGGGGCGAACCGCGCGCGCCGGAGGCTGGGGCGCCTTGCTGGGCGACGAGGGCTCGGCCTTTTGGATCGGACGCGAGGCCCTGAAGGATGCCCGCCTGCGGGAAAAATTTCCGCGGCCCCTGACCCTGGCGCACGGCCCCGCGCCCGTGCGCCGCACCGCCGCCTTGGCCCGGCGCGTGATGAAGCTCGCCCCTAAAAACCGCGCCGCGTCCGCTCTTTTGGATCGCGCCGCCGCCCATCTGGCAGCGCTGGCCGGCGGCGTCAAGTCCGAACTGCGCTGGCGCGGCCCAATCAAGGTGTCCTGGACCGGAGGGCTTTTTCGCAGCCGTCTTTTTTCCGAAAAATTTTGCCGCGCGCTCAAGCGGGAAATCCCGTCCTTCGAGCCGTCGTCAAGCGGCATCCATCCGGAAGAAGCCGCGGCCAAAGCGGCCTTAACCCCCGCGATTGATTCCCGAGCCTCAACTCGCTAGAATCTCGTCATGCGCATCGCCATAGGCTCGGATCACGCCGGCTACAAGCTCAAGACGGCCGTCGGCAAGTTCCTCAAGGACGCCGGGCACCGCGTCGTCGATTTCGGCGTCCGCTCCGAAAAACCGGCCGATTACCCGGACTACGCCCGCAAGGTCGCCTTGGCCGTAGCCTCTGGCAAAGCCGAGCGCGGCGTCGTGGTTTGCGGCAGCGGCGTGGGCGCCAGCGTCGCGGCGAACAAGGTTCCCGGAGTCCGCGCCGCGCTGTGCCACGACGTGTTCTCCGCGCGGCAAGGCGTCGAGGACGACGCGGTCAACGTCCTGTGTCTGGGCGAGCGCGTCATCGGCACAGGCCTGGCCCTGGACATCGCGCGGGCCTGGATGAACGCCCGCTTTTCCGGCGCGGCCCGCCATGTCCGGCGCCTCAACAAGGTGACGGCCATCGAGAAGGAATTCTCGCGGCCCGCGGCGAAAACCCTTGGACGCTAGCGTCGCCTCCCTTCTAGACAGCGGTTTTCTGGAGCGCCTGCGGCGCAAGGACGCCAGCCTCTTCGCCAAGAATCCGGAAGAAGAGGACTTGGTCCGCGGCTCTCTGGGCTGGATCACGGCCCCGGCCGCGTCGGCGGCGGGACTTGGCCCCTTGCGATCTTTCGCGGAAGAATTTAAAACCGAAGGCTGGGAATCTCTCGCCGTCCTGGGCATGGGCGGTTCGATTCTATCCTGCCGCGTCTTTCGCGACTGTTTCGCGAAAGCCGAAGGCTTTCCGCGCCTGGAAATTCTCGATTCCATCCACCCGGACGCCGTGCGCGATTTCGAGGCCGCGCTTGATTTGCGTAAAACCTTTTTCATCGTGGCGAGCAAGTCCGGCTCCACGGTCGAATCCAACTGCCTGATGGATTATTTCCACGCCCATGTGGACAGGCTCTTTCCAGGAAAAGCCGGGCGGCGCTTCGCCGCCATCACGGACCCAGGCACGTCCCTGGAGAAAAAAGCCCGGCGCCTGGGTTTCCGCCGGGTGTTTTCCGCGCCGCCGGACATCGGCGGGCGCTATTCCGTCTGGACCGCCTTCGGCCTCGCGCCGGCCGCGCTCTCCGGAGTGGACGTGGAGGCGTTTCTGCGCGGAGCGCTCGCCCAGGAAAACGAGCTTTGGACTCCGGGCGCGGATAATCCCGCCTTGAAATTGGGCGCTTTGCTCGCTCAGGGGGAACTCTCCGGCAGGGATAAGCTTATCCTTGAACTTCCTCCGCGATTAAAAAGCCTCGGCCCCTGGATTTTTCAGATGGTCGCCGAAGCCTTGGGCAAGAGCGGCCGCGGGCTTTTACCGGTGTTGCGGGACGACTTAGGCGCCGAAAAACCCGCGCGCGCGGCCGACGAGCTGCCCATCGATATCGAAGCCGTCTGCGGGGACGCGGCGGGACAATTCATGCTCTGGGAAATCGCCGTGTGCGCCGCCGCGTTCTTGGTTGGCGTCAATCCCTTCGGCGAGCCCGACGTCGAGTCCGCGAAAGCCGCGGCGCGGGATATTTTGGAGGCCGCCGGGCGCAAAAAACCGGGGAAAGCCTCCGAGCGCGGGCCCAAACCCGATTTTTACGCGTCGGGAATTCCCGCCTTCTGCGATGCGGAACTCAAAAAAACCCTTTTTCCGGAACGGCCGACCGGCTACCGGGCTTTGGCGGAAACCTTCGACGGGCACCTGGGGCGCGGCCGGGCGGGCGACTACTGCGCCGTGCTGGCCTATGCCCCGCCCGATGAAAAAAACTTGGCGTCGCTCAGCGCGCTGGCCGGACTCATCGCCAAGAAAACCGGGCTTGAGACCATTCTTGATTTTGGCCCGGCCTATCTGCATTCCGGCGGCCAGTTCTACAAAGGCGGCAGGAACCGCGGCCTTTTCGTCGAAATCGTTTTGCCGCCCCGCGCGCCGCTTCCGCTG
>DATLSD010000080.1:0-24326 GCA_035534315.1 Elusimicrobiota bacterium
ACGAAAAAGCTCAAGAGGCCGACGCCCATGACGATTTCAGGGACCAGCAGCGGGGCGTTAAGCCACGAAGAATAAAAAGCCCGGCCGAAACGGGGCGGCCGGCAGACCAGCGCGTAGCTGGCCAGGAGCCCGAGGGCAGACGCCAGCAGGCTGGCTAGAACCGCGATCTTGAGGCTGGTTAGAAGCGCTCCCAAGAGCCCCGCGTCGTGGAGCAGAACGCCGTACCATTTGAACGTGAAGCCGCGCCAGACCACGTTGCGGCGCGCGTTGTTAAACGAGAAGAAGAACATGACCGAAAGCGGCATGTAAAGAAAAGCGTAGAACGCCGCGGCGTAGAACGAGAACCACTTGTTTTTCATGCCGCCGTCTCCGCCGCCTCAAGCTTTTGGTAGTAGTAGAGGCCGACGAGCATCGCGCACAAGAGCACGGCGGTCAGCGCTGCCCCGAAGGGCCAGTCCTGGGCCATGAGAAACTGGTTCTCAATCAAGTTGCCGATGAGGTAGGTCCGCGGCCCGCCTAGAAATTCGGCGGTCAAAAAGTCGCCCAGGCAGGGCACGAAGGTCAGGATAAAGCCCGCGAAGACCCCCGGAAGCGAGAGGGGCAGCGTCACCTTGAGGAAAGTTTGCAAGGCGCCGGCTCCCAAGTCATAGGAGGCTTCCATGTATTGCTTGGGAATTTTTTCGAGCGACGAGTAGAGCGGAAGGATCATGAAGGGCAGGTAGAAATAGACCAGCCCCAGAATGACGGAGAACGGCGTGTTGAGAACGTCCAGCGGCGTGCGCAGCAGGCCTGTGCCCGTCAAAACGCTGTTCATGAGCCCGCCGCGCCCCAAAATGATGATCCAGGAATAAATGGAGACCAGCGCCGAGGTCCAAAATGGGATCATGAGCAGAATGAGGAACGTGTCGCGCCATTCCCCGGCGTAAAAGCTCAGAAAATAGGCCGTGGGATAGCCTAGCAGCAGGCAGATGACGGCGGCGGTTCCGCAGTAGAGCAGAGTCCTCGCCACGATGGGGATATAAAGAGGCGTGAAGACCCGGCGAAAATTATCCAGCGTCGGGTGGTGCCAGATGATGGTGCCGTAAGGGCCCCGCTGCGCCAAGCTCAGAATCAGGAGAAGGACGATGGGAATGACGAGAAAGAACGCCAGCCAGAAAGACGCGGGAAGAATCAGGAGGTGCGAGGCCTTTTCGGATTTTCCGCTGAAAAGCCAGGCCCGGAATTTCTTTAGTTTGCCCAGCATCGAGCTTTAGGCCGCTTTAACGTCCGACCAGGTGTCTATCCAGGTTTGCGCCAAGTCCGGCGGCAAAATCGCGTAGAACTGCAGCCGCTTAAGCACCTCGGGCGGCGGGAAAACCCGCGGATCGTCGAGCAAGATCTTGTCCAGATAAGGTTTAGCCGCGGCGTTGGGGCTGCCGTAGCGCACGAAGTTGGCTATTTCCGCGGCGACTTTCCCCTCGATGAGGTAGTCCACCAGCCGCAGGGTGTCGGCCCTGTGCCGGGAGCCTTTGACCAGGCACATGTTGTCCACCCAGATATAGCTGCCTTCCTTGGGGATGACGTAGTCGAGCTCGGGATTTTCCCGGGCGGCCTGGATGACGTCCCCGGACCAGGCCATCGCCAGGTAGACCTCGCCGTTGATGAGGCTGTCGACGTAGGTCGCGCTGGAGTACTGCTTTAAGAGCGGCTTTTGCGAAATGAGAAGATCTTCCACCGCCTTGAAGGCCGCGTCGCTCTCGGCGGTCTGCGGGTAGCCCTTCATCAAAAGCGCGATGCCCACGCAGTCGCGGGCGTTGTCTAGCATGGAAATCTTGCCCTTGTATTTTGGATCCCACAAATCCCACCAGGACGCGGGCCGCTTGGAGATGTGCTTCTTGTTGAAGCCGATGCCGGTGGTTCCCCATAGGTAGGGCACCGTGTAGGCGTTGTCGGGATCGTAGGGCGTGTTCCGGAACTTCGCATCGATGTTGCCGGTGTTCTTAAGAGCGCCGGCGGGATAGGGATCGATGAGATTCAAGGCCTTTAAGCGCGGAATCATGTAGTCCGTCGCCACGATGAGATCGTAGCCCAAGGCTCCCGAGCGGAGTTTGGCGAACATCTCCTCCTCGTCGGAAAAGACCGAGTAATTGACCACGATGCCGGTCTCGAGTGAGAAGCGCGGCAGCGTGTCCTTGGCGATGTAAGTGGACCAGTTGAAGAAATTGACCTCGTGCTTGTCGTCGGAGCCGGCGCAGGCGGCCAAAAGGGACGGCGCGGTTCCCGCCAGGACGGCGATTTTGAGGAAGTCGCGGCGGGTCATTCCCGGCATGGCCCTAGGCGCTCCTTTCCCGGCTTCCCAGAAGGACCAGGTCTTTCGTCCGGAATTTCGCCAGGGCGGCGCCGCCGATGTCGGCGCCCATCGCGGCGAAGGCTTCCGCGGACATCGAGGAGACGATGGCCTTTTCGCCGTTTGCGGTCCGCAGGATGACCTGCCGGGAATTGCCCAGGTAGACGGTCTCGGCCAAGGCGCCTTTGATGTGGAGCCAGCCGTTTTCCGCCGCTTGGCCGAGATCGGCGCCCACGGTAACGCGTTCGGGGCGAAGCGCGAGCTGCACGGCGCTCTTGACCGCGGCTTGCGCCCAGCCGTTTTGCGCCGGAATGTCGGCCTCGACACTCCCCTCGATTTTGATTCTAAGCGAATCGCCTGAGGAGGAGACGACCTCGGCGCAAAGAATGTTGGCGGCGCCGATGAAGTCGGCCACGAAGGCGGTCTTGGGGTTTTCGTAAATTTCCTGCGGCGCTCCGATCTGCTCGATGCGGCCGGCGTTGAAGACCGCGACCCGGTCCGACATGGTCATGGCCTCTTCCTGATCGTGCGTGACGTAAATGAAGGAAATGCCGAGGCGCCGCTGGATGTGCTTGAGCTCAAGCTGCATTTCCTTGCGCAGCTTCAAGTCCAGGGCTCCCAGGGGCTCGTCGAGAAGAAGAAGCGGCGGGCGCCCCGCCAAGGCCCGGGCCAGGGCGACTCTCTGCATCTGGCCGCCGGAGAGCTGGCTGGGGCGGCGGTTTTCGAGGCCCTTGAGCCGGACCAAGTCCAGGGAGCTTAAGACACGCTCCTTGATGTCGCTCTCCTTCATTTTCTTGAGGCGCAGCCCGAAAGCCACGTTGCCAAAGACGTCGTAATGCGGAAAAAGGGCGTAGTGCTGGAAGACGGTGTGGATGTCCCGGTCGTAGGGTGCCAGCCGCGTCACATTTTTTCCCGCGAGAAGGACTTGCCCGCGGTCCGGGTTTTCAAAGCCCGCGATGATGCGCAGGGTCGTGGTTTTGCCGCAGCCGGACGGGCCCAGCAAAGTGAGGAACTCGCCCTGGCCGACGCTCAGGGAAATGCCTTTGAGCACTTGAGTCCCCCCGAAGGATTTCTCCAGGCCCTGGAGATCGAGCAGCGGCTCCACGGGGAAAATCATATCAGATTGGCCCCCCTGTGAGAAGCATCAAAACAGTCGCCTCGGTAAGGCCGTCAGTCTTGGCTTTGAGAGGCCCGGCGCAGATTGTAGAAGTTGCGCAGAACCTTGGCGACGTAGTGGCGGGTTTCGCGGTAGGGCGGCACGGCGCCGTACTTGAGCACCGCCGCCGGCCCCGCGTTATAGGCCGCGATGGCCTTCTTGACGTCCGCGCGCATCCAGGGATTGATGGAGTTGAGCTCGGACATGGAGAAATCGCAGAAATCGTTCCACAGGCTCTTGAGATAACGGATGCCTAGCCTGATGTTGGTCTTAATGTCGAAGAGTTTTTTCGCGCTGCGGACGCCCAACTGCTTGCCGGTGTCCGGCATGATCTGCATGAGCCCCAGCGCGCCGGCCTGGCTCCTGGCTTTGGCGTAAAAGCTGGATTCCGATTCCATCACGGCGAAAATCAGAATCGGATTCGCGCCCGACTTTTTTGCCTCGGTGAGAACGTCTTGGATGATCTTGATAGTGGCTCCGGCTTTGAGGAGTTGGGGACAGAGGTTGCCCAAGCTCGCGCAGGTGTAGGGCTGCGCGGCCGCGGCCGGGGCAGCTTCCACGACCGGATCCGGGACCGCCCCCAGGGCGACGGCCATCGGCTGGACTTCCGGCGCGGAGACGTCCAAAGACGCCATCCTGGAAGGTTCCCGCGCGGAGGTTTGGGCGACCGGCGGGACCGCGGCGGCCATGGCGACGCCGCCTCCGTCGAAGGCCTGCTCCGGCGCCTGGGCGGCGTTCAACTCCGCGGTTTCCGCCTTTTCGGCGAGCTCCCGCCGCTGCTTTTCCTCTTTTTCCCTTTGCGCCATTTGGCGCGCCGAGGCAACAAGGTATTTCATGTAATGCTCGAACCCAGCCATGTTCGAGGCGTGATCCTTATCGGAAAGCTTGACCAGCACGGCGCTTTGCCAGGCCTCGAACCGGCTCGCCAGCGGCGCGACCTCGCCGCCGCGCGCCTGCTCAGCCTCGCCCAGCAATTCGCGCAGCTGGGGCACCGAGTCTCCCGCCTTTTTGGCGTTCTTCGGATTGCGGGCGAAAAAATACTCCCAGTTGTCGATTTGGTTCAGGAGATACTGACGGCCGACAACGGCTTTCGCCGCGTTCAACTGCGGCGCCGCGGCCAGAAGAAGGACCGATATGAAAGCGAAGACTTTCATGCCTATAAAATAGCTCCGAGTATGCGCCTGTGCCACGGACTTTCGTCCCGCTCTATTATAGGCCTAAAGGCCCAGGCGCGCCAGGGGGCTTCGGAGGGCATCCCGGGATTAGCCGAAAGAATGATAGAATGGCTCCCGTCATGGATGTGACCCGCCGCTCGTTCATCAAATGGGTAATCAGCGCGGGAGCGGTCATGGCCTGTCCCGCGCCCATGGCCTTCGCGGCGCTCTCCGACAAGAAGGGCGGCGGCAAGGGCGCTATCCCGGCGGGGCGCCTTGAGTCCGAGACCAACACGGTCTGCCACGAGGTCCGAGACGGCATGAGCCTGCCGCTGCCTGCCCCCTCCCTTAAGAAGGACGTGGTCATCGTGGGCGGCGGCCCCAGCGGCCTGGGCGCAGCCGACGAGCTGAAAAACGAAAATTTCCTGCTCATCGAGAAGGAGCCGCACCTGGGCGGCAACGCCTACTCGGAGTCCTGGAAGGGCGTGCCCTACTCCACGGGCGCGGCCTGGGACGATACCGAGGGCGAGCCCGATTTCGCCGCCTTGGTCAAGCGCTGGAACCTCAATTGGAAGGAAATCCCGGGCAATGACGCCGCGCATTTCAACGGCGTCTGGATCAGCAACTTTTGGAACGGCCACGCGGACAACCCGGCCATCGACAAGCTCCCCTACGGCGAGTCGGTCAAGAAAAGCTTCCGGGATTTCTTAAAGGAAATCCAAGACATCGACATCGACAAGAACTTGAAGGCCTTGGACCTCAAGCCCTTCTCGGATTATTTCAAGGGCCGCGCGCCCGAGCTCAAGGCCTACTGGGACGGCTTCGGCAAGTCCAATTGGGGCGCGCCCACGGAGCTGAGTTCCTCCTACCTGGGCATCCAGGCCGCGCGGGACTGGTTTCGGGTGCCGCGCTACACATGGGCCGGCGGCATCGGCATCGGCTCCAAGGAGGTTTACGCGCAGCTGCCCGAGAAGGCCAAGAAGAGCATTCTGACGGGCGCCGCGGCCTACAGCGTGCGCAAGAAGGGCAAGAAGGTTCTGGTGAGCTTTTTCCACGAGGGCAAGCCCCACACGGTCGAGGCCAAGAGCGTGGTCATGTGCGTGCCCAAGTTCATCACCCGCTTTCTGGTGCAGGACTTGCCCGAGGATCAGGCGCGGGCCATGGGCGCGATGCGCTACGCTCCATATCTCGTCTACAACCTGTGCTTTAGCCGCGTGGTCACCAACCGCGGCTTCGACAACTGGGTGCCGGGCGCCAAGAATTTCACGGATTTTATCCCTGCGGACTGGGTCACCTACGCGGACGGCGGGAACTTGAAGCGCCCGCAGGTCGTCACGGTCTACGCGCCCTTAAACCAGGATCAGCGGGAGAGCATCCTGACCGACGCGGGAGCCAAGGCGCGCGCCAAGGCCGCGGTCGAGGAGTTGCTCAAAATTTCGCCGGAGTGGCTGCCGCACCTGGAGGAAGTCCGCATTTACCGCCGCGGCCATCCCATACCGATGTCGATTCCGGGATACTTCACCAAGCTTCAGCCCGCCGCGCGGCGGGACTTTCCCCCCATCTACTTCGGCTGCTCGGACGCCAAAGGCGAGGTCTCGGACTTCTTCTTCGCCTCCTTGAACGGCATCGCCGCCGCCAAGAAAGCCGCGAAGCATATCTAAAGAAGAGCGCCGCGGCGATTTGCTCCTCGCTCGCCCCGTAGAGGGCGCTTTGTGGCTCAGCTCACTCCGGAGCCAAACCACCGCGTCGCTCTTCCAGCGTAAAGGCCGTGGAACGGGCGCATTCCGGAGCGAACTGAGCCACAGGGTGCTTGCTTTTTCGGGGTGAGCGCAGGACGCGCCCGTTCCGCGGCTTACGCCGGATCGCCGTAGACGGTGTAGTGCCAGGGCTTGCGCGCGGCGCCGCTTAAGTCCGCCATCACGTGCTTGACCACGGTGTAGTCCTCGAGCGCGTGCTTGGACATGTCCTTGCCGAAGCCCGACTGCTTAAAGCCCCCGTGGGGCATCTCGGAGGTCAGCGGCAGATGATCGTTGATCCAGACCGTGCCAAAGCGCAGGGCCTTGGCCGCGCGCAGGGCCTTGCGCACGTCCGTGGTCCAAACGCTGGCGGCCAAACCGTAGGGCACGTCGTTGGAGAGCGCCAGGGCCTCCTCCTCGGTCTTAAAGGGCAGCAGGCAGGCCACGGGCCCGAAAATCTCTTTTTGGACCAACTCCGAGTCTTGGGCCGCGCCCAAGATGATCGTCGGCTCGAAGTAATATCCTTTTTTGAGGCCCGCGGGGCGCTTGCCGCCGATGAGGAACTTGACGCCCTTGGCGCGCCCGACAAATCCTTCGACGCGCACGCGCTGCTCGGCGCAGACCAGCGGCCCCATGTCCGTGCCTGGTTTGGCCGGATCTCCCACCCGCACTTTGGCGGCTTCCTCGGCCAACATCTGCGAGAATTTCTTGAAAATCGATTCCTGCACGTAGAGGCGCGTGGCGGCCGTGCAATCCTGGCCCGCGTTGACGAAGGCGCCCGCGACCGCGCCGCAGACCGCCGCGCGCAAATCGGCGTCTTCGAAAACCACGAAGGGCGCCTTGCCGCCCAGCTCGAAGTGCAGGCGCTTGACCGTGTCCGAGGCCTGGCGCATGATTTTCTTGCCGGTCTCGGTGTCGCCGGTGAAAGAAATCATGTTGACGTCTTGGTGCGCGGTCAGCGCGCGGCCGGTCGTCTCGCCTCCGGTGATGACGGTGACCACGCCCTCGGGAAATCCCGCTTCTTGGGCGAGTTTGCCCAGTTCAATCGTGGTCAGGGGCGTCAACTCCGATGGCTTGATGACGGCCGTGTTGCCCGCGGCCAAAGCGGGTCCCAATTTCCACGCCGCCATCATTAAGGGATAATTCCAAGGGCTCACCAAGGCGACCGTGCCGACCGGATCGCGGCGCAGGATGGAGGTGTAGCCCGGAACGTACTCCTGGCTCGCGCTGCCTTCCATCAAGCGCGCGGCCGAGGCGAAGAAGCGCAAATTGTCGACCGCAAAGGGAATGTCTCCGTCGCGCGCGAGCTTCAAGGGCTTGCCGGTGTTGGCCGATTCCATCTCGGCCAGCCGGGGAAGGTTTTTCTCGACCAGATCGGCCCATTTGAACAAGACGGCGGCGCGCTCGGCCGGAGATTTGCCGGACCACACGCCGGAATCAAAGGCTTTTTTGGCCGCGGCGACGGCCTTGTCGACCGCGGCGGCGTCCGCGTCCGGAATTTCCGCGAGGACTTTTTCCGTCGCCGGATTAATGACTTCCCGGGCTTTCTTCGCGGCCGCGACCGTCATGCCGTCGCTTTCCTCACCGGCGTCCGGCGCGTCTCGAAGTGCTTGGCGTTGACTTCCTTGAACACCTTCTCGATGGCTTCGATGGCCTGGGTGATTTCCTGGGAGGTGATGGTCAGCGGCGGCTCGATGCGGATGGTCTTGGCGTTGAAGAGCGTGCCCGCGACCAGAACGCCGCGGTCAAAGAGCGCCTTCGAGATTTCGTAGCCGATAGCGTCGGTCGGGAACTCCATTCCAATCATGAGCCCCTTGCCGCGGATATCCAGGCAGAGCTTGGGGAACCGGCGGCGCAGGGCGCGCAGCTTGGCAATCATCTCTCCGCCCTTCTTCTCGGCGCGCTCGGGCAGTTTTTCATCGAGCAGGACGTGGATGTTGGCGATGGCCGCCACGCAGGCCAGAGGATTGCCTCCGAAGGTGGTCGAATGCAGCCAGGGCTCCGGGAAGAGCTGCTCCCAAACGGTCTTGTTGGAGACAAACGCTCCGATGGGCATCACGCCGCCGCCCAGGGCCTTGCCCAGGCACATGATGTCGGGCACCACGCCCCAGTGATCCACGCAGAACATCTTGCCGGTGCGGCCCATGCCGGTCTGCACTTCGTCCGCGATGAGCAGAGCCCCGTAGCGGTCGCAGAGCTCGCGCACGCGCGGGAAATAGTCGTCCGGCGGCACGTTGATGCCGCCCTCGCCCTGGATGGGCTCCAGGATGACGCCCGCGATGTCGTTGCCGACCTCGTCGGCGGATTTCAAGATGGACTCGATGTAGTCCGCGTCGCCGTAGGGCGCGTGGTAGCAGTCGGGCAGGATGGGCAAGAACGGCTGGCGGAACTTGGCCTTGGCCGTGGCCGACAAGGCGCCCAAGGTCTTGCCATGGAAGCCCGAGACCGCGGCCACAAAGGACTTGCGGCCGGTGTGGAGCATGGCGATTTTCATGGCGCCCTCGACGGCCTCGGCTCCCGAGTTGCCGAAAAAGCTGAACTGGAGATCTCCGGGGGTGATGTCCCGGACGAGCTTGGCCAGGATGGCCCGGAAGGGCTCCAAAAGCTCCTGGGAATGCAGCGCCTGGCGCTTCAACTGGTGCGAGACCGCGTCCACCACTTTGGGATGGCGGTGGCCGACGTTGAAGATGCCGTAGCCGCCCAGAAGATCAAGGTATTTCTTGCCGTTGATGTCGGTGAAGCTGTTGTCCCCGTCCGCCCACTCGACCGAGATGTAATCGGTGGAAACCGACTTGCGGTATTCCAGAATGCCGGGGTTGACGTGCTCGGCGTAATAGGTGGCCGTCTTATCCGTGAGCCAGGCGCGCTCCTCCTCCGTCAAAGGGTCATGCTTGGCGATGAGGCCGAGCGTCTTTTCGCTTTCCTTCAGGATGTCTTGCGCCGCGACTTTCATGAAACTTCTCCTCGGTTGTTCGTCAAGCCACCGGGTAGGCGGCCGTCTCGCTCATGCGGAAAATCTTTCGCTCTCTCATTTCGTCGAAGAAGAGCGCGTGGTCCAGCGCGGACTCGGGCGCCGCGGCGCCGCCCGCGAACTGGGTCGAGCCCTTGAGCGCCATGATGGCCGCCATGCTGCCGGCGAATCCCACCGCGGCCGTTCCCGCCGCGATGGCGCCCGCCGGGCGCACTTCGCAATCGCGGACTTTCTCGTAAGGCGCGCCGGCCCTTTTCCCCGTCACCTTGACGCGCAGGATTTCAAAATCCTTGGGCGGTCCGGAGGGGACGTAGGACGCCGTCTGGGCGTTCTGCCGGGCTAAAACGGTCAGAAAATCGAGCGGAGAGACGCAAACGCCGTCAAACTTCACCTTTTCGGCCCGGCCCAGGCCTATTCCCGAGGCGACCGCGAGCTGGCGCTTGACGCTGTCCGGGTAGGCAATTTTGAAGCACAGGTTTTTGACGCCTTTTTTCTTGAAGTACCCCGGCAGCGTCGCCACTTCGGAGTGGATGACCGCGCCCAGGCTCACGCGCCCGATGGGCGCCTTGAAATCCATGGTCTCGGCCCGGCTGTGCGCCGGAACTTCCTTCAAGCGCCCGTCTTCCCATATGGGCGCCGGAGCCTCGAACTCGGCCATCATGGTGCGGATGGAGAACGGCGGCAAAAAGGATTCCTCGGCCAAGGCCGGGTCGTAGCTGGCGTCGTAGATGCCCACGGTGTCGAGCGAATCGAAGTCTTCGGCCATGGCCGCGGCCATCACGTTGGTGATTCCCGGCGTGGAGCCGCAGCCCAGGACCGCGACGCGGCCGATTTTTCCGAAGGCCGCGTCGAGCTTGAGCTGCTTCAAGGTCATGTGGTAAAGGCCGCCTAAGTCCGAGTAGTGGGCTTTAAGGGCCAGGGCCAAGTCCATGCCCTTCAAGTTGTGCTCGTACCAGGAGCAGTTCACCACCGCCTGGGAGCCCTTGAGGAGCTTCGCGGCCTTGGCCGTGTCGCGCAAATCGATGACGACGGGCTTGATCTTGCGGCGGTTGGGAATCTTGGCCAGCACGGCTTCGGCGCGGCCCAGGTTCAAATCAGCCGCGTAAATCTTGCCGATTAAAGGATTGCGGGCCAAGTCGTAGAGCGTGGCTTCCGCCATGAGCCCGAAAGCTCCCAAAACGGCGACGGTCGCGCCGCCGTTGCTTCCGTTGGTGGAACTCATGGCTTCACCTCACGCAGGGCATCCTCGATGATGCCGAGCCCGCGGTCCAAGTCTTCCTCGCCGATGGTCAGCGGCATGAGCGTGCGCAGCACGTTGTCGTAGGCGCCGGCCTTGATGAGGATAAGGCCCTTGTCCTCGCAGTAGTGGAGGATTTCCTTGACCTTGGCCGCCGGCAGGGGCGTCTTGGACTTCTTGTCCGCGACCAGCTCGATGGCGCGCATGGCGCCCAGGCCGCGGGAATCGCCCACGAAGGAAAATTCGTCCCGGAAGGCGTCGAAACGCTTGCGCACGGTCTCGCCGACGCGCGCGCCGGCCGCGACCAACTTCTCTTCCCGGAAAATGCCGAACACCGCCTGGGCCGCGGCCAAGGCGAGCGGATTGCCGCCGTAGGTGCCGCCGATGGAGCCTACCGGCGCGGCGTCCAAGATGTCCGCGCGCCCGGCGACGGCCGACAAAGGCATGCCGCCGGCCAGGGATTTGCCCACGGTCACCAGATCGGGGACGATGCCCTCGTGCTCCATCGCCCAGAACCGCCCGGTGCGGCCGAATCCGCTTTGCACCTCGTCGATGATGAGCACGATGCCGTAGCGGTCGCAAATTTTGCGCAGGCCGGGCAGAAATCCCGGCGTCGGAACGACAAATCCCCCCTCGCCTTGGACCGGTTCCACGATCATGGCCGCGACGTCTTCCGGCGCGGTTTCCAAGCGCAAGACCCGCTCCAACTCGGCCAAGCAATGCTCGGTGAGTTCCTTCGCGTCCACTCCGACCGGCGGGCGGTAGGGATAGGGGAACGGCGCGTGGTAAATCTCCCCGGCGTAAGGCCCGAAGTGCTGGCGCAGGGGCTTGTGCTTGCCGTTCAAGGTCAGGCAAAGCAAGGTGCGGCCATGAAAGGCGTTGGTGAAGCTGATGATTCCCCGCCGCTTGGTGAAGGCCTTGGCCAGCTTGACCGCGTTTTCCACCGCTTCCGATCCGCTGTTGAAGAAAATGGCTTTTTTCGCGAAAGTGCCGGGGATGGCGGAGGTCAGCTCGCGGCACACGTCCAGGTAATTAGGATAGGAGGTGACGTGAAAGGAGGTGTGAATGAGCTTTCCGGCCTGCTCCTGAATGGCCGCGACGATTTTCGGATGGCAGTGGCCGGAATTCATGGCCCCGATGCCGCCCGCGAAGTCGATGTATTCCTTGCCGTCCACGTCCCAAAGCGTCGCATTTTTAGCCTTCGCGGTGAAGATGGACGTGTAGGCTGCGCTGGCCTTGGAAACGAGGTTTTCCCGCTCCTGCCAAAGATCTTTCGAGATGGATGTGTTTTTAGTTTTTGTTAGCATAAATAATGGTTATTTTTTATTTTGAGAGCGCTAGTTTAGCCAGCGGAGGCCATTATACCAAATCCCGCTAACTTGTGGCAAAGAGCGCCCGCTCTTGATTCACGCGAGCACTTCTGCTTATATCTAGAGAGAAGAAATAAAAATGGTCAATAAATTGCGCCTTTTATTGATTTTTAGCCTTTCCGCGACGCTAGTCGGTTGCGCCGGCCTTATTTCGCAAATGCGCCTAAATCAGCTAAACCAGCAGCTTCTAACGGCAGCGCAATCCGGCCAGTGGGCTCAAGTGCAGAGCCTTATTAAGGAAGGGGCCAATATCAACGCCCAGAACGCCCAGGGCCAAACGGCTCTTTATTGGGCGGCGGATAAAGGCAGCGCAGAGACGGTCAAATTCCTGGTCGGCCACGGGGCCAACGTGAACCTGGCCGACCAAAACGGGCAGACCCCGCTCGACCGGGCGGCGCTGCGCTCTTTCCTGGATATCGTGCGCTATCTCGTGCAGAACGGCGCGTCCGCCAATAATTAGCCCCTACCAGACCCGGCAGGCCGGGACCCGCGCCATCGGCGCGTTCGCGGGGCAGTTAAAGGCCTTCAAGAACTCCGGCATGTTCGACACGACGCCGTTGACGCGGTCCTTGCCGGGAGAATGCGGATCGGCGATGGCCAGCTCCTTGGCGTCCTCCGGGCTCTCGTTGTTGCACCAGTTCTGCGCGAAGCTCAGGAAAAAGATCTGCTCGTCGCTCCAATCCTTGTCCTTGCAGGAGAGCCCCGGGTCGGCCTTCAAGTCCTTCTGCAAAGTCATGTAGGCGATGCGCACCCCGCCGTTGTCGGCCGTGTTCTCGCCCAGGGTCAGCCGGCCGTTGACCTTGACCGGATGGCCCGGATTGTCCGGATCGTCCACGGCGGTAAATCCCGAGTACTCGTTGACCAGGCACTGCGTGCGGGCCTTGAAGGCCTTGGCGTCGGCCCTGGTCCACCAGTTGCGCCGGTTGCCGAGCGCGTCGTACTGGTGGCCCTGATCGTCGAAGCCGTGGGTCATTTCGTGGCCGATGACCGCGCCGATGCCGCCCAGGTTCTGCGCCAGGCAGGCGTTTTGATCGAAGTAGGGCGGCTGCAGGATTCCCGCCGGAAAGTTGATGTTGTTTTCCTGCGGGTCGTAATAGGCGTTGACCGTGGGCGGGGTCATTTCCCACTCGTTGCGGTCCGTGGGCTCGCCTATTTTGTTCACCTCGCGGTGGAACTCGAAGGCCTCGCCGCGCGCTAAGTCCCCCAACGCGTCTCCCCGCGCGATGGCGAGCTTGCCGTAGTCGCGCCACTTGTCGGGATATCCGATTTTATTCTGGATGCCGGCGAGCTTCTTCAAGGCCTTGACCTTGGTGCGGGCGCTCATCCAACCCAGGCTCTTGATGTCGTCGGCGAAGGAGGCTTCCTCGCTGCGCACCATGGCCAGCGCGCGGGTCTTGCTTTGTCCCGGAAAATCCTTGTCCACGTATTGCCGGCCCAGCGCCTCGCCCAGGATGCCGTCCGTCATGATGACGCAGCGCTTCCAGCGGGGCTTGATTTCCTTCTGCCCGGAGAGGGTCTTGTTGAAGAAGTCAAAGCTCTCCGCGACGAAGGGCTTGGGCAGCATGGGCGCGGCCGCGTGCACGAGCTGCCAGCGCAGGTAGGTCTTCCAGTCGGCAAGCGGCGTCTGCGCCACGATGGCGTTTAAATTCTTGAAGAACCCCATGTCCATGACGTTTATCTTCTTGAAGGCGGGCGCGTCGACCGTCTTGAAGAAAAGCGGCCAGGAGATGGCCGGATCCTTTTTCTCCAGGAAGCGCAGGGGCTCCATGTGATAGAGGTTGGCCGGCACGCGGCGCTCGACGCGGCCCATGGAGATGCGGGCCAGCGCCGTCTCAAGCCGCATCACGACGGCGGCATCGGCCTGGGCTTGGGCGTCGCTTTCTCCCAAGAGCGAAAACATCTTTTGAATGTGGGCGAGATAGGCCCTTCTCTGCGCCGCGAAGTCGGGCGTCAGGTAATAATCGCGGTCGGGCAGGTTAAATCCCCCCTGATCAACGACGGCGATTTGCCGCGCCGCGTCCTTGTCGTCGATTTCCGAGGAGAATCCGAACAAGGCGTTGACCCCGATTTCCTGCAGCCGGGCCAGCTCCGGGGTGAGATCGGCCTCGGTCTTCATCGCCGCGATGCGGTCCAACTCGGGCTGCAGGGGCTTCAAGCCCGCGGCTTGGATGGCGGCCGTATCCATGCACGAGGCGTAGAAATCGCCGATTTTTTGCACGTTGGGATCCGCGGTTCCCGCTTTGGCTTCTTCGGCCGCCGACTCCAGGATTTGGCGCAGTTCGCTTCGGTTGTCGTTGGCCAGCTTGTCGAAGCGGCCCCAGCGCGGGGAGTCGCCCGGAGTCGGGTTGGCGGCGTCCCACTTGTCGCAGGCGTAGCGGTAGAAATCATCGCACGGGTTGACGGCCGTGTCCACGATGACGCTCCAGTCGGGCCGGCTCATGGCGGACGAATTCGGAGCGGATTGCGCGGCGGCCGAATGCGTCAAAAACGCCGCGAAAAAGGCAAAAATAAGACCCATGGTTTGTTCTCCTGTTTATTTTGAGGCATCGCTTTTAGAATTTATTCAGCGAACGGGCGATGATGCCCAGCGCCTGATCGATTTGAGATTTGGCGATGACCAGCGGCGGGGCGAAGCGGACGGTGTTTTCATGGGTGTCCTTCGCCAGCAGGCCGTTTTTCATCAAAATTTCGCACAGGGACCTGACCGGGCGGCTCATTTCGAGAGCCAAGAGCAGCCCGCGGCCGCGGACTTCCTTGATATCCGGATGCTTCAATGCCGCGAGCCCGCTTTTGAAGTAGGCGCCCAACGTGTCCGCTTTAAAGGCGAGTTTCTCCCGCAGGAGCACGTCCAAGGCCGCGAGCCCGATGGCCGAGGCCAGGGGGTTTCCGCCGAAAGTGCTGCCGTGGGTGCCGGGCCTAAAAAGGCCCATGACTTCGCTCCGGCCCGCCAGCGCCGAAATCGGGTAGAAGCCGCCGGAAAGAGCCTTGCCCAGAATCACCAGATCCGGCTTGACGCCTTCATGATCCGCGCAGAACATCCGTCCGGTGCGCCCGAGGCCGGTCTGAATCTCGTCCGCGCAGAAAAGGACGTTGCTCTCCGAGCAAATGCGGCGAACCTCCCGCAGGTAGCCTTCCGGCGGGATTTTGACGCCGGCTTCTCCTTGGATGGGTTCGACCAGAAAACCGCAGGTGTCGGGAGTGACGGCCGCTTTCAAGGCCGCGGCCGAGCCGTAAGGAATGGTTTTAAATCCCGGCGTCGAGGGCTCGAATCCGGAATAAGAATCCGGGTCCGAGGAAAAGCCCACGATGGTCGTGGTGCGGCCGTGAAAGTTGTTCGCGCAGACGATGATTTCGGCGCGGCCCGCGGCGATTTTCTTTTTGCGGTACCCCCATAGGCGCATGGCCTTGATGGCCGTTTCGACCGCCTCCGCGCCCGAGTTCATGGGCAGGGCCATGTCCTGCCCCGATATCTCGCAGATTTTCTTGAGAAAAAGCCCCATCAGATCGTTGTGAAAGGCGCGGGAGGTCAAGGTCAGGCGGCCCAGCTGTTTTTTCGCGGCGGCCGCGATTTTAGGGTGGCAATGCCCCTGGTTCAAGGCCGAGTAGGCCGAGAGCATGTCGAAGTAGCGCCGGCCCTCCACGTCCCACACGAAGACGCCGCGTCCTTTTTGAAGAACGACCGGCAAGGGGTGGTAGTTGTGCGCGCCGTACTTTTCGTCCAGCGCGATGAAGCGCTTGCTCGCGTCCGCGGCGGAAGTCTTCATTCCCTGAATTTTAACACATTGCTTCCGGCGGCGGGAAATCGGCGCTGTTTAGCCGCGGGGACCAAAGCCAAAGGGGCGGCCTTGGATAAGGCCGGCGCCGTAGACTATAAGGAAGGTTCCTGGAATCAAAAAAAGGGTTTCTCCGAAGTGGACCCGCGCGATGAGGGCGCCGGCCACGCCCACGGCGAAGACGAAAAGCCCCAGGCCCGCCAGAAAATCCAGAAAGGGCTCGATGTAGAAGGCGCGCGCGCGCCAATACCCGAAAAACAAGTACGCGCAGGTTCCCCCGGTCAGCAGCAGGAAATGCGCATAATAAAAGAAAGCCAGGATGACCGCCCGTGAGGCCAGGGGCAGGCCCCGCAGAAACCAGGCGGCCAGCGCGGCCGAGAAGACGTGAAGAACGCCCAGCGCGACGAAAATAAAACCCACGCCTTTTCGCAAAGGCGGAGGGTTATTCATGCCGCGCGCCTGCGGCGCTGTTAGCAGGCTGCTGAAAAACCATTCCGGGGCCCCCTGCGCCGTCATTCCGGCGAAGGCCGGAATCCAGGGTTTCGTCGGAGGACTGGACCCCGGCTTGCGCCGGGGTGACGTCCAACGGAGCCTCCGGATACGTTTTCAGCAGCCTATTAGACGAGGTCTTCGGCGCCGAGAGTCTTTTTCTTGCCGTCGGCCTTGACGCGCTCGATGGAGGAGTTCACGAGCTCGGAAATCCGGCCGGAGAGCTTCTCGATATAGTCGCCGCCCGTGCGATAGCCGGCGTCCTTGACCATTTTCTTGACTTTGCTGACGACCACGAGGACTTCTGCCATTTATTTTCTCCTTATTTAGTTGCGCGCCGATGAGCGAAACCATGGCGCCGGGAGGACTCGAACCTCCGACATGACGCTTATGAAACGTCCGCTCTACCTCTGAGCTACGGCGCCGTCTTCACCGGCTGCGCCTGCGGATTCTAACACATACCGCCCGCAAGGCTCAAGAAAGCGGCGAAAAACGCCTACCGGTGGCGGGGCGGCTTGGGATGCCGGCCGTTGAGCGGCCCGCTCGAGCTCTGGCCGAGGGCCTTAAGGTCTGCCGTGAGCGTCGCCCAGTCGAACCCGTTGTTGGGGGTCACGCCCTTGCCGTTGAGGAAATCCTTGCTGACGATGGCCCAGGACTCCTCGCAGTAGGCCTGGAAGAACGCCCAGGTCATCTTAAGGAATTGGCCCCAGGTCACGATGGTGACGCCTTGGGAGTCGAAGCCGGCGACGGCGACGGAGTGTCCGCCCCAGGAGCCGGGCGCGCCGTCTCCGGTGGTTCCCTCGGGCGGAACGTCCCAAAGCCCCTGGGCGACCTGCTTCTGCGCTGAAATCGGCAGGTTGATGCCCAAATCTCCCCCGCCGAAAAGCCAGACGGCTTTCTTGAACATCTCCAAGTTCGTGGGGCTCACGAAAAGGAAAGCGCCGAGCTTATCGCCGCCGATGCCGTTCTTGCGCCAGTATTTAAGCACGTCGATGATGTTCGCGCCCTGATCTGAATTTGGATCGTTGGGGTTGTAGTTTCCAACGCTCGGAGCTTCATACACTTTGAGGATCGCGGAATCGGGAATCGTCTTCTCCTTGCCGGCGTTGGCCGTCCACACCTGCACGGCGTGGCCGGGCGCCGCCACGGCGCAGTCCCCAATCTTGTCATTGAGCATCATTCCCAATTTGGTGACAGGGCCGGTAAAATCAGCCTGGCCGGGGGCGCTGGGCACGTCTTTAGCGTATTTCTTGAAGTGCAGCGTGCGCGGATCGGGAACCCAGCGCTTGCGTCCGAGCTTGAGCGAGGATACGTCCAGATTCGCGAGGCCGTTCTTTGCCCCATGGCCGCCGTTGCCGCCGGCGGACGCGGCCAGAATCCTGGCCATCTCGGAAGGGCTTCCCGCGGCCATGAGCCTTAATTCCCGCAGCGCCGCAACGCCCTTGCTCAGGGACGCTATTTTCGCGGCCGCTTCCTTGCTCGGGATGATGATGCCGCCGCGCGCTTGGATGATGGGCGAAGCGGATTGAGCCGGCGCGGTATTTTTCTTTTGGGATATCTTGGCGGCGACTTTTTGCCGCTTCGAGGAATTAACAGCCGCTGCTTTTTCGGTCGAAGCAGCTGAAATGGAATTCGGCAGGATGATGGAGGGCGCGGAAGCCTGTCCCGCGGAGACCTCCTTCTCCGGCGCCGCTTGCGCGTTGATTTGACCGACTTGCGCGCCGGGCAAGGAATTTAGATTGAGCGCGCCGGTCTCAAGGGCGGACAGGGAGGCCGCGTCGCCAACGTTCAAATTCGTGTTTATATTCCCGACCGGGGAAAGGCCCGCCGCGGGGTCCACGGCCATGGAGGTCGCGGAGATGTCCGGCGCGCCGGCGTCCATGGCACCGCCTCCGGCGAACGCGGGAAGCGGGAATTGAGCGAGAATAAGAGCGAGGCTGAGAAGAATGCCTTTCATGAAGCCCTCCGGGCGGTTGATATCGTCATGCAGTCAAAGAATAGCGCAATAGCCCGTTTCGCAGAAGTGTCCTAGTGCCTATGCGCCGCATAGGACTTTTGCCGCGGGAACGGCCCCGGCCCGCAAGATTTGATTGACATGAAAAACATACTCTGGTATCCTTAGAAACGGATTCGAACGGATTCCAGCTTAAGAGGAGCGTGCGCGTGGCAAAAAAGAAAATCTCGGTCATCATCGCGGATGACCAGACGCTGTTCCGCGAAGGCATCAAGGATCTGCTCGAGGACGAGAAGGGAATCGAGGTCGTCGGCGAAGCGGCCGACGGCGAAGAGGCGTTGCGTCTGGTCAAGAAGCTCCGGCCCAACGTCATTCTCCTCGACATCAAGCTCCCCCATATGGACGGCATCGAGACGACCCGCCAGATTCACAAGGACTGCCCGACCACCAACGTGCTCATCCTCTCATCCTATGAGGATGAATCCCACGTCATGGAGGCCATCCAGGCCGGAGCCAACGGATACCTTTCCAAGATGCTGCCCGCCGCGGAATTGGTCAACGCCTTGAAGGCCTTCGCCAACCAGGGCGTCATGATTCCCCAGCCGGTCATGTCCAAGCTCATCGACGGCCTGCGGCAGATGGGCAGCTCCTCCGCCGAGGCATCCCTGGTGTCTTTAACCAAGACGGAGATCCGCGTGCTGGCGCTCTTGGGCCGCGGCCAGTCGAACAAGGAAATCGCGAGCAGGCTCGAGTGCAGCGTCAAGACGGTCAAGAATCATTTGAACAGCATCTTCCAGAAGCTGGGCGTGAGCAACCGGACGGAGGCCGTGGTCAAGGGCATTGACTTGGGCTTGATATCGGCCGAAGGCGTGGACTAAAGGCGGCCCTTGATGAGCGAGCAAAACCACCGTCTCATTCCCGAGAAACCCTACGAATCCTACGACGACTATCTAGCGCAGTACGGCGGCAAATCCCCCGTTTTGAAGGCCCGGCAAGCCACGCCGGACGCCGTTATTAAGGAAGTGAAGGACGCTGGCCTGCGCGGCCGCGGCGGCGCGGGTTTCCCCACCGCCATCAAGTGGACCACCACCAAGAACCACCCCTGCCCCACGCGCTACGTGGTGTGCAACGCCTCCGAGGGCGAGCCCGGGACCTATAAGGACCGCTTTCTCATCCAGAAAAATCCCTACGCCACCATCGAGGGCATGCTCATCGCCGCGCAGGTGGTCAACGCCAAGGGGCTCTACATCGCCATCAAGGGCGTCTACCTCAGGGAAATCGCGCGCTTGGAAAAGGCGCTCGCGGAAGTGCGCGCCAAGGGGCTTTTAGACGGCATCCCCTTCACTATCATCCACGGGCCGGACTCCTATCTCTACGGCGAGGAGAAAGCGCTTTTGGAAGTCGTCGAGGGCAACGAGCCCATGCCGCGGGAAGCGCACTATCCCCCCTTTGAAAAAGGACTGTTCTCCAGCATCGAGTCGCCCAATCCGGCTCTCGTCAACAACGCGGAGTCCTTCGGCCGCGTGCCGGGCATCATCCACCACGGCGCGGCCTCTTTTCGCGCCATCGGCAGCAAGGACACCGCCGGCCACCTGATTTTCACCCTCTGCGGCGACGTGGCCAAGCCCGGCCTCTACGAGGTCGAGGCGGGCATCACGCTGCGCGATTTGCTCAACAAATACGGCGGCGGGCCCAAGCCCGGCCGCAAGTTCAAGGCCGAGATTTCAGGCGTGGCCTCGGGCGTCGTGCCCGAATCGAGGTTCGACACTCCGGCCGACTTCGGCTCCTTGGCCAAGGCCGGGGGCGGCTTGGGCTCGGCGGGCTTCATCGTGATGGACGACTCCGTCAACATTCCGCGCGTGGCTCAGACGCTCACCCACTTTCTCTACGTCGAGTCCTGCCACCAGTGCGCGTCCTGCAAGAGCGGGCTGCGCGAGGCTTCGATGGCGCTCGATGATTTTTGCGCCGGCCGCAGAGGCAAGGCCGACCCGGTGGAAAGGGCGCTTTCGGCGGTCGAAGGCGGCTCCCAGGGTACGCGGTGCTATCTTCCCGTCGAGGGCGGCCTCATGCTGCCGAGCTTCATCCGCGAGTTCCGCCAGGAGTTTTCGGATCAAGCCGCGGCCGTGGCCGCGCCGCCCTACCCGACGCCCAAAATTAAGGATTACGACGAAGCCAAGCACGTCATCACCTACGACGCGCACTACGCCGAGAAGCAGCCGGACTGGACCTACGCCGAGTTAGCGGCCGCTAAGTAGTCGAGAGTTCCAGCGCTAGTGCGCCGCGATGGGCTTGGAGCCGTAGCGGACCTTCCTGAAGAAAAAGCACAGCGGGGCGCCGAGGAGGCAAACCCAAACCAAGTCGCGGAACATGCCTGTATAGACCAAGGCCTGGGCCTGGGTCAAAAGCTCCCGATAGAATAATCCCGTCGCGGCGTTCATGGCGCGCGAGGCGCCCAAACCGTGCGAGAGCCGCGCGGCCAGCAAGTGCATCCGGCCGACATACAACGGGTTATAGCGGCTCGCATGGGAAACCAAATTCGCCTGCTGGTTCTGCGCCGCGCGCTCAAGATAGACCGTGGAGAGCGATATCCCCACCGAGCCGCCGATGTTCCTCATTAAATTGTAAATGCCGGTGCCGTTGTTCATCTCGGAGAGCGGCAGCTCGCCCATGGTCGAGGTGGTCAAGGGCACGAAGATGAACCCCATGGCGAAGCCGCTGATGATGCCGGGCCAAACGATGTTGACCATGGAAACGTTCAAATTAATGGCTCCGAAAAGATACATCGAATAGGCCAGCACGGCAAAGCCGAAGGCCATGAGCGCCCTGTCGTCGATAAGGCCGACAAGCCGCCCGGCCACCACCATGGACGCCAGCGAACCCAAACCCCGAGGACTCACCGCCAGGCCGCTTTGCAGCGCCGGGTAGCCCATCACGGTCTGCAGAAGAAGCGGCAGCGTCGCCGTCGTGCTGTAGAGCGCGGCGCCGACCAGGAAAATGAGGCACGTGCCCACGGCGAAATTGCGGTTCTTGAAAACGCTCAGGTGCACGATGGGTTCCTTGGCCTTGAGCTCGCGGATGATGAAGATAATAAAGGCGGCGATGGAAATCACGGTCAGGTAGCGGATCCACGGAGTCCCAAACCAGTCCATCTCCTGGCCCTTATCGAGGACAATCTGCATGCTGGCCAGCCAAATCGCCATGAAGCCGAAGCCGAAGTAATCGATGGGAGAGCCGCGCGTCTTCCTTAGATAGGGCGGATCCTGGATGAAGGCGCGGATCATGGCGACGGCGAAGAGGCCGATGGGCACGTTGATGTAGAACACCCAGCGCCAGGAATAGCTGTCGGTGATCCAGCCGCCCAACGTCGGGCCGATGATGGGCGCGACTACCACGCCCATGCCGTAGACCGCCATGGCCAAGCCGCGTTTTTTGGGCGGGAAGCTCTCCAGCAAGACCGACTGCGCGATGGGTTGAAGCGCGCCGCCGCCGGCGCCTTGGATGGCGCGGAAAAAAACGATGCTCCCCAGGCTTCCGGCCGCGCCGCATAAGGCAGAAGCCAGGGTAAAAATGCCGACGCACCAGAGCAGGAACTTCTTGCGGCCAAAGTATCCCCCCAGCCAGCCGGTCGCCGGGAGAATGATGGCGTTGGCCACCAGATAGCTGGTGAGGATCCAGGTCGCGTCATCGGGCGTCGAGGAAAGGCTGCCCGCGATGTGCGGCAGGGCGACGTTGGCGATGGAGGTGTCCAGCACCTCCATGAAGGTCGCCAGCATGACGGCGAAGGCGATGATCCAGGGATTGACCGGGGAAACCCATTCCTGCGCCGATGTTTCCAGCGTCGCTGCGTCGCTCACGATAGGCGTGACCTCGCGGGCCGCCGCTTAATCAGCGGAGGTCTACGGTCGGCACGACCGACATGCCCACCGCCAAGGGATAGGTGGGGTTCGGCGGGTCGTCGAAGACGATTTTCACGGGGATTCGCTGCACGACTTTGACGTAGTTTCCCGTGGCGTTTTCCGGAGGCAGAAGGCTGAAGGCCGCGCCCGTGCCGCGCTGGACGCTGTCGACGTGGCCGTGGAAGACGATGCCGGGGTAGGTATCGATGCTGATTTCCACTTTCTGACCCGGCTTCATGTCGGTGACCTGGGTTTCCTTGAAGTTCGCCAGGACCCAGAGCTCGTCCGGCACGATGGCCATCAGGTCCTGCCCGGTCTGGACGTACATGCCGACGACCGCGCTTTTTTCGGAGACGTGTCCCGCGGTCGGCGCGAAAATCTTCGTATAGGAGAGGTTCAAGCGCGCCTGCTCCAGGCCGGCCTTGGCGAGATCCACCTCGGCTTCGGCTTGCTGATAGGCCGCCAAGGCGTGGTCGTACTCCTGCTTGGAGGCCTCATCCAACTCCGAGAGGTCCTTGTAGCGCGCGACGTCGAGCTTGGTTTTTTCCTCCTGCGCCTCGGCGCTGAAGAGATCCGCCTGGGCCTGATCCTCGCGCGCCTGGTAGTCCCGCGGATCGATTTCGAGGAGCGGATCGCCCTTCTTGACCTTCTGGTTGTCGTCGACGTAAACGGCGATGATTTGTCCGGGCACCTGGGGAGAGATGGGAACGACGTCCGTCGCGATAAAGGCGTCGTCCGTGGACGCATGGGTCATGTAATAGCGCCAGTACTTGACGCCCAGCGCGCACGCGGGCACGAGAACGATGATGCCGAGGATAGTCCAAAGCTTGTTGCGTCTAGCCTCCGGCCCGGCCGCGGTTTTCTCCATGACTTTCTCCTTAGCTAAAGCGGTTCTAAAGCTTGAACGTCTCCATGTCGCCCAAGGCGACGGCCAAACGCACGCGCGCCTGATTGTAAAAAGCGAGCGCGGCCACGTGATCGTCGCGCGCTTCCTCGATGGAAGTCTGGGCGCTTAAGACCTCGAGATTGTCCGCCACGCCCGAGCGGAAGCGGTCCCGGGCCATGTCCAGCTCTTTCTGCGCCAAGCCCAGAGATTCATCGGCGGCGCGCACCTGCTCCTGCGCGGCCGAGACCTGCGCCGACGCGACGCGCACCTCCTTTTCGATTTCCTGCTTCAAATCGTCCAGCGTCAGGCGCGATTGTTTTTCCCGGCTTACCGCCGCCCGGATATGCCCGTAAATCCCCCCGTCGAAAAGCGGCAAGCTCACGAACGCGCCCACGGCGCGCGTCTCATGAACGTTTTTGGACGGGCTCGTGCCGCTCAGGCCGTAATCGGCCTCGGCCGAGACGGTGGGCAAGAGCGTTCCTTCAGCGGAGCGCGCCGCAAAATCATCGACGCGGAGCTGTTCTTTGGCCACCGCGATTTCCACGCGGTTTTGCAGGGCCTCGGCGATGGCGGTTTGGGTTGAAACAGGCGCTTGCTCCGAATCGCGCAGGGAGTCGGTGAGGAGGAGGCTCGAATCCATAGGAAGCCCCAAGACGCGCTCCAAATTGATGATTGAAGTATGGGCGTCCAGGTCGGCCTGGGCCACGTGGTATTTTTCCTGGGCCACGCGCGTTTTTGCCCGCGCGACGTCGACGCCCTGCGCCAAGCCGACTTGGTGCTCGTCCTGAGCCAGAACATAAAGATTTTGGGCCAAATCCAAATCCGAATGGGCCGCGGCCACCGCTTGCGCAGAGCGTTGGGCCTCGATATAGGCCATGGCGGCGTCCTCGGCGACCGCGGGGCGGGACAAGTCCTGCTCCAGCTTCGCCAGGCGGACTTCCGCGCGGCCCTGCGCGAAATCCGCGATGCTCTTGACGTCCAAGAGATTCTGGACCAGATGCAGCCGCGCGTCGAAAACACCATACGGACCTATGATCAGCCTGCCACCGGGAGTAAGCGGCTGCTCAAAACCCAATCCGGCAAGATTGGCTGTTTGGTTCTGCTGGGAGGCCGTGGCCGTCAATTGCGGCCACATCTCGGAGTAAAGAGCCATCGCGTCGCCCTTGGCCTCGCTGATTTTTTCGGCGGCCAGAAGGGACTGGAGGTTTTGTTTGATGGCCAAGCCTACCGCGTCGGAAAAACTCAGAGCGATGGGCCCCTCGGCGAGGGCGGGCGCCGCGATGAGGAGCAGAGTCGCCGCCGTTGCGGCCGCGCGGCGGAGGGCGCTTGTCTTTTTATTTCTCCAGCGCCGCGGAATGACTGACCCGTTAGTCATTTA
>DATLSD010000081.1:0-30780 GCA_035534315.1 Elusimicrobiota bacterium
CAAGGCCCTGTCCTTCGCCCAGGAAATCGCCTTCGCCTTCCGGCGCATCCGGATTTTCCAGGACATCGAGAGCCTCTCGCGCATCGACGGCTTGACCGGCGTGCACCGCCGCGGCGGCTTCGACGAGCGCTTGAAGGACGAGCTCATCCGCGCCCAGGCCTTCAAGACGCCGGTCTCGCTTTTGCTTCTTGACATCGATCACTTCAAGGAGTTAAATGACCGCTACGGCCATCCCTTCGGGGATCAGGTCCTCAGGCGCTTGGGCGAAATTTTGAATTCCTCGGTTTACGAGACCGACTTCGTGGCCCGCTACGGCGGCGAGGAGTTCGCGGTGATTCTCCCCCGCGCGCAGGCCCAAGGCGCCGCGCGCAAGGCCGAGGCCATCCGCAAGACCGTCGAGCAGGAGCATTTTTCCCTGGGGTTCAACGAAGCCCGCGTGAGCGTCTCCATCGGCCTGGCCCATTTTCCCGCGGACGCGGCCACGGCCGAGGAGCTCATCTCCCAGGCCGACGCGGCGCTCTACCGCGCCAAGGCCCAGGGGCGCAACCGCGTGGTCAACGCCGCCCCGGGCCGGAGCTAAGCTATGACTGAAAACATCGAATCCTCGTCTCCCGCCGAAAAAGCCTCGGCGCCGCGCCGCCGGCTGCCCGCGGCTCTCGCGGCGTTCTATCTTCTCTCTTTGGCCGCCGCGGCGTTCATCGTCACCCGCGGCTCAAAAAATCGGGCGGCGGCCGGCGGGCCGCTCTCCGGGCTTTCATCCCAGGACTCCGTGGGCTGGCTCGACATCCACGGGCCCATCTACACATCGGACGACTCCGCGCCCTGGGCCCAGGGCGGCGTGTCGCAGTGGACGCGCAAGCTCAAGGATTTGGCCGCGACCCCGGGCGTGCGCGCCATCGTCCTGGACATCAACTCTCCCGGCGGCAGCGTTGGCGCCGTGCAGGAGCTCTACAGCCAAATCGAGCGCGTGCGCCGCGAGGACCACATCCCGGTCGTGGCCCTCTTCGACGACGTGGCCGCCTCGGGCGGCTACTACATCGCCTCGGCCTGCGACCGCGTCGTGGCGCACCCGGGGACTCTCACCGGCTCCATCGGCGTCATCTTCCCCATCAGCAACCTGCAGGGCCTCTTCAAGAAAATCGGCTACCAGATGACGCCGATTAAATCCGGAAAATTCAAGGACATCGGGTCCCCGGCCAGGCCGCTCACGCCCGCGGAGAAAAAGCTCCTGCAAAACCTGGTCGAGGACGCCTACGGGCAGTTTCTGGCCGCGGTCAGCGCGGGCAGGAATATTCCCCTGGCCCAGCTAAAGCCCCTGGCCGACGGGCGCATCTTCTCCGGCCGCCAGGCGCTGGCCGATCACTTGGTGGATCAGCTGGGCGACTCGACCGACGCGCTCGATTTGGCGGCCAAGCTGGGCGGCATCAAGGGCACGCCCCATGTGCAGCGCGCCGGCGATCATCTGGGGGATTTCCTAAATCTGCTGCAGTCGCGCTTTGAAGGCCCCAATCCCCTGGCGGCCTTATCCTCCCAATTGGCGCCGCCGCGCATGGGCTTGGAGTATCTCTGGCCGGGATGGTGACGCCATGACGCCGGATTTCGCCCTCGACTTCGCCGCGGCGGGCGCGAGCCTCGCCGCGGGCGCGGCGCTGCTCTTCGGCGCGCATTTGTCCTGGGCCGTTCTGGCCGTCCTGGCTCTCGCCCTGGCCGCGTGGCGCCTGGGCTCCTGTTTTTTCACGGCCGCGACGGCGCACCTCGCGCTGGACTTGTTCTCGCGGCCGGGAAGCGCCTCGGGCGTTTTTAAAATCGCCTCCGAGGCCGAGCTTTCCTGGACGCTTCTGGTCCCCGCCGCCCTCATTGCCCGCTGGGCCGCGCCCGGCTCCATCGCCGCGGCCGCCGGGCTTCTTTTCGCGGCGTGGCTGCTCAACGCCGGATTGCGCGCCCAAGCCCTGGCGCGGGAGCGGGGCGTGAGCCGTTTGGCGGCCGCCCTGTCCTTTCTCTGGCCCTGCCTGGCGATCGCGGGGCTGGGAGCCATCCTCGTTCTGGGCGTGGCCGCCGCCGCCCTCGCGCAATTTCACATGATGGCCGTTTCCCTATGAGCCGAGAGCCCTTGCCCCTGTCCTACCATGGCCTGCCCACCGCGACGGCCCAGGACATGCGCGCACTCGATCGCCTCGCCGAGGAAAAATACGGCGTTGCCTCGCGCGACTTGATGGAAAACGCCGGCCGCGCCGTAGCGGCGGAAACAATGAGTTTTCTCAGGGAGAAAAAACCGGATAGCCGCTCCGGACGCGCGGCTGTTTTTTGCGGGCGCGGCGCCAACGGAGGCGACGGTCTGGCCGCGGCCCGGCATCTTAAGGAAGCCGGAATCGACGTCTCCGTGTTCCTGTGCCCGCCGCGCAAGGACGGCGCGGGCGCGGGCGATTACCCGGAATTAACGCGCGCGCAACTCGAAAAAGCCCGCGCCGCCCAGGTTCCCGTCGCCCTTTGGTCCTCGCCGGACGCGGCCCGGGACGCCCTGGCTTCGGCGGACGCCGTCTTGGACGCCGTTCTAGGGACCGGTTCCAGCGGCAAGCCGGCCGGCCCGGCGCGGGAAATGATTCAAGCCGTCGCGCGCTCGGCAAAACCGGTCGTGGCCCTGGACCTGCCCTCCGGGCTCAACCCCGACACCGGGCACCACACCGGCGTTTACGTCACGGCCGAGTTGACGCTGACTTTGGGGCTGGCCAAGCGCGGGCTTCTGGCGCCCCACGCGGCCAAATACGTGGGCAAACTCAAGGTTTTGGACATCGGCTACCCGCGCGAGCTTTTGGCCGCGGCCGCGACGGCGCAGGAGGCGCCGCGTTAAAAAATTTATGGCGAACTTGATCCGCGACGGCCGCCAGACGCTCCCGGACGCGGGGATTTTTACGCTCCAGAAGCGGCAGGACGTCTTGGCGCACCCAGTTCCGCGTGAAGCGCCGGGAAGCGTTCGTGCGGTCAAGGCGGAACTTAAGATCGTGAAAGCGCAGGTATTCCAGAATTTCAGATTTCTTGAGGTTCAAAAGCGGGCGGATGAGCTTCACGCCGGGAGACAAGGGCCGCTCGGGAAAAATTCCGGCCAAGGCCTCCAGGCGGCTTCCGCGCAACAGGCTCAAAAGAACGCTTTCCGCCTGATCGTCCAGATGATGCGCGGTCGCGGCCTTGCCGCAGCCCAGGCGCTTGGCCTCCCGGGCCAGGGCTTGATAGCGCAGCTTTCGCCCCGCCTCCTCGATGCCCAGCCCGCGCCGCGCGGCGGCCTTGGCCACGGGAATGGAAACGACGCGCGTCGGCACGCCCCACTTTTTGCCCAGGTCCAGGACCAAGCGCGCGTCCGCGTCGGCGGCGCGCCCGCGGAGGCCATGGTGGAAGTGGACGAAAAACAGCGCGAAGCCCCGTCGGCGGCTTTGCGACCAGAGATAGTGGCCCAGGCAGACGGAGTCGGGCCCTCCGGAAACCGCGGCGAGAATCCGGCCGCCGGGAACGAGAAAACCTCGCTCTTTTTCAAGGCTTCTCATCTTCGACCAGACGCGCGCCGCGAAGGCTTCTTTTCTCACGCCCGCATTGTATCAAACTGCCTTCTGGGGCTTTTCCTGGCGCTGGGCCCCATGGCCGCGGGCACGGCCTTTGCCTCCGGAGCGGTGGCCAAATCCACGTCCACGGCGGCCAAGCCGCGCGCGAGCGTCGCCAAATCGAGCGCCGCCGCGGCGGGCGCCACCGTCGCCCTCTCGACCGGGGCGGCGCGGGCCGCGGCCTACGCGCGCACGGCCCAAACCGAGTTCGGCCGGCACGAATACTGGAGCGCGTGGCGCGACGCCGGAAACGCGCTTAGCCTGGGCTCGAAGGATCCCGCGGTTAGCGCCCTGCGCAACCATGCCTACGTTCGGGCCATGGCCGAAGAAAAGCTCGCCGTGTCCTCCGCCGCGGTCAAGGCCGCGCTCCGGCCGCGCCCAGCCTTGCCGGGGAAAAAGCCGGCCCCGGAACAAATCCCATCAGCCCCTAAAGCGCCCGCCACCTCCAAACGAAGCGCTTGGAGACGGGCCGCGGCAACCGTCATCTTGGGGCTCATCCTCTTGACCTTTCTCATTGTATTGATCTCCAGGCCCGCCGCGCCGGCAAAGCCGCGGCGGGATCCCGGCAAGGGCCATGTGTCGGCCTCCGAGGTCCCAAGGCCGGCGCCTCTGCCCAAGGCCGGCACCGTTCTGGGCGGCCGCTTCATCCTCGGCTCCATCAGAGATGAAGCCGACGGCGTCTGCGTCTACGACGGGCGGGACTTGAGCGACGAGTCCATGACCATCGTGCGCTATCCGAACGTTCCCGGCGGGCTTGAGCGCGCCCGCAAAGCCGTCGACTTCAAGCACCCCTCCGTCGCGCAGCTGCGCGGGGCGTTTTCCCAAGGCGTCTGCATTTTCGCGGCATACGAGCCGCTGCGCGGCGACTCGCTGCGCAAGACCTTGGAGCGCCTGCCCGAGCGCCGCTATTCCCCCGAGCAGGCCTTGCGGCTCATGAAGCATCTCTGCGAGGCCTTGGACGCCGCCCACGCCCTGGGCCTCTGCCACGGCCCGCTGGCTCCCGGAGAAATCATCATCGGACCCTCGCAGGTCAAGGTGCGCGGCTTCGGCCTCTGGCCGGTCGCCGCGCTGGCCTACGCCGCGCCGGAGTTCTCCCCGGAAAACGGCGAATCCACGCCGAGTTCGGATCTTTTCTCACTGGCGGCTTGCCTCTACGAGATGCTCACGGGCAAAACGGCCTTCTTTGAAAGCCGGGATCCGAAAGGAACGGCGCTCTTTGTTCCGCCGTCCCAAAAGGTTCCGGAATTGGGCCCCGCCATGGACGAATTTTTCGCCAAGGCCCTCGCGCCCGAGCCCGACCAGCGCTTCGCCAGCGCTGCCGAGCTCTTCGCGTCCTTCTCCCGCCTGGTCGTCTCCAAGGCGGCGCCCGGCAAAGACGGCAAGAAGGCCTAGGGCCATGGGCGAGGCCGCGGTCCAAGCCCTGCTGGACTTGTCCCGAGACGCGTCCGTGACGGAAATCATGGTCAACCCGGACGGCGGCGTCTACGTCGAACGTCCGGGCGGGAAACTGGAGAAAACTCCCTTAGCGGCCGCGGAAGACGACAAACTCCGCTTTTTTGAAGCTCTCGTGGGCAGCGCGGCCGGCCTCGGCCCCGCCCGGCCTTACGCGGACTTGTCCGCCAAGGACGGCTCCCGCGTCCACGTTCTGGCGCCGCCGCTCCTGGGCCGAGGCGGGCTCTGCGTCACCGTCCGCAAGCGCCCGGCCCGCAGGCCTTCCCTGGAGGATTTAATCCGCTTGGGCGCGCTTTCCCCGGCGGCCGCCGGTTTCCTGCGCTACGCGGTCGAAAGCCGGCGCAACATCCTCGTCGCCGGCGGAACCAGTTCGGGCAAGACCACGATTCTAAATGCCTTGGCCTCCTTCATCTCCTCCGAGGAACGGATTTTGGTGCTCGAAGACACGCCCGAAATCACCCTGCCCCAGCCGCACGCGCTCTACCTGCGCACGCGGATGCAGGACGCCTCCGGCCTGGGCGACGTGAGCCTGCGCGACTTGCTCAAAAACAGCCTGCGCATGCGGCCGGATCGGATTTTAGTGGGCGAGTGCCGCGGCCCGGAAGCCTTTGATTTCCTGCAAGCCATGAGCGTCGGACACGACGGCGCCTTGTGCACGCTGCACGCGGGCAGCTGCCGCGAGGCCCTCCTGCGCTTGGAGACGCTGATTCTCTCGGCGGGGCTGGACATCCCCCTGCGCGCGACGCGCGCGAACATCGCGGGGGCTCTTGATTTAATCGTCGTGGCGGCCCGCCTTAGTGACGGCTCAAGGCGCGTGGTGCAGATCGCCGAACTCACCGGCATGGAGCTTGAGACCATCAGTCTCTCGCCCCTTTTCGAGGCGGACCCGCGGGCCCTGCGCGGCGGCGATTTTTCTCTGCGCCCCACGGGCGCCGTGCCGCGCTTCTACGAGGACTTGCGGCGGCGGGGCGCCGCGCCGCCGATGGAATTTTTTCGCTGAGCCCCGAATTCGAGAGAGGTGGTGCGCTCGCCAGGAATCGAACCTGGATACCAAGCTTCGCAGGCTTGGACACTATCCTTTGTGTTACGAGCGCGTCGCGGACGCCGGGTTAGATTATAGCGCAAACGCGCAGGCGGGGCTAGTCTTCCAGGCGGGCGGGAGTGATGACGCGCAGAAGCTTGAAGTTCGACTCCCAGGCGTTGACGGGAAAAGTCATTTTGCCGATTTGGGAGCTTTGGTTGAGCCAGCCGTCCAAGACGACGCCGGAACCGCTCCAATCCCCGCCTTGCGGAAACACGATCACCGCGTGATGCTCGAGGCCGGTCCCGATCATGATTTTCCTGACTTCCACTCCCGGCAAATTCTGCCCGGAAAGCGCCGAGAAAACCGCCTGCTGGTGGGCCAGGCATCCGCGCTTGAACTCGGCGGCTTTGGCCCGCGCGTTTCCGGAAATTTCCGCGATGCCCGCCTTCGCGGACTGCTCGAGGTTGGTCAGTTCGGCGTCCAGGTGCCACCAAGAATTCTTGTACGCGTCGGCCACGGCGCTGGGATAGTCCTCATGCAGCCGGGCGACCGCCAAGGAGCCCCTCAGAATCGCGAGCGCCAAGGAATGAATCTGGTCCGGCGACCAGCCCTCCGAAGCGAGAGTCGCCGGCGAGAGCTTGGCCTGCTGCAGAACGTTGAGAATTTGGCTGTTTTCATTTTCTCGCTTGCGCTGCGCCTGGGCTTGCTGATTCATTTTCCGCTGAAAACCGCCAGCAATGCCGTTGAAGGACGCCTGGTCGCTCCAGTCCTGCGCGCGCGCCAAAGAGACCGCCGCCAGAATGACGGCCAGCGCCGACAAAACGGCCGCGCTTCTTTTCATGTGCCCTCTGCCGCAGTATAGCCCCGGGACACTTTTGGCGCAAGGGCCGTAAAGATCGCATAATGCCTTCGTGGCGGAGCGAATCGATCCGGTCTGCGGCATGACGGTGCGCAAGGAGCCGCCCCTGCGCTACACACTGGACGGAACAGACTATTTCTTCTGCAACCCGCGCTGCCTGGAGAAGTTCAAGGCCGACCCGGCGCGCTATCTTAACCCCGTCCAAGAAGAGCCCGCCGCCCCCGCTGAAGCGGGGCTCTACACCTGTCCCATGGACCCCGAGATTCTCCAGGACGGACCCGGCGCCTGCCCTATCTGCGGCATGGCCCTTGAGCCCGCCTCGCCGCAAGTGGACGACGGCCCGGATCCGGAAGCCGCGGATATGCGCCGACGATTGGCCGTCGGCGGGGCGCTGACGGTTCCCCTGGCCGCCCTGGGAATGTCCGGAATGGCGGGCACGGAACGGCTTTTAAGCCCGCCGTGGTCCTGGGCGCAGGCCGCGCTGGCCGCCCCCGTCGTTCTCTGGGCCGGAGCGCCGTTTTTCGCGCGCGGTTGGCAGTCCCTGCGCCGCCGCGCCCTCAACATGTTCACGCTCATCGCCATGGGCACCGGCACCGCCTTCCTTTATAGCCTGCTGGCCGCGCTCGTCCCGAGCCTATTCCCCGACGCCTTCAGGACCCCGGACGGCCGCCTGCCGCTTTATTTCGAGGCCGCCGCCATCATCACCGTGCTCGCTCTTTTAGGGCAAGTCCTGGAGCTGGGCGCCCGCAAAAAAACCGGCGAAGCCCTGCGCCATCTGCTGCGCTTGGCGCCCAAGACCGCCCGGCGCCTCAAAGACGGCGCGGAAACGGACGTGCCCCTGGCATCGGTGCGGCCGGGAGACGTCCTGCGGGTGCGCCCCGGAGAAAGCGTTCCGGTCGACGGCGTCGTGCTCGAAGGCGCCAGTTCGGTGGACGAGTCCGCCATTTCCGGCGAGCCCTGGCCCAAGACCAAGGAAGCGGGCGACGCCCTCACCGGAGGCACGGTCAACGCGGAAGGGACCTTCCTCATGCGCGCCGAAAAGGTGGGGCGGGAGACCATGCTGGCCCGTATCGCTTCTTTGGTCGCCGAAGCCCAGCGCAGCCGCGCGCCCGTCCAGCGCCTGGCGGACAAGGTCTCGGCCTATTTCGTGCCCGCGGTCGTCCTCTCGGCTCTTGCCGCTTTCGCCGCTTGGTCGCTCTGGGGGCCCCAGCCGCGCCTGGCCCACGCCTTGGTCAGCGCCGTCTCGGTTCTCCTGGTCGCCTGCCCGTGCGCGCTGGGCTTAGCCACGCCCATTTCCGTCCGCGTCGGCATGGGCCGCGGCGCGCGCGCCGGCGTTTTGTTTCATGATGCCCGCGCCCTGGAAATTTTGCACAAAGTCGACACTTTGGTCCTGGACAAAACAGGAACCTTGAGCGAGGGCCGGCCGCGGGTCTGCGCGATTGTTCCCGCGCCGGGCTTCTCCGAACAAGAGGTCTTGTCCCTGGCCGCGGCCTTGGAGCGCGGCAGCGAGCATCCCATGGCCCGCGCGATTCTTGAAGCCGCGGCGGAGCGCGGCATCCAGGCTCCGGCCGCGGAAAATTTCAAGGCCGTGCCGGGCCAGGGCGTCTCGGGACGGGCCTCCGGACGCGAGCTGCTCTTCGGCAACGCCCGGCTCATGGCCGAGCGCGGCATTGCGCTGGGAGCCTTGGGCGAAAAGGCCGCGGATTTGTCGAAAGAAGGGCGCGCGGCCGCGTTTTTGGCCGTCGACGGCGCCGCCGCGGGGCTCCTCGCGGCCGAGGATCCGCTGCGCGAGGGCGCCGCCCAAACCCTGGCGCGCCTTAAAGCCGAGGGGCTCCGCCTGGTCATGCTGACCGGAGATTCCCTCGGCGCGGCCCGGGCCGCGGCCGACCGCTTGGGCATCTCCGAGGTCCTGGCCGAGGTCCTGCCCGAGAAAAAGAAGGACGCGGTCTTGGCCCTGCAAAAAGAAGGGCGCGTGGTCGCCATGGTGGGCGACGGCGTCAACGACGCCCCGGCTCTGGCCCAGGCGGATGCGGGCTTGGCCATGGGCACGGGAACCGACGCCGCGCTTAAGAGCGGCAGCGTCACGCTGGTCAAGGGCGACTTGTCCGCGGTTTTGCGCGCCCGGCGTTTAAGCCGCCTGGTCATGGGAAACATCCGGCAAAATCTTTTCTTCGCCTTCGTCTACAACGTCGTGGGAGTGCCCCTGGCCGCGGGCGCGCTCTATCCTTTCTTCGGCCTGCTTTTAAGTCCGGTTTTCGCCAGCGCGGCGATGAGCTTGAGCTCGGTCTCGGTCATCGCCAACGCCCTGCGCCTCGCGCGCGCGGATCTGGGCTAGGCCCGCCGCAGCAAAACGGCGGTTTCCACGTGTTCGGTGTGCGGGAAGAGATCCACCATTTCGGCCTGCTCGGCGCGGTAAACGGGGGCCAAGGCGGCTAGGTCGCGGACCAGGGCGTCGGGGTTGCACGAAACATAAATGAGCAGCGGCGGGCCGCCCGCGCGCAAAGCCGCGGCCGCCTTGGAATGAAGCCCCGCGCGCGGCGGATCGGCCACCGCGACTTGAAGCTTCATGTCGAGCAGGGCCGGCAGAAGCGTCTCTGTTTGGCCGGCATAGAATTCGGCATTTTGCACGCCGTTGGCGGCGGCATTTTCTTGGGCGTCCGCCACCGCGGCGGCGTTGGATTCGACGCCAACGACTTTCTCGCAGAGATCCGCCAAAGACAGGGCGAAGCCTCCGCCGCCGCAGTAAAGATCCAGGATTTTTTCGGGCTTGGCCTGCGCCGCCCAGCGCCGCGCGATGCCGTAGAGGACCTCGGCGCCGCGCGTATTGGTCTGGAAAAACGACGCGGGCGAGATCTGAAAGCGCAGCTCCCGACCCTCAAGCCTCAGGATTTCGGTGATCCGTCCCGTTCCTGTTAGTATTTCCACGGAATCGGGCAAAGCCGTGTCTGAAATCTTGGCGTTAATGCCGCGCAAAATCGTGGCGGCCGGGTAGGCTTCTTTCACCGTCGCGGCGAAGGGCTTGGCCGGGAAATCACCCGGGGCGGTGATGAGATGAACCATCCGCTCGCCGCCGTTCTTGGCCTCGCGCACCACCAAATGGCGCAAGAACCCGACATGCCGCACGCTATTATAAGGAGGGAGGCCGCTTTGAGCGGCCCAGCGGCGCACGGCGGCGAGCAGCGCGGGCGTCTCGGGGGAGAGCAGGCGGCACTCCTGCAAGTCGAGCACGCGGCGCCACTGGCCCTTGGGCTTGAGGCCGAGATAAAGAGAAGGCCCCTCCGGCCGGGGCGGGTGCACGTCGCTAAAGCCGAACTCCATTTTGTTCCGGTAAAACCACAAATCCGGCGAGGGGTGCGCGGCCTGAACCTCGAGGCCGGAAGCTGAGAGCGCCGCGTTGACCCGGGATTTTTTGCGCCCCAACTGCTCGGGATAGGGAATATTCTGGATGGAACAGCCGCCGCACTCGCCGAAATGACGGCAGAGCCCGGCCGGGCCCGGATTCACTTGGCCGCGGCGGGTGCCGAGAACTTGAAGAAACACACGTCGCCGTCCTTCATCGCGTAGTCCTTGCCCTCAGAGCGGATGAGCCCCTTCTCGCGCAGGGCTGATTCTTTCTGGTGCGCGTCGATGTCCGCGAAGGAATAGACGTCCGCCTTGATAAAGCCCTTCTCGAAGTCGGTGTGGATGACGCCGGCCGCCTGCGGCGCCTTGGCGCCCGCGGCCACGGTCCAGGCGCGCACCTCGTCCTCGCCGGCGGTAAAGAAGCTCTGCAGCCCCAGAACCTGGTAGGCAGCCACGATGACGCGCTCAAGGCCGGGAACCTCCAAGCCCATCTCGGCCATGAAGACCTTGCGATCCTCCGGCGCCAACTGCGCGATTTCCGCCTCGATTTTTCCGCACAAGACCACGCCTTGGGCGCCGCGCTCCTTGGCCGCGGCGAGAAACGCCGCGACCAGCGCCTGGTCCGGCGACTCGTCCGTGTTCCCGATGAACAAGACCGGCTTGGCGGTGAGCAGGGCGAAATCCCGGATGGACTTGGGATCGAGGCCTAGCGAGCGCGCGGGCTTGCCCTCGGAGAGCGCGGCCTTGAGCTTCTCGATGAGCGCCAGAGATTCCTTGGCCGCCTTATCCCCGGACTTGGCCTTGCCGAAGACCTTCTCGTGCTGCTTTTCCAGGCTCGCCAAATCGGCCAGGGCCAGTTCGGTCTCGATGATCTCGATGTCGCGCTTGGGGTCGACCGCGCCCAGGGTGTGGACCACGTCCGCGTCGCGGAAAAGCCGCACCATCATGGCGACGGCGTCGACCTCCCGGATATGGGACAAAAATTTGTTGCCCAGGCCCTCGCCCGCGGCCGCGCCCTTGACCAAGCCCGCGATGTCGACGAAGCGCACCAGGGCCGGCGTGGTCTTCTTGGGCTTGAACAGCGCGCTCAGCCGGTCGAGCCGCGGGTCCGGAACGGCCACCACGCCGACGTTGGGCTCGATGGTGGTGAAGGGATAGTTGGACGCGGCCGCGTGCCCTGAAGTGAGCGCGTTGAAGATGGTGGACTTTCCGACGTTGGGGAGACCGACGATTCCAATTTCCATGGCGCGAAGCTTAATCATACCAAAACAGAAGTTTCCCCACCGGCCCCGAGGTCCTAAACGGGCCTAGGCCACAAGACTAGAGACCTTGGGCCTAAAGTCTCAAGGAAAAGTCCGCGATATTCCTTATAGTTTCGACACCATGGACAAGAAACCCTTTCAAAAGGCTTGCGCCGCTCTTTTATCCTTAGCCGTCCTGCTGCCCTCGCTCCTTTCTCCCGCGAACCTGCGCGCGCAGGCCGAGGAAGCGGCGCCCCAAGCCTCTTTTGGCTCTCCGGCGATGGCTGGCGCGGCCGCGGGTCTGATCCCCTCCATTCAGGCGCTTCCCTCCGATTTCAGTTCGGCCCTGTCGGTCAATCCCGCCGAACTCTCCGTCCCCGTCGAAGGCTCCGCGCTGGGCGCCGCGGCGCTCGAAGATCAAGCCTCCGTGGCCGCGCCGGGCGTCAAAGCCGCGGCCGCGCCGGCCAGCACGGCGCTCCCCGAGCAGAACGCAACAGCGTCTCAAGCGGTTCTTCCGATTTCCGCCGTTTTAGCCGCGCCCGAAACGGCCGGCTCCGTCGCCGCGCGCCAAAGCCGGGCCCTGGCGCCGCCTCTCAAGGCCGCCGTCCAATCGCCGGCCCGCAAAGGCCTTCTGGGCCGCGTCGCCCGCCTCGCGTCCCGCGGGCTCTCCCTCGGAACCAGCCTCTTCGACGGCTCGGCGCCCAAGTCGTCCCCCTCCCTTTCCCCGTCGGCCTTGTCCTACGGCATCCTGCGCCGCAGAAGCAAAACTTCCCTGACCCTGCCGCCGGGAGTCCGGGTCACCAAAAAAGTCATGCCGCTGTCCGGCCAGGGCGGCCCCGTGTCCCTGAATAAATTTTATCTCTCCCCCGAGCAGACCCTGGAGGACGGCTCGCAGCCCGTCGTCTTGAACGCCGATCCCTCCGACATGGCCTCGGTCGAGCGGGCCCTGCGCGGTCTCGTGGACCAAAATCCTTCCGAATACGGCGCCGCCAGCAGCCAGGACATGATGGCGACCAGCGTGCAGCGGCTGCCGGGAGCGGGGAACCAGGCCGACTCCATCATCGCGGTGTTCCGCCAAGTCAAAGAAGGAACCGACATCGGCGGTTCGCCCTATTCTCTCGCCGTCGAAGGCGCCAATTTGCGCTTCCACATCAAAGTCCTTAACGGCAAGGCCGTGGTGATGGCCGTCGAGGGCGGGTTCGTCCCCGGCATCGACACTTCCGTCATGACCGTCAATTTCACGGATCAGCAGATGGAGCAGACCGCGGCCCAGCAGGTAGGCGCTTCCTCGGACGGCTCTGCTCCCGCGGTTGAGTTCCTAACCCGGCAGCTGACCTTCATCAACGGCTCCTGGCGCGCCATGAACGTCTACCAGGGCAACGACTTGAGCGGCAATCCCGTCATCGTGCTGGTGGACGTCAACTCAGGCCAAGCCTTCGCGGTCAACCCGGACGACATGCGCTACGGCGGGTTCCCGGGCAGCCGCTTGAACGTCGCGGCCGACGCGGCGGCGGCCGTTTCCGGCCAAGCCCAGGCCCGCGGCACGACGCTGACCCAAGACGGCGAGGACCACGGCCCGACCGGCCCCATGCCGCTCATCAACACCTACGTCTACGACGACGCCGGCCGCGTGCTGGCCGTCACCGACACCAACGGAACCTTCACGCTTCCGGCGGATTTAAACGGCGGGCAGCCCGTGCGCGTGACCGTCAAGCTCGACGGCATCTACGGCAAGCTTTTCGACGAGGACTCCCAGGACGCGCCCATCGTAGCCGTCATGATGGCGACGCCCGGCCGGCCCGTCACCTTGACGCTCAACCCCTCGGGCGACAACGAACAGCTCGACGCCGACGTCAACGGCTACGTCTATCCCTATAAGATGATCGAGTGGCTTAAGTCCATGCTGGGACTGGGCGGCGACGCGCGCTTTTTCCAGCCGCTGCGCAACGGCATCCACGCCAACGGAACGCAGATGGTGGCCAACGCCTTCTACGACCCCACCGTAGACGCCTTCTTCCTGATGAAGCGGGGGACCCTCCAGGAGCCGTCCAGCCGCGCCAAGCCCAATCTCGCTTTCCGGGCGCTAGCCCGCATCTTCCGGACGCCCCGCCGCGGCCGGGCCGCGACCATCACTCTGGTCGCGGAGAATACCGCGCAGCCGTCCATCGAATTGCACGAGTTCGGCCACCGCCAGTACCAGGTCGCCTCGCAGATTCGCCTGAGCGCCGAGGAAGCCGCGGCCGCGGCCAACCGCTTCATCAAATGGCTCATCGACCCCATCATCGGCTCCGAGTCCAACGAGGCCGGCGCTGACACTTTCTCCATGTTTATCCGCAACTCTCCGGTCATCGGCAACGGCTTTTTTCTGAGCGCGACCCCGGCCTCGGCCCTGCCCAGCCCCAACATCATCCGCACCGGCGAGAACCAAACGGCTTACGACACCTCCGACGCCCCCAACGACGATCCGCACCGGCAAGGCGAGACCCAGATGGGCACGGCGTGGCAGACATATCAGGACCTCATCCCGGAGATGGGCCAAGCCGCCGCGCTTGAGTACGCGGCGAAGCTCTTCATCCGGACCTGGCTCTACGTGCAGCCCGGCAACGTCGCCTCGGCTTTGACCCACGCGCTTTTGGCGGACATGGCCCAGGACGGCACCATTCCCCACGCGGACATCATCCGCGGCCACGCCCAGAACGACCACGGACTGACGCTGCCCTCGCCCGGCGCGCCGCCGGCCAGCTGACAAGGAATTTAAAATCGCGATTTTAAAAAAGGAGCCGGCTTCGAGAGAAGCGACCCGACCATGAACATGAAAAAAATGTCGTCTCTTTTCCTCTCATTCGCCGTCTTGGCGGCCCAAGCGGCCGGCTCGGCGCCGGCGTGGTCCCAAATCGAGCGCTCCGCGCCGGACGCCGAGGTCTTGTCCGTCCCGGGCATGCCCTCCGGGGCCGGGCTCGGGCTTCCGGCGGCTCTTCCCGGCGCCTTGGACGCGCAAAATTTCGCGGCCCTCGATCCCGCCGGCGTGGACGCGAGCCTCGGCCAAGCCGCCTCTGCTCTCGCGGCGCCGGCCTCAATCCAGGCCGCCCTGCCGTCGGCGCAGGCATTGTCCGTTTCGGCTCATGCGTTCGTTCCGCCGCAGGCGGCCGTTCAATCCCCGGCACCCTCGGCCCTTTCGGCGGCAACCGCTCAAAAGACGGTTGCCCAAGCCATTGCCCCCGCTTCCGCCAAGCCCGCGCCCGGCCGCTCGCTGCTCGCGCGCTTAACTCGCCTCGCCGCGCAAAAATCGCCTTTTTCCGCCAAGACCCTAGGCCGGCTCTTTGATTTCAGCGGCAGCGCCGCCCAAGCTCCGCGCGCCTTCGCCGCCGCCGCTTTCGCTCCGCCCAGCATCAAGCCCCTGCCCGCGCCGCGGCTGCCCAAAGGCGTCTCGCTCGACTTGCCCCCCATCGTGCCGGACATCCGCCACCTCCCGGCCGCGGCCCTCAACTTGGTCAGCGCCTTCTCTATTCCGGACACCGAGGTCATCAACCAGCTCACGAACATCCCTCTGGAGGCCGACGGGCGGGACGCGCGCAGCGTCGAGCAGGCCCTGCGCCAGATGATCGACGACAACCCCCAATACGGCGTCAAAAGCGCGGATTTGGCCACGGCCTACGTCCACTCCATCACCGGCGAGAACCAGGCGCCAAGCTGGGTGGTCTCCTTCCGCCAGCAGCGCAAGAGCGTGGCCGAAAACGGCGCCGCCTCCTTTCTGCCGGTCTACGGCGGCAACGCCACCTTCATCATCCATGTCGAGGACGGCAAGCCTGTCATCAAAGGCGTGCACGGCCGGCTTTTCCCGAACCTGACGGTCGACACCGTGCAAAAAGTCAGCGCGGAGGACATGGTCATGGGCATCCAGCGGCGCCTGCGCATGACCGCCGCCGCAATCGCCCCGCAAATCGATCTCTTGGAGCGGCAGATCGTCTATCTGCAGAAGCCCCGCTCCAGCGCAGGCCTGCTCGATAAAATCATGGGGGTCTTCGCGCGCAAGCCCAAGAACGGCTCGGCCGCCAAAGAAGCGCCGAAACTCTTCGGCGCGTGGCACGCCGTCAACATCTACCGCGTCCAAGGCGTCGATCCTTTCGTGGCCGTGGACATCGCCTCGGGACAAGTCTTCCTATGGGACATGCGCTTGGGCGCCGCCGCGCGCGGCTCCAAGAAATCCTCGGCCGAGGGCGTTTTCGAAGGCCGCGCCCCGAAAACCGACGCCGACATGACCACGCCGCCCAAGCTGAGTTCAATTCCGCTTCCCTTCGTGACGGTCACCCTTCCGGACGGCCGCAAAGTCGCGGCGGACGACCAGGGCCGCGTGTCGGTGGAGGTTCCCGAGGGCGGCTCCGTCGAGGTCACGGCCCGGCTCGATTCGAAGAACCTCTCCATCGTCAACAAAGACGGCAAGAACATCGAGGTCAAGGCCAAGCTCGTGGCCGGCAAGGACGGCGCCACGGTGGTCTTCAACCCCCCGGAGGGCGCCCTGGCCCACAGGCGGCGGACCTCAGGAGCCAGCCGCATGCTCTCCGACGCCATCGACCTGATTTACGGCACGGCGTCCTCGGACTACAAGGCCAAGACGGCCGCGCGCCGAAGAAAGGCGAACGAGGAGGACTTGGCCCTGGCCCAGGTCACCACTTACCTCGCGGGCTACAAGTTCATGGAGTTCAACAAGGCCCACGGCATCGGCGTGAAGGACGGCATCTGGAACTCCAAGTTCGTCATCAACGTCAACCTCGACGACAACTGCAACGCCTACATGGATCCGTCGGATCTCTCCCGCAATTTCTTCCAAGGGGGAGACGGCTGCATCAATACGGGCACCTTGCCGGGCGTGGTCTTCCACGAGTCCGGACACCTCTCCCACTACCTGGTCGCCGGCTACGCGCCCGGGCAGGCCGCCTCGGTCCTGGGTTCGGTCATGGCGGCGGGCTCACCCGCCGCGCACAACATCATGCCTTACGTGGACGGAGGACTGAGCGAAGGCATCGGCGACATGTTCGCGACCTACATGGAGAACACGCCGCTCATCGGCCAGCACTTTTTCGACGACCCCAAGCAGCCCTTCCTGCGGACCGCGGAAAACGACTACCAATTCAGCCCCAGCGACGAGGTCCATGAGCAGGGCCTCGCCTGGATGGGCTTTACCTGGAAGCTCCGGGTCCTTCTCGCGAAGGCCTTGGGCGCGACCGACGGCGTCGCCCTGGCCGAGAACCTGCTCTTCCCGCACCTCTACGGCTACGCCACGGCCCAGGACATCCCCACGGCCATGAACGTGGTTTATCTCGCGGCCACGGCGCTGACCGGCAAGACCCGGGAGATCGCGATCAAGGCCGTCCAGGCGGCGGCGGCGGCCCACGGCATCCACATCGGGCCGGCGAAGAAAAAGGCCGACGAGCCGGGCATCGCGGAAACTTTCCTTCCGAGGCGGGTTCCGGGCGCTTTTCCCATCCCTTCGCCCGTCTACGCCTAAAGCGCCTCATCCGGGCGGCCCATTGCGCCCCAGGCTCGGGCTTTTGCACAATGAGCTTAGGAGCGCATGGACGACGCTGGGGCGTGCCAAGACGAAAAGCTCCGACGGCAGGAGTGGCTTGAGACCGACGGGCGGGGAGGCTTTGCCTGCGGCACGGCCTCGGGCCTGCGCACCCGGCGCTACCACGGCCTGCTCGTCGCCGCGACCAAACCCCCGGCCGGGCGCTTCGTCCTGGTCAACGGCTTCGACGCCTGGCTTCGCACCTCCGAAGGGCTTCACGCCGTCTCCAGCCAGGTCTATCCTCCCGACGTCGTCCAGCCCGACGGCTTCAAGCGCTTAAAGCGCTTCGGGCACAAGCCCTGGCCGCGGTGGACTTACCTGCTGGAAGACGGCACGGAAGTAGGCCAGGAAATATTCATCGCCAGGGACGCTGGCGTGACGGTCGTGTCCTGGCGCCTGCTCAAGCCCAAGGAGGGCGTCTCGCTGAGCCTTCGCCCGTTTTTGTCCGGCCGCGGCTACCACGAACTGCACCGGGAAAACCCGGCCTTCCGCTTTGACCCGCAAGTCCTGGGCCAGGAGCTCCGCTGGCGGCCCTATGAAGGCGTCTGCGGCATCGCGGCGCTCTCCAACGCCGCCTACTCCCACGCGCCCCTGTGGTACCGGCAGTTTCTCTACGAGGAGGAGAAAAGCCGCGGCTTGGACTGCGTCGAGGATTTGGCCTCGCCGGGCGTTTTCCGCTGGGACTTGTCCGCCGGGCCGGCGTTCTGGATTTTGGCCCCGGAACTTGACGGCCGCTGCGCCGTTCCCGAAGGCGCCGACGCGGCGCGCTGGGGCAAGGAGCTGCGGGACGCCGAAAGCCTGCGCCGGCAAAAGGGCTCGCCTCTTAAGCAGGCGGCCGAGGCCTACGTGGTGCGGCGCGGCGAAGGCTTAAGCGTCATCGCGGGATACCCGTGGTTCACGGATTGGGGCCGGGACACCTTCATCTCTTTGCGCGGGCTCTGCCTGGCCACGCGGCGCTTGGACGAGGCCAAGTCCGTTCTCCTGGAGTGGTGCCGGACGCTTTTCCGCGGCTTGGCGCCCAACCGCTTCCCGGACGACGGCGGCGCCCCCGAGTATTCCTCGGTGGACGCGTCCTTGTGGCTGTGCGTGGCGATTTACGAATTTCTCCAGGCCGCGGACAAGGACGGATTTTTATTGACCGCCGAGGAGCGCGGGCGGCTGGAGCAGGCCGCCCAGGACGTGGTCTCAGGCTACGCCGAGGGCTCGCTTGCGGGCATCAAGGCGGACGAGGACGGCCTTTTGCGCTGCGGCACGCCGGAAACGTCTCTCACCTGGATGGACGCACGCGTCGACGGCGCCCCCGTCACCGGGCGCGCGGGCAAGCCGGTCGAGGTCCAGGCGCTTTGGCTCAACGCCCTGCGCGTCGCGAGCCAGAAAGATCCGGCCTGGAACGCCCTGCGCGAGAAGGCCCAAAACTCGTTTGCCGCGCGCTTCTGGAACCCGGACAAAAACTGCCTTTACGACGTGGCCGACGCCGGCAGCGAGGCCGGGCGCGTGGACGCGCGCGTGCGCCCCAACCAGATTTTCGCGGTGGGCGGCCTGCCTTGGCCGATTTTAGATGGCGAGCGGGCCCGGGCCGTCGTGGACGCCGTCGAGCAACAACTTTGGACGCCCCTGGGCCTGCGCACGCTGGCGCCAGACGAGCCGGGGTATTGCCCGCATTACGAAGGCGGCCAGGCCGAGCGCGACCGCGCCTACCATAACGGCACGGCGTGGCCCTGGCTTTTGGGCGCCTTCGCCGAAGCCTGGGTGCGCGCGCGAAACAACAGCAAGGAGGCCAAGCTGCGCGCGCGGCAAAAATTTCTGGCGCCGCTGCTGCGGCACTTGGAGGACGCGGGGCTGGGGCACGTCTCCGAAATCGCGGACGCGGCGGCGCCTTTTACTCCGCGGGGCTGCCCGTTCCAAGCCTGGTCCGTGGGAGAAGCCCTGCGCCTGGATTTGTCGGTTTTGTCTCTCAACGAACGCCGCAATTAATCAAGGAGAATATCGCATGCAAATCGGAATCGTCGGGCTGGGACGGATGGGCGCCAACATGGCGCGCCGGCTCATGCGCGCGGGGCACGAGGTCGTGGGCTTCGACCGCGACGCCAAGAACGTCCAGGCTTTGGCCAAGGACGGCGCCGCCTCAGCTTCGTCCCTCAAGGATTTGGCCGGGAAATTAAAGAAGCCGCGCGCCGTGTGGATGATGGTCCCCTCGGGCGCGCCCACGGAAGGCACGGCCGTGGAGCTGGGCCAACTGCTCGAGCCCGGCGACGCGGTCATTGACGGGGGCAACTCCTACTATAAGGACAGCGTGCGGCGCGGGCAAAGCCTCAAGGCCAAGGGGATTTTCTATTTGGACGCCGGCACCAGCGGCGGCGTGTGGGGCGCCGAGCGCGGCTACTGCCTCATGATCGGCGGCGAGAAAGAGGCCGTCCTGCGCCTCGATCCGATTTTCAAGGCCCTGGCCCCGGGCCAAGCCGCGGCGCCCAAGACCCCGGGCGCGGATAAGCTCGGCGGCACCGCTCAGGAGGGCTACCTTCATTGCGGCCCCTCGGGCGCCGGGCACTTCGTCAAGATGGTGCACAACGGAGTGGAGTACGGCTTGATGCAGGCCTACGCCGAGGGCTTCGATATCCTGAAAACCGCGCAGGACTCAAAACTTCCGCCCGAGATGCGCTACCAAATCCCGGTGGCCGAAGTGGCCGAGCTTTGGCGGCGCGGCAGCGTGGTGGGCTCCTGGCTGCTGGACTTGACCGCCATGGCCATGGCCGAGGACAAAGATCTCTCCGAGTACACCGGCTACGTGCAGGACTCGGGCGAGGGCCGCTGGACCGTGGAGGCCGCGCTGGCCCAGGCCGCGCCCGCGCCCGTGCTCTCGGCCGCGCTTTACGCGCGCTTTCGCTCGCGCGAGGAGCACACATTCGGGGAAAAAGTTCTCTCCGCCATGCGCGAGAAATTCGGCGGCCACGCGGAGAAATCCTCCAACCGGGCCGACGGCCTTTAGGAGATTGCCATGAACGGAAAAAACGGACTTCACCCCGAGCCCTGCGCCTTCGTCATCTTCGGCGCCTCGGGCGATTTGACCAAGCGCAAGCTCGTTCCCGCGCTCTACAACCTGGCCGCGGAGGGCTGGCTGCCCGATCCCTTCGCCATTCTCGGCCTGGCCGTGGACAAACTGACGACCGAATCCTACCGCGCGGGCCTGGGCGAGGACATCGAGGGATTTTTGGGCGCCAAGCCCGACCCCGCGATCTGGAAGAATCTCGCCTCCCGCATCGAGTACGCCCAGGGCGACTTCAAGGACCCCGCGGTCGGCCAGGAGCTCGCGCAGACGCTCAAAGCCAAGGGCTTCAAGAACGCCGTGTTCTACTTCGCGGTGCCGCCGTCCTTGATCGGCCCCATCGCCGAAAACTTGAGCCAGGCCGGCCTGGTGGAGGAGTCCCAGGGTTTCCGCCGCGTCGTCGTGGAAAAACCTTTCGGCCGGGATCTCGCCTCGGCCAAGGCCTTGAACGCCGAGCTCTTGAAGATTTTCCAGGAGTCCCAGATCTACCGCATCGATCATTATCTGGGCAAGGAGACCGTGCAGAACTTGATGGCGCTGCGCTTCGCCAACGGCATCTTCGAGCCCCTGTGGAACCAGCGCTACGTGGACCACGTGCAGATTACCGTCGCCGAGGAGCTGGGCGTGGAGCACCGCGGCGGCTACTACGAGCAGGCCGGGGCTCTCCGCGACATGATCGTCAATCATCTTTTCCAACTCTTGACCCTGACCGCCATGGAGCCGCCGGTGTCTTTTTCCGCCGACGCCGTGCGCGGCGAGCAGGTCAAGGTTTTGAGCGCCATTCGCAGCTTCGCCGAGGAAGGCGCGGACAAACGCTGCGTGCGCGGCCAGTACGGCCCGGGAGCCTTGAACGGCGCCGCGGTGCCGGGCTACCGCCGCGAGCCCATGGTCGCCCCGGATTCAGCCACAGAGACTTTCGTCGCGCTCAAGGTCTTCATCGACAGCTGGCGCTGGTCGGGCGTGCCCTTCTATCTGCGCACCGGCAAGCGCCTGGCCCGGCGGGCCGCGGAAATCTGCGTCGAGTTCAAGGCGCCGCCCATGCTCCTGTTCCAAAAAGCGGGCGTGGATTTTCTCTCGCCCAATCGCTTGGTCATCCGCATCCAGCCCAGCGAGGGCGCGTCCTTGAGCTTCGGCGCGAAGGTTCCCGGCCCCGCCATGGAAATCGGCGAGGTGAACATGAACTTCCGCTACGAGGACTATTTCGGCAAGAAGCTGGTCACCGGCTACGAGCGGCTCCTCCACGACGTGCTCATCGGCGACGCCACGCTCTTTAAGCGCGCGGACATGGTGGAGGCCGGCTGGAGCGCGGTCGACCCCATTTTAGAGCGCTGGGCCGGGGAGAAGCCGCGCTTTCCCAACTACAACGCGGGAACCTGGGGCCCGCGCGAGGCGGACGAGCTCTTGGCCCGGGACGGCCGCGCCTGGAGAGAGTGCGGCGAGAGCCCCGCGGAATAGGCCGCATGGCGCCCGACATCGAAATCGCGGAGAACCCCGAAGACCTGTTTCGGCGCGCCGCCCGGCGCTTCGCCGACGCGGCCAAGGACGCCGCGCGCCGGAACGGCCGGTTCGCCGTGGCTTTATCCGGCGGCAGCACGCCCAAGGGTTTCTACGATCTTTTGGCCCAGGAGCCTCTTTCGCTCGAAATCGACTGGGACAAGTGCCGGTTTTTCTGGGGCGACGAGCGCGCGGTGCCTCCGGACGACGCGCGCAGCAACTTCCGCATGGCGCGGGAGGCCCTCTTGTCCCACGTGCCGGTCCCGGAAGCCAACGTGCATCGCTTCGAGGCCGAGCTGCCCGACTTGGAGGAAGCCGCGCGGCGCTACGAGGGCGTTTTGAGCCGGGAGTTCGGCCTCGAAGACGAGGGCCTGCCGCGCTTCGATCAAATTTGGCTGGGCGTGGGGCCGGACGGTCACACGGCGTCCCTGTTTCCCGGCAGCCGCGCTTTGGACGAGGCCGAGCGCCTGGCCTGCGCCAACTGGGCCCCGTCGCAGAACGCCTGGCGTCTCACGCTGACTTATCCGGTCTTAAACCGCGCGGCAGAAGCGGTCTTTTTGGCCGCGGGCGAGGAAAAGGCGGACATCCTGCGCCGCATTATAAAGGAAGGCGATCGGCGCCTGCCGGCCGCGCGGGTCAGCCCCGACGGCGGGCGGCTCCTTTGGCTTATCGACCGCGCCGCGGCCAAATTTTTGGGTTAGGAGGCAGCGCATGAAAATACGGACAACCACGGCCGTCGCGGCCGCTTTGGCCGCGGCCGCTCTCGCGGCGGCCTGCGGCAAGAAGCCGGCCCCGTCGACAACGGTTTATTCCACCGCCGGCACCGTCGAGCAGGTGCGCCCGAGCCGCCTGCAGATCGTCATCGACGCGGACGCCATCCCGGGCTTCATGGACGCGATGACCATGGGTTATTCGGTCAAGGACGCCTCGCTTTTAAAGGGCCTCAAGCCAGGCGAGCGGATTTCCTTTAAATTGGTCGTCACGCCCCGGGAAGACTACATCCGGAGCCTCTCCAAAATCAAGGGCGCCGCCGCCAAGCTTTCGCCGCTGATCACGCCGCGGCCCGACAACGCGGCCTTCATCCATCTCCCAAAAATCGGCGACGCGGCGCCGGATATTGCGCTCATCGACGAGGACGGGCGCCCCTGGCGGATGTCCGAGGAGCGCGGCAAGGTCGCGGCCTTCACGTTCATCTACACCTCCTGCCCGTTCGCGTCCTACTGCCCGCGCTCGATGCACGAGTTCGCGCTCTTAAAGCGCGACCTGGGCCCCTTGGTCGGCCGCCGCGTGGACTTGTTCTCCGTGTCGTTTGACTCCAAGCGCGACACGCCCGCCGCGCTCAAGCGCTACGGCAGGCACTTCGGCGCGGGCGTGCCGGGCTGGCGGCTTTTGACCGGCAAGCCGCTGAACCTGGAGAAATTCGTCTCCTTCTTCGACGTCAACTACTGGAGCGGCCCCAACGGCGACATCAACAACCACAGCCTCTCCACGGTCTTGGTCGGCCCCGACGGCCGCGTGGCCTTCTTCCAGGCCGGCAACGGCTTTACCGCAAAAGAGCTGGCCCGCGCCGTCCGAAAGCTGCTCAAGTCCTCCGGCCCCAAATCGTGACGAGCGAAGAACATTCCCGCCGCAAATCTCCGCGCGCATCTCGCGCGACGGATCCGGAATCCAAGCGCCTCAAGGACCTGGCCTCCGGCCGGGGCGACTGGAGCCTGTGGGGCCCCTATCTTTCCGAGCGGCAGTGGGGCACGGTGCGCGAGGACTATTCCGCGGGCGGGGCGTGCTGGGATTATTTTCCCCACGACCACGCGCGCAGCCGTGCCTACCGCTGGGGCGAGGACGGGCTTCTGGGCTGGACCGACCGCGAATGCCGGCTGTGTTTCGCTCCCGCTTTATGGAACGGCAAGGACCCCATCTTGAAGGAGCGGCTCTTCGGCCTCGCCAACGCCGAGGGCAACCACGGCGAGGACGTCAAGGAGTGCTACTTCCATCTGGACGGCACGCCGACCCATTCCTACATGAGGGCGCTCTACCGCTACCCGCAGGCCGAGTTTCCCTACGCCCGGCTCGCCGCGGAAAACCGCGCGCGGGGCTTGGACCAGCCCGAATTCGAGCTCGAAGACACCGGCGTCTTCGCCGAGGGCCGCTACTTCGACGCCACGGTCGAGTACGCCAAGGCCGCGCCGGACGATGTCCTTATCCGCCTGACGCTGGCCAACCGCGGGCCCGAGGCCGCGCCGCTCTGGGTCCTGCCCACGCTGTGGTTTCGCAACACCTGGTCCTGGGGCGATTTACAGGACGAGGACATCCCGCAAAAGCCGCGCATCTCCCTGGCCGCGGCGCCGTCCCTGCAGGCCCTGGCCGAGCACGAGACCCTGGGCCGCTGGCGGCTTTTCCTAAGCCACGATCCGGACGGCCGCCTGCCCAAGGCGCTCTTTACCGATAACGACACCAATTTCAAGCGCCTCTTCGGGACGCAAAACGGATCGGCCCGGGTCAAGGACGCCTTCCACGACGCCGTCATCGCGGGCGCCAAGGACGCGGCGAGCCCCGAAGGGCCGGGCACCAAGTTCGCGGGCCTCTACCGCCTGAGCCTCGCGCCGGGGCAGACCCAGGTGCTGCGCCTGCGCCTGTGCGCCGAGACCTCGGCCCCGGCCGCGCCCTTCTCGGATGAATTCGACAAAATTTTCGCCGAGCGCCAAGCCGAGGCCGACGCCTTCTACGCCCGGCGCGTCCCAAAAGAGCTTTCGGACGAGGAAAAAACCGTGGCGCGCCGGGCCTACGCGGGCCTGTGCTGGTCCAAACAGTTCTATTTCTACGTCATCAAGAATTGGCTCGAAGGCGATCCGGCCCAGCCGGCGCCGCCGGCCGCGCGGCAAAAAGGCCGCAACGCGGACTGGACGCACGTCTTCGCGCGCGACGTCTTGTCCATGCCGGACAAATGGGAATACCCTTGGTTCGCGTCGTGGGACCTGGCCTTTCACTGCGTGGCCCTGGCCGAGGTGGACCCCGATCTGGCCAAGAGCCAGCTCATCCGGCTCATGCGCGAGTGGTACATGCACCCCAACGGCCAGATGCCCGCCTACGAGTTCGCCTTCTCGGACGCCAACCCGCCCGTGCACGCCTGGGCCTGCTGGCGGGTCTACCGCGCCACGTCCCAAAACGGCCGCGGCGACCGGCTGTTCTTGTCCCGCGTCTTCCAGAAGCTGCTGCTCAACTTCACCTGGTGGGTCAACCGCAAGGACGTGCGCGGCCGCAACATCTTCTCCGGCGGATTTTTGGGCCTGGACAACATCAGCCCGTTCGACCGCTCGCAGCCCCTGCCCGGCGGCGGCTATTTCGAGGAGGCCGACGGCACGGCGTGGATGGCCTTTTACTGCGCGACCATGCTCGCCATGGCCCTGGAGCTGGCCAAGGACAACCCCGCCTACGGGGACATGGCTTCCAAGTTCTTCGAGCACTTCATCGCGATCGCCGACGCCATGAACACTCTCTCCGGCCACGGGCTCTGGGACGAGACCGACGGCTTTTACTACAGCCACATCCACGCGCAAGGCCGGGAGATGCCGGTCAAGCTGCGCTCCATCGTGGGCTTGATTCCGCTTTTCGCCGCGCACGTGCTCGAGCCCGAGGAAATCGAGGGCCGCCCGGGATTCGCCAAGCGCCTGAACTGGTTCCTGGAGCATCGGCAGGACCTTTGCGGCCAGATTTCCTTCCTGCACGGCTGCGAGACGCCGCGGAACCTGCGCCTTCTGGCCGTGCCCTCGCGGGAGCGCCTCGCGCGCGTCTTGGCGCGCGTCTTCGACGAGCGCGAGTTCTTGTCCCCCTACGGCGTGCGCTCGCTCTCGAAAGTTTACCAGGACCGGCCCTTCTCCGGCGACTTCTCCGGCCAAACGCGCACGGTGCGCTACGCGCCCGGCGAGAGCGACTCGCGGCTCTTCGGCGGCAACTCCAATTGGCGCGGGCCGGTGTGGTTTCCCCTGAACTACCTCTTGGTTTCCTCGCTGCGGCGCTACCACTACTTCTACGGCGACTCCTTCACCGTGGAGTTTCCCACGGGCTCGGGCCGCAAGGTCACCTTGGGCCAGGCGGCCGAGGAGCTCTCGCGGCGGCTGACCAAACTCTTCGTGCCCGACGAGACGGGCGCGCGGCCCTTCTACGGCAAGGACTCGCCCCTGGCCGCGGACCCGGGCTGGAAGGACCACGTGCTCTTCCACGAGTATTTCCACGGCGACACCGGCAAGGGACTGGGCGCGTCGCACCAAACCGGCTGGACCGCGCTGGCGGCGGCGCTGCTCAAGGACTTGGCCGAAACCAAAGCCGCCTAACCGGCCTTGCCGGCCCGGCACGCCAAGCGGACCGAGGCGTCGGGGCCGGATTTGACTCGCTCGATGAAAATCTCATCCGGCCCGGCTTGCACGCTCTCGCCGGCCCGAAGCGCGGCCCTGCGGTTCTCCGACGGCTCGCCGCGCACGTAGATCCAAAGCCCTGCCTCCAAGACCCGCGCGGCGCCGGACACGTTTTTGGCGGAAGCCCGCCGCACGTAGCCCAACCCGATGCGCAAAGAGCCCGCCTGCGCCTGGCCGCCGAGGGCGACGTCCACGACGGCGGCCTTGGAGAAGCCCGCCGGAAGCGCCGCCCGCTCGACGCGCGCGCAGCCGGAGAGCAGCGCCGCGAGCCCAAGCCAGCACAGAGCCCGGGCGCGCCGCGCCCAAGCCGGTTTAGCGGACCGGATTGACATAAACCAAGCTGAGTTCACTTCGGAATTCTTCCATGGTGATGGTCGCGGAATCGCCCCACCCCCAGGGATTTCCCAAGGTCACGGTGCCCTTCTTCTTGTCCACGGATTCGACCCAATAGTCGTGCGTCGGCACCAGCGTGCCGTTTTTGTAAAGAGGGCCGGGCAGCGCCTTGGCCCAAGACCCGAGCCACGGCGACAAGTCGATTTTGGTGCTCACGACCACCACGGCGCCGGCCTTGAGCCACCGCCTCAGCGCCCATTCCGGCAGGAGCGCGGCGGGATACACCGCGCTGTCTTTGCCGGTGATCGCCTCCAAGACGGAGGACGCGAAGCCGTCGTCCAAGATGCCGTTGATGGCGGCGTAGGAGCCTTTGTAAACGGCGTAGGCTTTTTCCGCCGCCATGGCCCAGATTCCACCCTGGCCGCGCGCGGCATAGACGGGCTCGGGAGCGTCGGGGTCGCTCGTGTCCACCGGAAACCGATCGTCGACCCGAACGACCACCGGCTCGTACTCGGGCCTCCAAAATTCCCACGGCGGCCGGAGGCGGTAGAAGGTCACGGAAAACGTGCCGTCCGCATTCTCGCGGACCATGCGGCGGATGAGGTCCGGATGCGCGGCGGCGACGGCGGCCAAGGACGCCATGAAATAGCAGTCGCCCAAGTCGCCCTGGACGACGTCCGCGGGCGAGATATCCGTAGTGCCTTTGCTGTAAGAGTAGTACGCAGACCCGGAAATCTCCTCGTATTTCACGTCCGAGACGTCGTGGCAGTCGAATATCCAATACTTGCACGGAGCCAAGGCGGGCTCGGGAGAGAGCGGCGGCAAGGCGGCCCGGTCGGAATTCGGCGCGCGGACGGGCGCGGACGGCGTTGGCGGCGCCGCCGCGGCAGGCGCTTGAGCTTGGAGCCGCGGACCCGGGAGGCTCCGCGCGGAAGCGCCGGCGGCCGCGAAAGAATCCTGCAGGCGCTCGCCCCATCCCAACTGCGCGGCGATGGCGCGCGCATGCCCCAGCGCGGCCGCGGCGCTTTTGGGCTCAAGCGCGGGAGATTCCGGCGCCCAAAGCGCGAAAACCGGGCCTTGCGCGCAGGAAGAAGTGGAGGCCGCCACGCTCAGCGACGGGCCTTGCACGCAGGCTCCGCCCGCGGCGCGCCCCAACCGCGCAAGGGCGGCGAGCCCGCACGCCGCGACGGCGGCGGCGAGCCCGGCTCGTCCGATTTTCACGGCGGGCGCTTAGTAGCGGTAGTTTTCCGGCTTGTAGGGGCCGTCCACGCTCAAGCCCAGGTACTCGGCCTGGGTCTTGGTCAGCTTGGTGAGTTTGGCGCCCAGCTTGCCTAAGTGCAGGCGCGCGACCTTCTCGTCCAGGGCCTTGGGCAGCGTGTAGACCTTGTTCTGGTACTTCTTGGTTCCCTTCGCGTTCCAAAGCTCGATTTGCGCCATGACTTGGTTGGTGAACGACGAGGACATGACGAAGGACGGGTGGCCCTCGCCGCAGCCGAGATTGACCAGGCGGCCTTCGGCCAAGACGGTCAACACCTTGCCGTTGGGCCAGACCCACTGGTCCACCTGGGGCTTGACGTTGACCTTCTTCAACTTGCGATCGCCGGTCAAGGACGCGATGTCGATTTCCAAGTCGAAGTGCCCGATGTTGCACACGATGGCCTGGGACTTCATGGCGTCCATGTGCTTGCGGGTGACGACGTCGCGGCAGCCCGTGGCGGTGACGAAGATGTCGCCCTGGGAGGCGGCCTCGTCCATGGTGACGACCTCATAGCCCTCCATGCAGGCCTGCAACGCGATGATGGGGTCGATTTCGGTCACGAGAACCCGCGCGCCCAAGCCGCGCATGGCCTGCGCGCAGCCCTTGCCCACGTCGCCGTAGCCGCAGACGACCGCGGTCTTGCCCGCGACCATCACGCCCGTGGCGCGCTTGATGCCGTCCATCAGGGACTCCCGGCAGCCGTAGAGGTTGTCGAACTTGGACTTGGTGACCGAGTCGTTCACGTTGATGGCCGGGCACTTCAGGGTGCCCTTGGTCTGGCGCTCGTAGAGCCGGTGCACGCCGGTGGTGGTCTCCTCGGAGAGCCCCACGACGTCCTTTAAAAGCTCGGGATACTTGTCGTGGACCATGTTGGTCAAATCGCCGCCGTCGTCCAGGAGAATCGTGGGGCCGCTGCCGTCGGGCCAGCGCAGGGTCTGCTCCACGCACCAGTCGTACTCCTCGTTGGTCTCGCCCTTCCAGGCGAAGACCGGAACGCCGGCCTTGGCCACGGCCGCGGCGGCCTGGTCCTGGGTCGAGAAAATATTGCAGGAGCTCCAGCGCACGTCGGCGCCGAGCTTGACCAAGGTCTCGATCAAGACCGCGGTCTCTATGGTCATGTGCAGGCAGCCCGCGATGCGCGCGCCCTTCAAGGGGTTCTTGCCCGCGTACTCCTCGCGCAGGGCCATCAGGCCCGGCATCTCGCTCTCGGCGATTTCGATTTCCTTGCGGCCCCAGTCGGCCAGCGAAATGTCCTTGACTTTGTAGTCCATGGTGGCGGTCGGCATCGTTTAATGTCCCCTGTGCGGAAAATTCGGCTTTCGTCGCCGGAGGTAAATTATAGCAAAGGCGGCGCGCCGTCCGCGGGGGCCGGTTGGGGCGCTTGGGCCTAGGCCTAAAAGCGCGGCCCCACCGGGACCATGGGCCCCTGATTGTCTTTCCGGGACGCGCTACAATCCCAGGAACGCCGATGAAAAACCTGCGCGCCCGCCGCACGCGGACGTTCTTTGCATTTTTAGCCGCCGCGCTCTTCGCGCAGGCGCTCTCCGTTCGGCCGGTCTTCGCCGGCGCGGATGAGGCCGCCGCCGGGGGCGCGGACGCGCTCATCCTTCCCGTCGGCGCGGGCGACTTGGCGCCAAACGGACCGGCCGGACTCATCCAGGTTGACGAACTCGCCGACCTCTCCCAAAACCTGACGCTCCGGCTGGGAGAGCTGCCGCCATCCGCCGAGCCAACGATTAAAGCCGCGCCCGGCCAATGCGCCCCGGCCGCCGCGGCAATTCCCGCCGCTCTTGCGCCCTCCGCGGACGCGGCGCGGCCGCCCGAGACCGCGAAAAATTCTGTTTTGCCGGCGGCCGCGGCCCCGTCGCCCGCCGCGATTGCGCCCTTCGCGGCCAAGAATCGCGGCCGAATCTCGGCCGCCTACCGCTTCCATCGCTCGGCCTTGAAGGCCTACCGCTGGTACAACATGATTCACACCCAAGGCCTCTGGCTCGACTACCGCCAAAAAATAGCGGCCTTGGCGTCGGCCGGAAGCGCGCCCGCGGTCAAGCGCCCGCGCGCCTTTTTCACCAACTTGCGAACCTTCGCCTCGACCGGCGAGCGCCCCGACATGGGATATACTTCCGCCACGGCGGAGAAAGGCCGGGTGATGGCCGAGGCCCTGGGCGTGGCCGCGCGCCACCTGCGCGGCGGGAAAAGCGCCGAGGTCCTAAGCGCCCTGCGCGGCTTTTTGGACGCCGCCGCGGCTTCGGACGACCCGCGGCACAGCCACTCGCATTTCCGAAAGGTCGCGCGCAACGCGCTCTTTGAGGCGTCGTTCAAGCCCGCGGCGGAGCTGGCCTCTTATTTCCAGAATCTCAGGCCCGGTCCCGCCGGCCACGCCCTGTCCCCGGACGCCCAAGACGCGGTGCGCGCGCGGCTGCGCCGAGCGGTCATGGAGACTTTGGCGGAGGAAAACCCCCGGGCCAAGGACCGCATCGTGGGCGTGGTGATCTTCGGCAGCTTCGCCAACGGCGCGGCCTCGGAGGAAAGCGATTTGGATTTGGCCGCGGTCAGCGCCAACGGCGGCAGCGCCCGGGTTAAGGATTTCGCCGCGCGCCTGGAGCGGCGCTGGGACGACGCCCGGCATCCCGTGGCCTTCAAGGACGCGGCCCGCATCGCGGACGACCCCAGCGCGGCCTACCTGCGGCGCTACTACCGCAACTCCTACCGGGTCATCGCGCCCTCGGCCCAAATGGAGCGAGCGCTCGCGCCGGAGGCCAAGCCCGCGCCCGCGCCGCCGCCGTCCGCGAAGCTCTCGCTTAGCGCCCGGGCGCAGCGCGTCTTGATGTACTCAAGCATTTACGGCGCGACGCTCTACGCCGACGCGTCCCGCGCGGCGCGCAATCTGCTCAAGCGCTGATTGCCGCAGCGGCGCGCGCTAAAGCCGCCGGGGCGTTCTTACCGCGGCAGGTTTTTTGGCGCGGACATCCGGTCCTCGCCGCCGTTCAAGGCGTCCAGGAAGGCGACGAGCTCCGCCTGCTCCGCCGAATCCAAGTTCAGCGGGTGCATCTGCGGGTCGAGCCACTTGTTCTTCTCGCCGCCCCGGTTGTAGAACTTGATCACCTCGGCCAGGGTCTCGACCGAGCCGTCGTGCATGTAAGGGAAGGTCTCGGGCAAATCGCGCAGG
>DATLSD010000082.1:0-33006 GCA_035534315.1 Elusimicrobiota bacterium
TTAATCAGCGTCCCCGCGGGCACGGGCACAATCAAGTCCGGCGCCGTCTCCCCGCTCTTGCCGCTGCCGAGTCCTCGCCCGCCGGGCTTGGCCTCCAAGTGCGGACGGCGCGCCAGTTCCAGAAGCGTGCTCACGTCGGAAGAGGCTTCAAAGACGACGTCCGCGCCGCGGCCGCCGTCGCCGCCGTTGGGACCGCCGTAAGGCCGGTATTTCTCGCGCAGAAAGGATAGGCAGCCGTCGCCACCCTGGCCGGCGGAGGCAAAAACGCGGACTTTATCGACGAAGCTCATATTCTTGTCTTAAGGAGAATTCCGGGCGAGAGCGGAAAAGCGGACGGTTCTTGTCCCATCCGAAGCCGGGGCCGGGCGGCTAAGAGGACTTCGGGTAGACGCTGACGCGCTTCTTGTCTTTGCGCGCCCACTCGAAGGCGACGGTGCCCGAAACCTTGGCGAAGAGCGTGTCGTCCTTGCCCCGGCCGACGTTTTCGCCGGGAAGAAACCGGGTGCCGCGCTGGCGCACGATGACGGCTCCGGCCAAAACGGCCTCGCCGCCGTAGCGCTTGACGCCTAGGCGCTGCGCGTTGCTGTCGCGGCCGTTGGACGAAGAACCCTGAGCTTTGGTGTGCGCCATGGCTAGTTGATGGAAATCGATTTGATGCGCAGGCGCGTCAATTCTTGGCGGTGGCCGTGCGTGCGCCGGTAAGCCTTCTTGGCCCGGCGCTTGAAGACGATGATCTTGGGTCCGCGGACGTGCTCCGCCACTTCGGCGACGACCGACGCCTGCCGCGAGGAAGCCGCTTCCTTGCCCTCGGCCGCGTCGCCGACCGCCCAAAGAGCCTGCAGGGAAATTTCCTTGCCCTTTTCCTGCGGCAGCCGCTCGACTTCAATGGTTTCTCCGGGAACGACCCAGTACTGGCGTCCGCCGGTTTCAATGATGGCGTACATGATGGTTAAGGATATCAAATCAGGGCCGGCCAGTGCAAATCCAGGGGTAGCGGGAAGGGTGAAAAACCCAGTTTTGGACCCGTCGCTTAAGCGAGCGGTAGACGTCGTGAAATCCGTATCCCCTCATCGTAAGCCAGATATGGCTCCACAGTTCCGCGGGCGAAAGATGGCTCGCCCGAATGACCAGGGCCGCGGCCAGAACGCCGGTGCGGTCCGCGCCGTCGCGGCAGTGGATGAAAACGACGCGGCCGGCGCGGCGCTCGGCGAGAACAAAGAAAAAGGCCCTTTTAAGCTCCGTCCAATTGAAGAACTCGTCTTGTCCAGGGAAAAGCATTATCGGAAACCGCGCGCAGGACAAGCCGTAGCGGCGGCAAAGGGTTTGGTCGTCCTTATGCAAGTAGCGCAAGTCCACCACCACGGAGACTCCGGCCTCCTTCAAAAACAGGTAGGCGGCCGCGCCGGAAGGCTGCGCGCCGCGGAAAACGCCGGGCTCGATTTCACCGAAATTGCCGATGGGCCGGCGCGCGCTGGAAATCTCGAGGCGATGGCGCGCGCTTTGGACCAACCCGGCCGTCTCGGGAGGCCAGAAAGCGGCGCTTGCCCGCGAGCAGACGAGAACGGCGAGCAGCAAGGCCGCGGCGAGACGCGCCGGAACCTTCATCCCGCGAGGGAGGCGATTTTCGGCGCGGGATTGTTTTGCGACGGGAAGCGGCCCTTCATCTTAAGCCCCTGCGTCCAGGCTTGACGCATGAGGACGTCCATCTTTTGCGGACTGAGGCGGGAGTTGTAATAAAGGATTTCCAGGGCGTCCGCCATGTGCTGAGCATTGCTTCCCAGAAGCGCCGTGCCCACGTTCATGGCCTTCTCGTAGGTCATGGAGCCAAGGTCAGCGTTGCGGCGGCGCTGCTGGGCGTACCAATTCAGGAAGCCGGTGAAGCGCGCGATGAGCGCCTTGGAGGTCTTGCCTCCGCGGCCGCGCGCGGCTGGAGCGGCGAGGCCGGATATCAGCGAGGCAACCGCGCCGTAATCCGCCTTGGCGAGCGCGCCCAAAAAACTTTGCGCCTTGGCCGGATCCACGTCGTAGGCCGAGCGCCCGGCAAAGCGCGCCAGGAAATCGCGCGCGATGGCCACGGGCAGGCTCAAGGCGTACTGCGGCTCCGATTGCGCGGTCAGCTTGATGCTGTTCTCGATTTCCTGCGCCAACGGCGCGCTGGCCAGCATCTTAATCATGACCTGGCTTTCCAGATTTTCGTAGTGGTTGCTGTCGTTTAAGGTGCGCGTGAACACGTACACGTAGGGGACTTTCTGTCCGGTCCGCGGGTTGACCTCGGTCGTCTTGATCAGCGTGGTCTTATCGTGCCATAGGTGGATTCCCGCCGGATCGCCGTCGTCGCCCGCGCTCGGAGCGGGCCCCTTGGAGCCGTCCAAAAGCCGCTGGTAGCCCAAAAGCGTCATGCGCTTGGCCGCGGCCGCGGAGAACGGATACACGGGCCGGCCCATGGGCCGCTGCACCAAAAAATTAGCCAGGGCGCCGGCCAAGCCGTAGCCGTCCAAAGGAATGAACATCTGGTCGAAAACGCCGAAGACCTTGACCCCTTCCTGCGCGGCCATGAGTTTTCTCAGCGCCTGGACCTCGCCCGTATCGGTCAGCACGAAATGGCTGAACACGATTTCGTCGATTTCGATGCCGTTTTTGGGATCCATCGCGCGGGTCAGCAGATCGGTGATGCGGTCATTGGGGTTCTGGATGCCGTCAGTGAAGGCGATTTCCTGGTAGGTGCCGTCCTTATAAATGACGCGGACCGGGCTGTGATCCTGCTTGGCCAGGCCTTTGGCGCCCAAACGCAGGTTGTAGGCCTGCTCCTCGGCCAGCGCGTGCGCCCAGTCCACGCCGATAGCGGCCGGATCCTTCACCGTAAAAAACCGGTTGTAGCGGCCGCTATACGTCGGCCACTGGCCCTTGCTCTCGGTTTCCACCTGGCTTAAATTGGCCGTGCCCACGACGGAAAGGGGATAGACCGAGCCGTCCGCGCCCGCGGCTACCGCCACCTTGTCGTGCATGATTGGGTTTTCGCGGTCGACTTTCGGATCGAAGAGCGGCACGCCGCTCAGCACCGTGAGCCGCCCCTTGTTGAGATTGTAAGTGAAGCCCAGCGTTCGCAACTTGCGCAGAAACGCACCGCCTAGGGACTTCTTATAGGAAGCGTGCTCAAAATCCCAGGTGGAATGGACGCCCTTGCCGAACTGCCCGACCAAATACTCGTTGAGATCGGTGATCAGGGTGATTTTAATGCGGGCCTTGGCCGCCGCCGCGATGGCCGCATAAAGCCTGGCGTCGTTCATCTCGTAATACTTGAGGATCAAGTGCTTCTCGGAATTGGGCAGGCTCTTGTCCTTCGCATAACGGTTCACGAAATCAACGACGGCCAGGATGGGATCGGCTCCGGGCTTGCCGGGATAAGAATGGGTGACGGCGTGGACCAAAGCGTCCCCGACGGTCTCCATCTTGGACTGCAGGAGATGCGGAGCCGGCAGCGGCTTGGGGCCGCTGTAGTTTTTTGCCGGCGCGGCGGAGGCCGCCGGCGTCAGCGGCTCGGCCAAATCCTGGGGCACCAGCGAAACGGGGCCGCGGAAAGTTCCCCTGGAACCAGCGGAATCCGTGCCGGCGCCGCGCGCGGGGCCCTCGGCGCTGATATCGGCGGGTTCTAAATCCAGCAAACCCGCCGGCGGACCGGCGCGCAGCTGCGCGATTTCTCCGGCGTCGGCCCTAAAGGCGACCTCGGAAAGATCGCCGCTCCCGTCAAAATTAGGATTCGCCTGGCGCGAGACGGCGGCTTGAGCCGCCGCGTTTTCCCTGCGAATAAGGGCGTTGAGCGATTTTCGCAGCTTGCCCGCGGCCTGCGGACGCAAACCGGAAACCACGCGGCCCAATGACGACAAATCGGCCAGGGTCCGGCTGAGAGTTTCGCCGTCTTTGCCGCGCAGGCTGCCGGCGGCAACAGCGGCGCGGGCCTGGCTCAGCGTTTGGCGGGAAACACGCTCGACCGCGGCGGAAATCCGCTTCCAATTTCGGGACGGCGTCGCTTTGGGGTTGAGGATGTTTTGGGGCGCGCCCGCTTGGCCCAGAATTCGGGACAGCGCCCCGATTTGGGAGGCGTCGAGGCTTTGTCCCAGAATTTGGGGAACATTTCGCAGAGCGCTCTGCCAGGCGCCGACGCCGTCGAGGCCGGCGGAAAAACCTTGAGGCGCGTCCATCCCCCGGTCTGCGGAAACCGCCTCGTCCTGGGCGCGCGCCGGGCGGCAAACCAGCGCGCCCAATACGAGCATCGAAGCGGCCAAAGCGTATACTTTTGCGCGAGTTCCCCCGCCGCGAGAATATGCCTCGGCCTTCATGCCGTTATTGTACGGGGAATCAGGCGGCCCGGGCATGGGCCCATTGGGCCGCCAAGTCCAGGCTTTCGGCCCACGCCTTGCGCGGACGGTCTCCCGGGATATGTATAATCAACGCAGGGGCGCTTGCCCCGGGAGGATCGTTTCATGGCTGAAAGCGGCAAGGAAGAAGGGAAGGAACACTGCGGCGGGCGCAAATGCGGCGGCTGTAAATTCCTGGCGGGAATCATCGTTGGGCTTTTGCTGGCGGGAACTGGCTTTGGCCTCTACATGGCCGGCCGCTCGCACGGCTGCCACGCGCGGGCCACGTGCCCGTTCATGCAGGGCATGATGATGCAGGGGAAGTCGACCAAATAGGGCCGTCGGGCGGGTGGTGGAATTGGCAGACACAAGGGACTTAAAATCCCTCGGCCGCAAGGCCATGCGGGTTCGAGTCCCGCCCTGCCCATAGCCCGAACTCCGGATAAACGATTGCCCATCGCGCGGCAGGGACTCAAATTTGTCGGAGCCGGAATCCTGGCGGCCGGAGCCGGACTTCTTATGCGCCCGGCTCCGGGACTGGACTTTCTCGGCGCTCTGATCTTTTTCCTCGGGCTTTTTTTCGCAGCTTTCTCCCTCTATTTTTTCCGCGATCCGCACAGGCCTTGGCCGCCGGACGCGGGGCTCATCTATTCTCCCGGCGACGGCACGGTCTTGAGCGTCTCCCGCGAGGGCGCGGGCAAACCCGTCTGCGTGCGCATCTTCCTGTCCATCTTCAACGTCCACGTGCAGCGCTCGCCTTGCTCCGGTCAAGTGGAGACCGTCGAGCACATCCCCGGCTCGTTCGTCATGGCCATGAAGGACGGCGCCAAAGCCAACGAGCGCTGCGTCATGACCCTGCGCGCGGATAATGACGGGCATCGCCTCGTGGTCGAGCAAATCGCGGGCGCCGTCGCCCGGCGCATCGAATGCTGGCCCGCCCCCGGAAGCGCGCTCAAGGCCGGCGAGCGCTACGGCATCATCTATTTCGGCTCGCAGGCCGCGCTGCATCTTCCCGATTCGGCGCGCGCCCTGGTCAAGCCTGGGGACAAAGTCTCGGCAGGGGTGACGCCCGTGGCCGAGTGGCTTAAATGAACCTGCGCCGCGGCCGGCTCCTGGCGCCCTCGCTTTTCACGTTGGGCAACATGGCCTGCGGGTTCTACGCGCTGCTTTCCATCCAGCGAGAAGAGTTCGTGCCGGCCGCGACCGCCATTTTGCTCGGCATGGTCTTCGATGCCCTCGACGGCCGCGTGGCCCGCTTCGTGCACGGGGAATCCACCTTCGGAGTCGAGTTCGACTCGCTCTCGGATTTTCTCACCTTCGGCATCGCGCCCGCGCACATGATGTACGCCTTTATCCTGAAGGACTACGGCGTATGGGGATATCCCATGGCCTTCGTCTACGCCCTGTGCGGCGGCCTGCGCCTGGCGCGCTTCAACGCGGGCGTGCACGATCACATCGGCAGCAAGACCCATTTCACCGGACTGCCCATCCCCGGCGGCGCCGGGTTCCTGGCCTCATTCGTGCTGCTCTATCAGATCATCGAGCAGGGCCGCCCGGCGCGGACCTGGACTTTTTTGATGAACCAGATTCCCGCCCTCTACGCCTTGGCCCCGGCCATGGTTCTCATCATCGCTTTTCTCATGATCTCAACCATTCCTTACCCCGCCTTCAAGAAATCGAGCCTTTTGCGGCCCCGCTCGGTCTGGCTTCCGCCGCTCTTGGTCTTCGCGGCAGCCGTCATTGTGGTTTACCCGCAAAACGCGATTTTCCTCATCTTTTTCGCCTACGTGCTTCTAGGGCCGGTCGGCTGGCTCTTGGGGCTCGCGCGCCGGATTTTCTGGCGGACTCCGCCGGCGGGGCCGACCGGGCTTTAAGGCTTTCTCGGAAACAGCGGCGGAGCCTTCTGGATTTTCCCGATTCCCTTCTCCGCTCCGGCCAGAACCTCCTCGGCGGAAAGCGGCGCGGGAAATTGGCGCACGCCGAGCTGCGCCTGAATCTTGGCCGCGGTTTGGGGCATGAAAGGGCCCAGCCAGCCGGCCACGCGGCGCAGGGCTTGGACCAAGCCGAAGAGCACGCGGCGGGTCCTTTCCGGATCGGTCTTGGCTATTTTCCAGGGCGACTCGGCGTTGATGTAGGCGTTTAGCTCCCCGATGACGGACCAGATCGAGGCCAAGGCCGCGCTAAAGCCCAGGTTCTCCAAATTATCGGCCAAGGCTTCCTCGATTTTTTCAGGAGAGTTCTTCAGAAACGAAAGCGGGACGGCGCTCTCTTTGGTCGGCAGTTCCCCGCCCAGAAAGCGGTCGACCATATCCACCGTCCGGTTGACGAGATTGCCTAAATCGTTGGCCAGTTCGGCGTTGTAGCGTTTCTTCATCGCCTCGCGGGAAAAGTCCCCATCGTTGCCGAAGGGCATTTCGCGCAGCAGGAAGTAGCGGAGGGCGTCGACGCCGAACTCCGCGGTGATGTGCCGCGGATCGACGAAGTTCCCCTTGGACTTGGACATCTTTTCGCCTTCCACCGTCCACCAACCGTGCGCGAAGACGCGACGCGGCGGCGGGGCGCCCAGGGCCATGAGCATGGCCGGCCAGATGACGGCGTGAAAGCGGTAGATTTCCTTGCCTACGATATGGACGTCCGCGGGCCAGAACTCGGGCGAGGGCGCCGGCCCGTCCCAAACCGCGGAGGCGTAATTGAGCAAGGCGTCGAACCAGACGTAAATCGTGTGCTCCTCGTCGCCCGGGACCGGAATTCCCCATTTGACCTTGGTCCGGGACACGGAGATATCCTGGAGCCCGCCCTCGACGAAGCGCAGTATCTCCGGGGCGCGCGAAGTCGGCATAAGAAAGCCGGGATTGTCCCGGTAGAGCGCCAGGAGCTTTTCCTGATAGCGCGAGAGCCGGAAAAAATAACTGTCTTCCTGGACCGTTTCCAGGGGCCTGCGGCATTCGGGGTTGGGGCACAGGCGCCGCCCCTTCGCGTCCTCGGGCGCTTCGGTCTTGGTCCAGTAGGTTTCGTCCGACACGCAGTAAAAGCCCTCGTAGCGCCCCTTGAAAATATCTCCGGACTTGAGAAGAGCCTGGAACGCCTTGCGGACGGCGGCGACGTGGCGCTCCTCCGTGGTGCGGATGAAATCGTCGTAGTGAACGTCCAGATGGGCCCACAGCTCCCGGAACTCAGCCGAAATCTTGTCCGCGTAGGCCTGCGGCGAGACTCCCGCCTCTTGCGCCACCTTCTCGATTTTGGCGCCGTGCTCGTCGGTCCCGGTCAGGAAATGAACGGACTTTCCGCGCTGGCGCATGAAGCGCGCCAAAACGTCGGCCGCCACGGTCGTGTAGGCGTGGCCGATGTGCGGCGCGGCGTTAACGTAGTAGAGCGGCGTGGTGAGATAGTATTTCTTCGTCATGAGGCCGCCTGGCGCGCCTGCAGGCAGGCCAACAGGACGACGGCCTTGGGGTCCACGTTGGCGCGCAGGGCATCTCCCAACTCGCGCACGACGCCAAGCCCGCGCGCGGCCTCCCTAAACGGAGTCCGGCCTTCCTTCCAGCTCCGCCAAAGCTCCTGGCGCACGGCGAAAAGCGCCAACTCGGCCTTGGTCCGCGCCGAGGGCAAATCGGCGCCCAGGGACTCGAAGGCGTCCGCCGGCGCTGCCTTGCCGGAAAAAAGCGCGCCGGGATAGCCGTAGCGCGTCAGTTCCAAGGCGCGCCCGGCCGAACCGTCCGCGTCCCGCGCCGCGGCGGCGGCCAAAGGCTCATCGATTCCGCCGCAAGTCAGAATCTCCTTCACCGTCTCTTCGGGCAGGGGCGCGAAGCGGACGGCGGCGCAGCGGGACAAGACGGTCTTGGGCAGACGCTCGCGGCGCGCGGCCGTCAAAATCCAGACCGCCCCCGCCGGGGGCTCTTCCAATATCTTCAAGAGGGCGTTGGCCGCCTCGATTTCCAGGCTGTCGGCGTCCTCGATCACGGCGACCTTGCGCCCTCCCAAGATGGGGCTGGTCTCCATCGCCCGCCGCGCCGCGCGGATGGTGCCGATGCGCAGGCTTTTCTGCTTGGACTCGTCCTCCTGCCGCAGGCAGGCCTGGTAGGCGGCGTTGACGCGGATAAAATCAGGGTGCCGGCCGCCTAAAAACGCCGCGCAGGACGCGCATTCGCCGCAAGCCCGCGCGTCTTGGCCGCCGCGTTTTTTTTCGCACAAAAGCGCGGCCGCGAAATTCACGGCCGCCAAGGCCTTGCCCACGCCCAGCGGGCCGTGGAAAAGCAGCGATTGGGGCACGCGATCCGCGGACAAAAATCCGGCCAGTATTTTCAGGGCCCGGCCCTGTCCCAGGACTTCGACCGCGCTCACGGCAAGAACCTTTTTATGAGAGAGAGAATGCGCCGGTGGACCTCGTCCACGCCGCCGCCCCGCGACACCAGCGCGACCCTGGGATCGCGGCGGGCCAGGCGCCGATAGCCCTCGCGCACCCGCGCGCGAAAAACCGCTGATTCCCGTTCCAGCCGATCGTGGACGCGACGCGGCCGCCGCGCGAACTCGGATTCCGGCATGTCCAGGACGATGGTCAAATCCGGGCGCAGGCCGCCCGAAGCCAGGGCGTTCAAGCGCCGGATAAGAGGCAAGGGAAAGCCGCGCCCATAGCCTTGGTAGGCCAGGGACGCCAAGACGTAGCGCTCGCAGATCACCAGCCGCCCCTCCTTCAGGGCCGGCCGGATTTTTTCCTCGGTGTGCTGGGCGCGCGCGGCCTCGTAGAGCAGGAGTTCGGCCAAGGGGATGACGCGGTGGCGCGGATCGAGCAGAATTTTCCGGATGGCTTCGGCGAACGCCGTCCCGCCGGGCTCGCGCGTGTGCACGAAAGGAATCTTCCGGGCGCGCAGCGCGCGCGCCAAAAGGGCGGCCTGGGTGGATTTGCCGCTTTTATCCGGCCCCTCCAGCACCACGAACGCGCCTTTTTTCACCCGGCAATTTTAGCAAATTGAACGGCGGAGCCCAGCTCTGGACTCCGCCGTTTATCGCCGTCCGCGTGGACGCCGCGCCGATTAGTTCGTCAAGAACATTCCGAGAAGCCGCAGTCGTGGCACGTGGGCCCGGAGCAGCCTGACTCATAGGAGACGTTGGAGGAGTAGCACTTGGGGCAATACTCGGTCTTCAAGGCCGAGACGGCCTCGATGACGGAATCCGCCTCCTCGCTCTCGCCGCCGGTGATCCAGCCGGTCTTCTTCAAGTGCTCGCGCAGAGCAATGGAGATGGCGTGCGCGATGGAATTGACCCGGCCTTCCCCGAAGCCGATGGGCTTGTCGCCCTTGACGGAGTTCAAGTGCTTCAAGACCTTGAGCGGGTCTCCGCCCTCCGCGAAGTACTTGGAGAGCAGGATGCCGACCAGGGAGGTCAGCGCCGAAATCTCGGTGCCCAGGGGCGGAATGTTGGTGAAGACCTGGTAGGGCCCGCGCTCGTCGTAGTTGATGTGGATGTGCAGCGGCCCGTAGCCGGTCTTGATCTGGTAGTACTCGGAAGAAACGCCGAAGGACGAGTTGGGATCGCGGCGCTTCTTGGCCTTGGCGCGCGGCGACTCGATGTTGAGCACCTGCTGGGACTTGGAGCCGTCGCGGTAGATGGTGATGCCCTTGCAGCCGGCCTCGTAGGCCATGGTGTAGGCCTTGCGCACGTCGTCGGTGGTCGCGGAGTTGGGCAGGTTGATGGTCTTGGACACGCCGTTGTCCGTGTGCTTCTGAAAGGCGGCCTGGATATGCACGTGGACGTCCACGGTCGCGTCGTGGGCCGAGGCGAAGAGCTTCTGGATTTTGGCCGGAATCTCCGCGATGCCGCGCACGGATTTATGATTGTCGTTGATGCGCGCCCACAAGGCCGTTTCCTTCATGCCGAAGTAGCCGTTTTTCTGCGCCACTTCCTTAAAGAGCGGGTTGACCTCGAAGAACACGTCTTTGTCCGCGGGCGTCTCGCCCTTCTTGATGGCGTCCAAGGCCTTGGCGTTGTAGCGGGTATACGCGATGGCGAAGAACGGCTCGATGCCGCTGCCCTGCAGGCCCGCCGCGATGGCGATGGTGCCTGTGGGCGCGATGGTGGTGCGGGCGCAGTGCCGGGGGGCGCGCGCCTCGCCGCGGTAGTAGACGCTCTTGGGATCGTAGATGGAATTTTTCCAGTTGGGGAAAACGCCGCGCTCCTCGGCCAAGGACTCGGAGGCTTCCAGGGCCTTGTCGTTGACGAAGCGCATGAGCCGGGTCGCGAACTCCAGGGACTCCTGGGAATCGTAAGGAATTCCCATCTTGACCAAGGCTTCCGCATAGCCCATCACGCCCAGGCCGATGCGCCGGTTGCCCTTGGCCAGGCGCTCGATTTCCGGCAGAGGGTAGTTGTTGACCTCGATGACGTCGTCCAAGAAGCGCACGGCCAGCGCCACGGTCTCGGCCAGGCGCTTGAAGTTGAACTTGCCCTCCATGATCTCGCCTTCGACGAAATTAGCGAGGTTGATGGAGCCTAGGTTGCAGGGCTCCCAGGGCAACAGCGGCTGCTCGCCGCAGGGGTTGGTGCTCTCGATTTGGCCGATGGCGGGCGTGGGGTTCGAGCCCGAGGAATTGATCCGGTCGATGACGATGAAGCCCGGGTCGCCGGTCTTCCACGCGGACTCGACCATCAGATCGAAGATTTCCTTCGCGCGCGCGCGCCCGCAGATTTCCTTGGTGCGGGGGTTGATGAGATCGTACTCCGCGTCCGCGGCGGCCGCCTCCATGAATTTGGCGTCGATGGCCACGGAGACGTTGAAGTTCTCCATCACGCCCGGCTGGGACTTCATGGTGATGAAGTCCTTGATCTCGGGGTGGGTGTAGTGCAGGATGCCCATGTTGGCGCCGCGGCGGGTGCCGCCCTGCTTGACCACGTCGGTCATCTTGTCGTAGAGCTGCATGAAGGACAGGGCGCCGGAGGCCACGCCGCTGGTCTTCTTGACCAAATCGCCGCGCGGGCGCAGACTGCTGAACGAGAATCCCGTTCCCCCGCCGGATTTCTGGATGAGCGCTTGGGCGGAAAGAGCCTTGTTGATGCCCTCCATGGAATCGGGAACGGGCAGGACGTAGCAGGCGGAGAGCTGCTGCAGGTCGCGGCCCGCGTTCATGAGCGTGGGCGAATTGGGCAGAAAATCCCAGCGCGAGAGCATGTCCAAGTAGCGCGAGGCCCACAGATTGACCACTTTTTTGGCCGCGGGATTCTTGGCGTAAACGCGATCCAGATTTCTGATTAGAACGGAAAAATTGGCCTCCCGGCGCACGGCGTCCAGGAGTCCCTGATGGAAAAGAACCGAGCGGGCCGGGCGGGTCCCTTCGGGACCGGCGCTTTCCTGCTCTTCGCGGGAAACGCCCTCGTAGAGCCCCCACTTTTCGGCCTCGGGAGCGAACATCATCTCGGCGTAGGCGATATTGCGGGCCACGCCTTCGAGCCACGCCTCGATGGACGGGGCCTCGCGCAGATACTTGTCCTTAATGACCTTGACTTGGTTCTCGGTGGCGGAAATTTTGCGCGGCGCGCGAGGCGCTTGGGACGGCTCAAAAGACGTCGACTTATGTTTCACTAACGGTGTTCTCCTCCGCTTCGGCGTAATACCCGCGGCAGCGGTTTTTCGCGGGCGCCGATAGTGTAACAGCCCGGATTTTTTTTGTCAAATTTCACGACGGAGGCGGTAAGCATGAATTAAAAATGATTTTTTAAGATTAATTAAGATAAAAGATAATAATATATGGACGCGTCCTCGACGAGAGCGGTTTTCCGTTTTCCTCCCCCAAGACAACTGCCGATTTCCCCAAAGTCCCACGCGATTTATAGGCCTTTTGCACTAAGCACGGCGGCTCTGCGGCCTTGCCCCGCGAGGCTCAAATTGATTTAATGTTTCGCTCTTTTAGGCGAGGTAGCTCAGTGGTAGAGCACCGGTCTGAAAAACCGGGTGTCGACAGTTCGATCCTGTCCCTCGCCATATTTTTTGCCGGACCCAGGAACTCATGAAAAAATCAGCCTTAGCCGCCGCCCTAATCCTCGTCGGCGCGGGAGTTCTTTCCGCCCAACCAGCGGCGCCCGCGCCGCTGGTGCCAATCAAAAATTCAAAAACCGCGCCCTGGGCCTTGTCTAACACGCTGCCGGTCGGCGCGGCCTATCAACTCATTTATGAAAATCCGGTCACGCACGGGGTCGAGCTTCTGGTCCGCTTTCCGTCCGGCTATAAAATTCCCACGCACTATCATTCCTACACCGAAACCATTTTCATTATTTCCGGGAAAATGCGGCTGACCGCCGGCGGCAAAACGCACACGCTCACGCGCGGCTCCTATGCCGTAATTCCCGCCAAAACGCCCCTGGCGATGGCCGTCGCGGGCTGGGGATCCTGCGAGTTCATCTCCAGCTTCGACGGCCCCTTCGACGTGGAAGGGCTTCCCAACCCCCTGAACCCGACGAGCGGAAGCTAGGCGGCCGCTTCCCGCCGCGTTTCCCAAATTTCCGGCTGTTCATTTATTATCCCCCGGCACCCAAGAATTCCAGCCTCCGGCCTTATGATATAATCCTTGATCATGCGCCGAGCCATTTTTCTCGCCGTGACGGCCATTTCCCCGGCCCTTCCCGCCTTCGCCGCGCCGGCGCCCGTTTCGGATCAAGCTTTTTTCCTGCAGTTGGCGCGCCTGCAAAGCATCGCCCAGACCCCCGGCCTGTTCTCCGCTCAGTCGAGGCAGCCGCTTCTAGACAAGGCCGCGGTGGAAAACAAGGTGCTGCCGATGCTCGCGGGGACCGGCGTTCCCGCGGAGTTCGCCCGCGCGGCCATCGAAGACCCAAAAACCGCGGCCATCCCGATCATCATCCGGCTTCTGAGCGCGCCGGCCGAATCGCTTCCCTACTGGCGCTACCGCAAATTGTTCATCACCCCGGGCAACATCGCGCGCGGCACCCAATTCTACCGCGATCACAAGGATATCCTGGGCCAAGTCCGGGCGCGCTACGGCGCGGATCCTCTGGTCCTGGTGAGCTTGGTCGGCATCGAAACGCGCTGGGGCGGCAACACCGGAAGCTTTCACGTGCTTTCCGCGCTCTTTACCATCGCGGCGGCTTTTCCCTCCCTCTCAAACTGGGCCTGCAACGAAATCGCGCAGTACCTGGAAATTTGCTGGAAGGGCTCCGTCGACCCGCAATCGGTTCTGGGCTCCTACGCGGGGGCCTTCGGCTACTACCAGTTCATGCCGTCTTCCTACAACGCCTACGCGGTGGATTTTGACGGGGACGGCAAGAAGAGCTGGGACCAATGGCCGGACGTTTTGGCCAGCGTGGCCAATTATTTGACGGCCCACGGCTACAAGCCCGGGCCGGACCAGTCCCAGGGCTCCCCGGTGTGGAACGCGCTCTACGCCTACAACCACTCGGACAACTACGTGCGCGTCATCCTGGAGATGCGCCAGGACATCCGCGCCCAGCTCGGACCCGACGCGCCCTAATATCCCACCCGCCGCATCGCGCTAAAGCTCCTTCGCCATCAGCCGGTGCTCAAGGCCGATCTCAAAAAAAGGCTCCCCCTCCGCGCGGTAACCCAGGCGCCGGTAAAATTCCAGGGCGTTCTCTCGCGCGTGGAGAATGACGCGGCGAAGGCCCCGGCGCCGGCATTCGGCCTCGGCTTCCTCGACCATCGTCCGCCCCAAGCCGCGGCCGCGCCGGGCTTGCGTCACGGCGACCTGGCGCATCTGCGCGACGCCTCGGCCTTTATCCCGCAACAGCAGGCAGCCGGCCAAAAGGTTCCCGTCCCATAAGGTTAGAAACAAGTCATTTTTCTCGGCCGCGAGATCCTGAGGCGAAAAATCCAGGCCCAACGGCCAGCGCAGGACTTCTCGGCGCAGCTCAAGAACCGCGGCGTATTCCGGTCCGCCGAGCCCTATCCACTTAAGCACGGGCGGCGGGAAGAAGATGCTTCTCGAAGAATCCGATGACGCGGCGCTCGTAGGCCAGGCCCGCGGCCTCATGGCACTTGCCGTGCGCGGCGCCGGAGATGATCCAGAGCTGTTTGGGCTCGCCGGCTGCGGCGTGGAGTCGGCGCACGCCGGATTCGGGCATCAGCGTGTCCGCGCTGCCGCCGATCATCAAGAGCGGCTTGGGGGAAATGCTCGCGATGGAGTTGATGGGGCTTCTGCTGCCGACGGCCAGGCCCGCGCGCAGGCGCAGCACGTAAATAGCGCCCATGACCAAGGGAAAATACGGGATGTGCAGGTGGTTCTTGGTCCACTGCGCGCAGACGCGATGAAACTCCGTAAACGGACTCTCCAGGACCACGGCGCGGATTTCCGGATACTCTCCGGCGCCCATGGCCGCGACCGCCGCGCCCATGGAAAATCCGAAAACTCCTAGATTTTCCAGGCACCAGGGCTTGTGCGCCCGCAGGCAGTCCATGGCCGCCCTTAAGTCCAGCAATTCATAGTGGCCCAGCGTGGTGAACTCTCCCTGGCTCTCGCCGTGGGAGCGGAAATCGAAGTAAAAAAGATTGAAGCCCGCGTCGTGCAGATAGGACGTCATCTTGAGCAGCTCGCCCTTGTTGTCGCTCCAGCCGTGGCACATGAGGAGCGTCCGGTCCTTCTTCCCGTCGGCCGAGGGGATGAACCACCCTTTCAAGGCCAGCCCGTCCGAGGTATTGAAGACGATCTTTTCGTAGGCCAGCCCGAAGCTTTCCGGAAAAATCTCCATCGCGCTCATGCTGGGCGGATGGAGAATCACGCCCGCGCCCCAATAAAGGACGGCGGACAAGACGAGAAGAAAAACGGCGGGAATAATCCAAATCACGCGCGGATGCGGCCCTCGCGGGCGGGGAGAATTTTAACACTTCCGCCGCCGCGCTTCAATCGGCGCAGCAGCGACAAGACGGAGCGGCCGCCCAGGCGCCAACGAGGCGCTATTTCCGCCAGGGGCTCCAGGACAAAGCGCCTCTGGGCGGCCCGCGGGTGCGGCAGGCGGAGCCACGGAGCGCGCAGACGCGTTCCGCGGCAGGCGATGAGATCGATATCGAGCGGGCGCGGCCCCCAGCGCGGCCCGGGCCGGCGCCCGGCCCGGGCCTCGAGGCGCTTGGCTTCGATGAGGAGCCCCAGGGGCGAAAGCGGGACGCTCAGGCGCACGGCCATATTAAGGAAGCGTCTTTGCGGCGGCCCCACGGGCCCGGTCTCGTAGACTTGGGAGCAGGCCCGGAGGCGCGCGCCCGCAATCTCAGACAGCCCTTCAAGCGCCAGGCGCAGATGCTCGTCCCGGCGGCCTTGGTTGGAGCCCAAGAGCAGCAGCCAGCTCCGCGCCCGCCGGCGGCGGGGGCGGCTCATTTTTCCCGCCGCTCCGCGTTGGCGCGGCCGGTTTGATAAACCCAGTAGAGGCCGGCCAAGGCCAACAGGCAGAAGACGAGCGCGCCCGCATTGCCCAACCAGCCCTGGAAAACTCCCGGATCAAAAGATCCGTTGTAGCCGAAATCCTTAAGAGTCTTGCCGCCGAAGGCCACGGCCCAGGCCGCGCCGAGCTTGATGAAGAGGCCGCCCTCGTAGACCAGCAACGTCCAAAGCAGCCAGTAGAGCGCGCCCGCCGCGGCCATGGCGCCGACCAGGACCGCGCCCAGGTGAACAGGATCGTAGAAGGGCTCTTCCGGGTCGTCGTCCGCGTCGAAGAGCGCGGCCACGGCCGCGCCGGCGCGGCGCAGGAAACTCACCGCGCCCCCAGCAGATCGTCCATGCCGTAAAGGCCGGGCTTTTTGCGGCGCAGCCAGAACGCCGCGTCCAAGGCCCCCAGGGCGAAGAGCGCGCGCGAGCCGGCTCGGTGCGTGATGTCGATGCGCTCGTAGGGCCCGGCGAAGCTCAGCGTGTGGTCGCCGATGACGCCGCCCATTCGCTGCGAGACGATGGGCACGGCAGACTGATCGGGCCGGCCCTCCCGCACGGCCTGGGCCAGCCGAAGAGCCGTGCCCGAGGGCGCGTCTTTTTTCGCCTTATGATGGACCTCGGCGATGGCCGCGTCGTAGCGGGGAAGCAGCCGCCCCAATTCGCGCGCCAAGCGCGCCAGCACGGCCACGCCCAGGCTGAAGTTGGGCGAAATAAAAATCGGAATGCGGGAGGACAAAGCCTTGATTTGCGCTCTTTGGACGTTGGAGAATCCGGTCGTGCCCACCACGGCGGCTTTCTTGGCCGCCGCCGCGGCCGACAAGGCGCGCAGGGCCGCATCGGGCGTGGAAAAATCGATGAGAACGTCCGCGCGGGAAAGCGCCGCGGGCAAATTCTCCGCGGCAAAAGCCTCGCCGCCGCCGGTTTCGTTGGAGGCGCGATGAAAAATGCGCGCCGTCAAGTCAAAGCGCGCGTCCGTGGCGGCCAGGGCGGCCACGCGCGAGCCCACGCGCCCGCCCGCGCCATGAACGGCGAGCCGAATCGCTTTTTGCGCCATGCGCCCAGATTATATTTTTTTAAGCCCCGGAAGGGGATGCGCCGCGGCGGGACAGGAGCGAACGGCACAGCGCGGCGAAGGCCGCCAGGCACAACTCTTCGCCCGAGAGTCCTTTAAGCGGCGCAACGCCGCCCAAAAGTTTCGCGAAGGCCCGGCTTGAATCAGCGCGGCGCAGGGCTTTTTCCACGTGCCCAGCCAAGACCGCGTGGGTGCCTTCCCAAATCTCCTGGACAATCGCGTCCTGCGAGAGCCGCGGCAGGATGGAAAAATCGCGCAGGATGCCGTTGCCCGCGAAAATCATCTGGGCTTCCCGGATCGCCTCCGAGGCCGCGCGCGACAGGCCGACCTTGAGGAGAGGAATCAAGACCTCGGCCGCGGGATCTTCCTCCTCGATCGTCCGGATCATCTCGAAAAAAGACAGCTGGCCGCCGCGCCACAAAGATTCTATTTTGGCCAGGGACTTGGCGACGCCGGGCAGTTCCTGGGCCGGCCGGCCCAAAACCTTCCTGGTCCGCGCGTAGGCTTTGGCCTCGATGAGCGCGCGGCGCATGGCGCCCAGGCTTCCCGCCGCGACGTGGATGCGCGAGGTCCTAATGACCGTGCGCATTAAAATCGCCAGGCCCTGGGAGGGACGCCCGATCATCTCGGCTTGGGCGCCGCGATACTCCACCTCGGCCGTGGCCTTGCCGCGCGTGCCGCAGATGTCCTTCACGCGCAGGATGTGGCACTCGTTGAGCGAGCCGTCCGGTAAGCGGCGGGGCACCAGGAAAACGGCCACGGCCGAGGAACCCTCCGGCTTGGCCGTGGTGACCCAGAGCTCGCCGGGGTTCGAGCAAAACCACTTAAGACCCGTCAGGCGCCAGGTCCCGTCCGGGGCCTTGGCCGCGCGCGCCTCGTTGTCCGAGACGACGCTGCCGCCCTGGCGCTCGGTGACGAACTGCCCGCCGGTCAAGGGCGTGGGGCAAGACGCGTCTTGCAGCGCGGGCAGCCAGCGGTCTTTCTGCGCCGGGCTGCCGTGGCGCTCGATGAGATCGGCCAGGCCGTCGGTCATGGCCAAAGCGCAGGCCACGCCGCCCTCGCCGCATTGGTTGACGAGATAGGCCTTGACCATCCGCTCCCAGAAAGGGACCGGGGATAAAACCCCCGAGTTCAAGACCAGCCGGCGGGCTTCGAGCTGCTGGGGGCAGTAGCGGATAAAATCGACGCGCTTTCCCCAGCGGTCGTAGCGCTCGAGCCGCGGCAGGTTCTCGTCCTGATGCGCCTCCGAGATGAGCGCGTCCAGGCGTCCGCCGCAGAGTTCTCCCAGAGCGCGCAGGCGCTCCACGGCCTCCCGGGGCGCGCGGCGCGCGGCCAGCCATCGCCGCAAGGGCTCGTCCTCCAGGAAGAAATTTTGCCCCGCGACGCCGGCGTACTCGCGCTCCGGTTCCACGCTCCAGTTATACCGTTCGGCCCGGGGCGGCGTCAATAGCGGCCTAGCGCTTGCGCCCGGCGACCACGCGCAGCAGGTCCATCGAGGTGACGATGCCGGTCAGCCGGCCGGCCGCGGTGATGAGAACCCGGTGGATGCGCCATTTGAGCATGAAGCGCGCGAGCTTGGCCGTCGGCGTCTTCTCGTCCGCGGACAAGACCGCCGGGGTCATGATCTGCCCCGCGGGAACGTCGCCCTCCGACTCGACCGCGGGCGCCACGATGAGACGGTCGTCTTGGCGGTAGAAGGCGGGGATTTTTTCCTCCTGGGGCGCGCGGCTGCGGCGCACCAAGTCGGTCTGCGAAATGACGCCCACCGGCCGGCGGCGCTTGTCGACCACGGGCACGCCCGTGATGCGCCGGCGCACCAGCAAATCCGCGACTTCTCCCACCGTCATTTCCGGCGTCGCGGCCACCACGCGCCGGCTCATGATATCTTTGGCCCTAACCATAAACCGCCTCCTTTTCCGCGGCCGGGTTGCCGCGGCCCTTCCAGTCCGCTAAATTGATTTTAAGCAGGTAGCCGTCCGGGCCGATGTCTTGCTCCCGCAGGCGCGTGAAGCACTTCTTGAACACGTGCCGCATGCGCGCGTTGATGCCGGTCACCTCCACTTCGAAGGCCTTGATGCCGCGCTCCTTGGCGATCCAGCAGAGATAATTGACCAGGAACGTGCCCAGGCCGCGGCCCTGGTAGTCGTCGTGCACCGTGACCGCGGCCTCGGGCGGCGCGCCGCCGGGCTCGCCGCAGTAGCGCGCCACGGCCACGAGCCGTTCGCGGCCGTTCTGCGTGAGGAAGGCGCCGATGGCCATGGAGTGCCTAAAGTCGATGCAGGCCAATTCCTGGAACTGCTTCTCGTCGAGGCGCTTCAAGGGGATGCCAAAGCGCATGAGCGTGGTCTCCCGCGACTGGGAGTAGAACAGATCCTTCAGGCGCCGCTCGTCGCTGGCCTTAAGCGGCCGGAAAAACACCTCTAAATTTCCGAAATGCCGGGTCGCCTCCAGCTCCACGGGATAAGGGTTGGGATCCGCCGAAATCACGTGCCCCGCGTCCAAAAACCCGAGCGCCTTGGCCTCGGAGGCGAGTTCTTGGCGGAACTTGGGATGGGCCACGGAGATCAAGGCCACGGCCCGCTCCCGGATGGTCTTGCCCTTCAAGCTCGCGATGCCGTACTCCGTGACCACGAAGTCCACGTCGGCGCGCGTGGTGACGACGCCGGTGCCCTCGGCCAGGCAGCACATGATGCGGGAGGTCCTCCCGCCCTTAGCGGTCGAGGGCATGGCGATGATGGAACGGCCGCCGGGCGAGCGCGCCGCGCCGCGCACGAAGTCGACCTGGCCTCCCACGCCGCTGTAAAAGCGCGGGCCGATGGAGTCGGCCGCCACCTGGCCCGTTAAGTCCACCGCGAGCGCCGAGTTCACCGCGACCATCTTCTCGTTGCGGCCGATGACCATGGGGTCGTTGACGTAATCGACCGGGCGGAACTCGAACATCGCCGACTTGCCCACGGCGTCGTAAAGCTTTTGGCTGCCCAGGCAGAAGGAGATCACTATTTTCCCCGGATGCAGGCTCTTGCGCCGGCCGTTGACCACGCCTTTTTCCACCAGCGCCAGCACGCCGTCCGAGATCATCTCCGAGTGGATGCCCAAATCTTTTTTTGAGCCGAGCGCCGCCAGCACGGCGTTGGGCACCGCGCCGATGCCGATTTGCAGGGTCGAACCGTCGGAGACAAGCTGCGCGGCGAACTTGCCGATCCAAAACGCCGCGGCGGTGGGCAGTTCGGCGGGCAGCTCGGGCAGGGGCCGCTCCTCGTAAACGAAAGCGTCGATGGAGTCGGCCGCGATCAAGGAGTCGCCCGCGGTCCTAGGCAGGCGCGGGTTGACTTGAGCCGCCACGTAGGCGGCCTTCTCGATCGCGGCCTTAAGGATGTCCACCGAGACGCCCAAGGAACACATCCCGTCCTGGGGCGGCGAAACCTGGATGAGGGCGACGTCCACGGGCAGGCGTCCGGAACGGATCAAGGAAGGCACTTCATAAAGGTAGCAGGGCGTATAGTCGGCCAAGCCCCGCAGGATGGCGCCGCGGACATTGGGGCCGATGAACAGCGCGTTGTGCCGCAGGTGATCCTTGAATCGGGGCTCAACGTAGGGCGCCGGGCCCAAGGTCAGAAGGTGCGTGACCTCGACGTCCGAGAGTTCTTCCGCCCGCGCGGCCAAGGCTTCAACCAGGGGCAAGGGCTCGGCCGCGCCGGAGCCCACCAGCACATGCTGGCCGCTTTTAATCGCCGCCACCGCTTGGCGCGCCGTCATCTCCCGCGCCGTGGCTTTGCCGTTCATGCTCCCTCCAGGTCCTTGTCTTCTGATCCTCATGCAACGCTCTAGCCTGATATTGGCTGTTCCATTGCATTGAACATAGGCGCGGAAGAATCCCCTTTTCGCTCAAGTTCATGAAAAAAATCGCGCCCAGCGCAGAAGTCCGCCTCCGCCAGAACCAGCGCATGGCCGTTTTCGGCCGCATGCGCATGGCCGAATGGATCGAGATGCCCGAGCGCGAGTTCGCGCGCGAAATCGAGCGCCTGGAGAAAAGTTCTTTGTTCCGCAAGCTCTACTTCGGCGGGGACGGGCGCGGCGGCGCCATCCGGCGCCAGCGCTGGACGCGGGGGCGCTTGGCGGGCGCGGCGGAAATCAACGAGCGCGTCATGGCCGGCGGCGGCGAGCGCGTCAAGGTGGAGGAGCGCCTGGCCGAGCGCTCCGAAATCATGCGCAAAATCCAGGCCATGGGACAGGAGGCCTTCGAGCGTTATTTCCTTTACGCGGAAGAGTCCCCGTCCCTGGCTGAAATCGCGCGGCGCACCGGAATTTCGGAAGAGGACGTCCGGGCCATCAACGATTTTTTGCTGGAAGTCGGCGCCGAGGCCGAGTTCTCCGTCCTGCCCAAGGCCGCCACGGGCGCGGGCTACTACTGCGTCGCGCGGCTCTCGGTCGACGAGGGCGAGCCGGGCTTCGAGTTCTTCTCCCCCCACTGGGCGCGGGGGCTCTATCAGGTCCGCTACGACTTGCTCGAGCAGATAAAAAGCGGCCTGGCCGCGGAGGAATTACAGAAGCTGCCCGGCCTCTTGAAGCGCCTGGAGACCATCAACCTCCGGCAAAGCACGATGTTCCGCGTCTTCGAGACCTTGGCCAAGGTCCAAGCGGGGTATCTGCAGAACCGGGAGGACGAGCTTAAAAAGCCCGTGAGCCTGCGCATGCTCGCGCGCCGCCTGGATTTGGCCCCCAGCACCATTTGCCGGGCCCTGGCCGGCCGCTCGGTGCGGCTGCCCTGGGGCAAGGAAGTGCCGCTCATCGAGCTGCTGCCCGGGAGGCGGCGCCAGCTGCGCCTTATCCTCGCGCATTGGCTCAAGGAAGACGCCTCCCCCAGCGACGCGAGCCTGGCCGAGCGCCTGCGGACCGAGCACGGCATCGCGGTCTCGCGGCGCACGGTCAACGCAGTGCGCCACGAAGTGAGCGCCGAGGCCAATCCCCTCAAGCCTTCTGCGCCGCCGCGCCCGCGACGCGCCGGCTGAGAAGCTCTTTCTCCGTCTCGGCCACCGCCACCAAGGTCTTTAGCAGCGAGTCGGGGTTAAGCGAAATGCTGTCGATGCCCTGCTCGACCAGGAACCTGGCGAACTCGGGGTAATCGCTGGGCGCCTGGCCGCAGATGCCTATCTTGCGGCCCTTAATCTTGGCCGCGCGGATGACCTGGGCGATGAGGCGCTTGACCGCGTCGTTTCTCTCGTCGAAAACCGGCGCCACGATCTCCGAATCGCGATCGACGCCCAAGACCAACTGGGTGAGATCGTTGGAGCCGATGGAGAAGCCGTCGAAAATCTCCGCGAAGCGCTCGGCCAGGATGACGTTGCTGGGGATCTCGCACATGACGTAGACCTCGAGGCCGTCCTGGCCGCGCGCCAGGCCGTTCTTGGCCATTTCCGCGAGAACCTTCTCGCCCTCGGCGATGGTGCGGCAGAAAGGAATCATCACCTTTAGGTTTTTAAGGCCCATGTTTTCCCGCGCCTCGCGCACGGCCCGGCACTCGAGCGCGAAGCCGTCGCGGTAGCGCGGGTGGTAGTAGCGCGACGCGCCGCGGAAGCCCAGCATGGGATTTTCCTCGCGCGGCTCGAAGGCCGCGCCGCCGACCAAGTTGGCGTACTCGTTGGTCTTAAAGTCGCTCAGGCGCAAGATGACGTCCTTGGGGTAGAACGCCGCCGCGATCATGGCGATGCCCTGCGCCAGGGTCTCGACGAAGTAGCGCGTCTTGTCGGCGTAGCCGGCGGTCAGCTCCGCGATTTTGGCCTTGTCCTGGGCGTCCGTCACCTTGTCGGGATGCAGCAGGGCCAGGGGATGCACCTTGACCCAGTTGGAGATGATGAACTCCTCGCGCGCCAGCCCCACGCCCGCGTTGGGCAAAAAAGACAGCGCGAAGGCCTCGCCCGGGTTAGCCACGTTGAGCATGAGCTTGGTGCGCGGCAGGGGCAAGGAGCCCAGGTCCACGCGCGCGACCGAAAAGGGCAGCCGGCCCTCGTAGACGAAGCCCGTCTCGCCCTCGGCGCAGGACACTGTGACCTCCTGCCCGTCTTTAAGCGCCTCCGTGGCGGTCTCGGCGCCGACCACGGCCGGGATGCCCAGCTCCCGGCTCACGATGGCGGCATGGCAGGTGCGCCCGCCGCGATTGGTGACCACGGCCGCGGCCTTTTTCATGATGGGCTCCCAGTCCGGGTCGGTCTTGTCCGCGACTAAAACCTCGCCCGCCTGAAACTCGTGGATGAACTTGACGCTGCGCAGCACGCGCACGCGGCCCTGCCCTATTTTGCCGCCCACGCTGCGGCCCGAGGCCAGCACGCGGCCGCGCGACTTCAAGGCGTAGGTCTCCATGAGGTTGGCCTTCTTGCGCGACTCGACGGTCTCGGGCCGGGCCTGCACGACGAAGAGTTCATTCGTGCGGCCGTCCTTGGCCCACTCGATGTCCATGGGGACGGGATGCCCGGCCTTGGCGCCGTAGTGATCCTCGATGACGCAGGCCCAGCGCGCCAGGGCCAGAACCTCGTCGTCGCTTAAGGCCAGGCGCGCGCGCTCCGCGGGCGGCACGGGCACGTTCTTGACCGTCTTGCCCGCGCCCGCGTCGTAGATCATGCGCTGCTCCTTGCCGCCGACGACTTTCTGCACGATGGGCCGAAAGCCCTTCTTCAAGGCCGGCTTGAAGACCCGGTACTCGTCCGGGTTGACCGCGCCCTGCACCACGTTCTCGCCCAGGCCGTAGGCCGCGTTGATGATGACCAAATCGCGGAAGCCCGTCTCGGTATCCAAAGTGAAGGCCACGCCCGAGCAAGCCAAGTCCGAACGCACCATGCGCTGCACGCCCACCGAGAGCGCGACGCCCTCGGTCAGGATGCCGCGGCCGGCGCGGTAGTGGATGGCCCGGTCGGTGAACAAGGACGCGAAGCAGCGCTTGACGCTGTCCAGGAGCGCGGCGCGGCCGCGGACGTTCAGGTAGGTCTCCTGCTGGCCCGCGAAGCTCGCGTCGGGCAAGTCCTCCGCCGTCGCGCTGCTGCGCACGGCCACGTCCGCGGGCTCGGGACCGGCCGAAAGCCGGCCGTAGGCCTCCGTGATTTCGGCGGCGAGTTCCTCGGGCAGCTCCGCCGCCAAGATGGCCTCGCGGACGGCGTGGCCGCGGCGCGCCAAATCGTCCGTATCGCTCAAGTCGATGCCGCGCAGACGCTCCTCGATGACGGATTCCAGGCCGCCGAGCTTTAGAAAAGCCCGGTAGGCGTGGGAGGTGACGGCAAAGCCGTCCGGCACCCGCACGCCCTTGGCGGAGAGTTCCCGCACCATCTCGCCCAAGGACGCGTTCTTGCCGCCCACCGCGCCGAGGTCGGCCAAGCCCACGTCCTTGAACCACAATATATAAGGATGCGCCTCCAAAGCGAAATTCATGTTTTTGTCCCCCGTTGTCTTCGATCAACGCAACAACAGGACCAGGCGGATCGGGCGAACGCCCATCTTGACAGCCGCCGGATTCGGGGGTATACATCTCTAGGCGCATTGCTTGGATTTGAGGAGGAACGTACGATGAACGTTTACGCTTTGACTCTGGTTGCCGCGACCGTCTTAGCGAGTCCCGTTTTTGCTCAAAATGCGGAGGATCTGGGAAGCGCTTCCGGCCAAATCGGGAAAATCACCGCGCAGTACGCTCAAGCCCAGAAGCAGGAAGCCGCCGCCAAAACCAAGGCCGTCTCGGAAGCGGCTCTCGGCATCATCAAGAACGCGCGGACCCTCGAACAGCAGCTGAATTCGAACGGCCGACTCGACGCCTCGGGCATGGCAAGTTTCTACGCCCAGATAAAACAGCGGGTCCTCGATCCATACGACGGCGTCTACAAACCTAACGCGGCCGCGGCGGGCGCGCCTGCGGCCGTGAGCCAGGCGGTCCAAAATTCCGTCAAAACCCTGGGAAAAGCCTATCTGCGCGAGGCTCCGACCCGGGCGGTCAACGCGGTCGAGAACATCGAATGCGACGACAGTTCGGACTCCACGGACGACTGCGCCTACCTCCAGCGGCTGGAAGACAAGGGCGTCATTTCGTACGATGACGTCCAAAATGAGGGCTTGAGCCGCGTCGGGCAAAACGGCGGCCAATCTCAAAATCAAGCTCCATCCAACGCGGCCGCTCCGGCCGCCGCGGCCGCCGCGGCCGCCCCGCGACTGCCCAACGGCTGCAGCCAGAACTTGTACGATAACTGCAAAGCCGCCGGCGTGGACAACTTCGAGTGCCAGCCCTGCGCCTCGGTCCTCGGGAATTAGCCTTGCCCCGCCTTCGTCGAAGATGCGCCGCCCAAAAGTCCTCATGAAGAAAGCCATCGGCCTGGCCTTGCTCGCGGCGGCGCTCATCGCCGCGGCTCCTCGAACAGGTCTCTACCATGTGCAGAAGATTTGGCGCCTGGGCGGCGCCGGCGGGTGGGACTACGTCACGGCCGACGCGGCCGCCGGCCTGGTCTACGTCACGCGCTCGACGCACACCATGGTCTTGAACGCCGCCGACGGCAGGCAGGTCGCCGACATCTTGGGCCAGGAGCGCAGCCACGGCGTGGCGCTGGCGCCCGCCGCCGGGCGCGGCTTTATTTCCGACGGCAAGGCCGGCGCCGTGGTCGTTTTCGACTTGAAGACCCGCGCCGTGCTGGGCCAAGTCAAGGCCGCGCCGGACGCGGACGGCATCATCTACGACGCGGCCGATAACCGCGTGCTGGTCGCCGCCGGGGACGCCCAAGAGCTGGTTTCGATTCCCCCGGACGTCGATCTAAAAACGGGCAAAGGCGTGCGGCGGCTTGATTTGGGCGGCAAGCCAGAATTCCTGGCCGCCGACGGCCGCGGCCGCGCCTACGTCAACCTGGTGAATAAAGACGAGGTGGCCGTGGTGGACGTCCGGGCGATGAAGGTCCTGGCCCGCTGGCCCACCGCGCCGGGCGGCGTCCCGACCGGCCTGGCCATCGACGCGGCGCGCGGGCTTTTGTTCGTCGGCTGCCGCAAGCCGGCCAAGCTCGTGGTGATGAGCGCGAAGGACGGCCGGGTGCTTTCCGCCGTGGACATCGGGCAAGGCGTCGACGCGGTGCGCGCCGCGGGCGGCGCGGCCTTCGCCAGCTGCGGCGACGGCACCCTGACCGAAATCCGCGAAACCGCGCCGGGCAAGTTCGCCGCCGTTCAAATCCTGCGCACGGAAAAAGGCGCGCGGACCATGGGACTTGATCCGCTCACCCATAAAATCTACCTGCCCACGGCGCTCTTTGGCGGCAAGAAAAATGCCCGCGGCCGGCCCATCCCGGAGCCCGGCACCTTCCGCGTGGTGGTCGTCGGCCTTTAGCGGCGCTGGCCGGGGCGCGGAGCGCTTCTGAGCAGAAAGCCCACGTCCTAAACCACGATATCTATAGCTGGACCAATAGGAAATCAGGAATTTAGTCCAAGGACCCACAATGTCCTGGGTCTTTTGGCATATAGAGACTTCGGAGAGTTGTAGTAGGATATTTCTACCGCGAAATAGCACGGAGGAACCAACCACGACTTATGAATCTCAAAAAGACGGGACTTTTATTGGCCGCCGCTTTCATGCCGTTTTCCGCCTGGGCCGTTGAAGGCTTTCAGGGAGGCGCCGACTATGACGCCGCCGCGAGCCAGCCGATAGGAATTCAAAGCGCGAATATGCAGCAAGTCAGCGATCTGATGACGGCCGGCGTGCCGCTGGAAACAATCGCGCCTCAAGGCGTCGGGGAATCCGGAGCCGCCGACTTGATCGCGGCGGGCGTGCCGTTGGGAATGCTGGCGCCTTCCGCTGCCGCCGCCCCCGAAAGCGCGCCGTCCGTTTCGGCCGATGCGAAGCTCTTGGGCCAGACGGCCGGAATCGTCGCGCAAATTCCGGATAAAATAGCCATGCGCCAGAATGACGGCGACACGGGGTTGGTCTACATTGTCCGCGCCATTTACAGCGCCGCCGACGGTTCCGCCGGCGGGACCTCCCTGCTGGAGTTTTCGCAGCAGCCGCAGGATAAAAATCCTGCGGGCCAAACCGTCGTGGTTCAAGTGCAGGCGCGCACGGGAGAAATCCTCAGCTATCATTCCGGCAACCGGGAAAAACCGAACGACGCATCGTTCACAATGGCGCAGGCCGCTCAATTCGTGAACAAAGAAGCGGCGGACTGGCTGGCCTATTGGAGCCAGGCTCCGGCCGCGCAAGCGGCGCAGCAGGCCATCCCTCCGGTCAAGATTGAGCCGAGCCCGGCATTGAGCCAGCTCGCGGGCCAGGCTCCGGCCGCCGTAAATTTCGACGGCCCGGCCGCATCCCAAAGTCCGATATCGGCCCAGCAGATGGCGGACTACTCGATCCTTGCCCGGACCAAGCTCGTCGGCCGGCAGGCCCAGATGACCGACCAACTAATAAACGCGGCCGGAGGAAATTTCGAGGCCTTGCTTAAAATCGCGGAACCGCTGGCCGGCACGGAGCTCGTCGGCCGGCAGGCCTATCTTTTCGACCTCCTCATCCGCGCCGCTTGGAATAATCCGGAAGCCCTCTTTAGGGTCGCGCAGCCGCTGGCCAAGACGCAGCTCACCGGCCGGCAGCTCGACGTGTTCCGCCGGCTCATCGCGGCCGCCGGCGGCAACGGGGAAACCCTGTTCAAAATCGCGGAGCCGCTGAGCCTCACCAAGCTTCAGGGAATGCAGATCGCCCTTTTCCAGAAGCTGGCCGCGATCTATTGGAACGATCCCGCCGATCTGATGAAAGTGTTCGACGCCCTGTCTAGAACCAAGCTCACCGGCATGCATGCGAGCGTTTCGGACCGAATTGAAGTGCTGATCATGCCCAAATGAGGATTCATCAAGCGAAGCTCCTGGGAGTCGCGGCGCTGGCGGCAGGCGCGCTCTGCCTCAGGCCCGCGCAGCCGCGCGCCCAAGAGGAAGCCGCGCAGGCGGAGGCTTTCGCGGCTCCGGCCGGGGCCGCGGAAGAGGCTCTCTCTCCTCAAGTCCAAAGCCTCCCGGCGAATCTAGGCACGGCGTCGCCTCTGGGCTCCTTGGATGCCGCATCCATCGCAGGCCTCGCGCCGGCGGAAGTCCCTGCCGCCGAGGCCGGTCAAGCCGCCGCGCCCGCCGCGCGGCCGCGAATCGAAGCCGCGCCGAGCAGGGAACTCGCCTGGCCCGCGGCGGCCATTTTGCCGGAGGCGGCCGCGGCCCTGGTCCCGAACGAGGAGCTTTCTCCCCGGCGGCAAACCCCGCCCTCGGCCAAGAGCCGCGATTCTTTTTGGGAACGCGTTTTCCTGGGCCGGCCCAACAATACCCCGGAGGGAACCCCGCCCGGCTTCGGCGCTCCGGACGGCATCGAAATCGCCAACAAAGACCGCATTCTGGATGAGATCAACCGAGCCTTGGGCGTCACTCGGCCGCCTGATTTTGAGGCCATTTGGGTGCGGCCATTTCCCATGGCCAAGATTTTCAACCACGGACTGGGAACCAACCCCTTCGGCCACATCGCGCTGCGCTACACCAAGGCGGACGGAACGCAGCGAGTCATGAACATCGTGGGCGTCAAGGGCCACGAGATGGTCAACTTCCTCAAGCCGGAGGATTATTTCTACAGCACCCGCGGCTTTATTATGCCGAAAGACAAGAACAGTCCGGACTTCCAGCAGCATGCCGAGGAGCAGGGCGGCGTCTACAACCGCGGCATGTTCGGCCTGCGCATCGAGAGGCTTCCTCCGGGCACCGTGGCCCAGCTCGACGCTTATTTCAACCATCTGATGACGCTGGCGGAAGCGGATAAATCCAAATTCTCTCTGGGGGCCGCGGAGGTTTTAAACGAGATTGACCGCCTCGTCGGCAGCCGGACCCGCTACGGCAACTGCGCGTTGTGGAGCTCCTCCGGCTTGGCCGCGGCGCGCCTGCTCAAACGCCCCAGCTTTTGGCCCAAGAAGGTTTGGGTCGAGCTCTACGAAAAATACCGAAAAATTGATCCCCAGAATGTCCACGTCGTGGCATACCAGCACATCACGCAGGCGGCCCAGACGTTCCCGCCCGTGGACATCGACATGAACGGTCTGGTCTCGCCTTGGAATTGGATCAAGAACCTGCGCTACCGGAGCCTGGAGCGGCGCGCCGACGTCGTCGTCGAGGTGCCGCAGGGCTCCACCATCGCCCAGGTCCGCCGCGTTAAAAATTCCGGCGCGCGATAACTTCCGCTAACGACGGCGCTGGCCGGGGCGCGGGCTGTTCATGAACAGGAAGCCCGTCGGAAAGCCGTATTTTTGCGCCAGCGGCCGGCTCTGGCCGAGCAGGTAGGGCTGCAGGCTCAAGTTGAAGCCCACGTCCATCGCGAAGACGACCTCGTCGATCTTGCGGCCGATCCAAGCCTCGAGCTCGGCGCGGCGGGCCTGGTAGCCGCGCATCTTGTACTCAACCTTGTCCGAGAGGACCATCTCCGGCGGCAAGGAGTCGCGCGCGGACTTGGCCTCCACCAGGATGGTCTTGCCCTCGGGAGAGCGCACGACGGCGTCTAGCTCGGTCACGTAAAAGCCCTTGGCGTCGAAGAACTCTCTCCCGCTCTGCAGAATCTGGTAGCCGGCGTTGTAGTAGTGAACGAGAGTCTCCATCTCCAGCAGCAGGCCGGTGTAGCGGCTGTGGATGATGCCGCCCATGAGATCGGAGAGGCCGGGGTCGTCCTTGTGATGCTGGATGAGCGCGTTGAGGGCGTCGCGCGTCTGCCGCGCGCCCTGCGGGACCGGCGCCACCTCGTCGAGGTAGACAAAGCGGATGCGGCGCGAGGACGCGGCCAGCTTTTTGGCGACGTCCTGCAGATGGGCCTTGATCTCCGGGTAGCCGCGCGTGTCGAAACCCAGGATGACCTCGTCCAACCGCCCGAACTGCCGCTCGGCCTGGCCGCCGGGGGCGAAATAGCCCAAGGCCTTGGCCAGATGGTCGTCGACGCGCCGGATGCCCTCGGCGATTTCCGATGCCGGGTTTTGCGCGTGGTGGAAGAAGACCTGCTCCGTGGCCACGGCGACGCGGCGGCCGCCGTCGCTGACGATGCCGTCGACGCGCTGCAGGGTCTGGTTCAGGCGCACGCCGTTGGCCGAGGTTCTGCGCCCGCGGGCCACGGCCTGCAGGATGGAAATTTTGGCGTAGGCGTGGGCGTAGGCGTCGTCCATGACGCCCAGAGTTTCGGAAAAATTGATTTTGCCCTTGTAGGCGGCCTCGATGGCCTTGACCCGCCCGTAGTCGGACGCGGCCCGGCCCCGGAGGAGCACGCCGTCGTCGTTGACGGTAAAGCGCGAATTCGCAAGCCGGCGCGGGTCCGGGCGGCTGCCGGAGAAAAGCGCGTCAAGCCCGCCGGCGGCATTGGCTTGGGCGCCGGGCTTTCCGGCGCCTTCGAGCGCGGCCTGGACGGCCTTGATTTGCCCGCGGAACTCAGCTTGGCCGGCGGCGCGGACGGATTTGGGAGCGACGGCGGGAGCAACCGCGCGAGCGCTTTCGGCGGCCGGGCCCGCGGGGGCTTGCGGCACGGCCGTCGCCGCCGCGGCTTGGCCGACGACGGCAGTCCGAGCGGGCGGCTGCGCCAACGCGGCGGAAACCGCCGCCGCGGGAAGGCCGCGCTCAAGCCCGGAAAAATCGCCCGTGAGGTTTTGCGCGGGCAGAGCGCCGATTGCGGACGGCAGCTGCAGAGCGCCAAACGCCGGGAGGGCCGGGATTTCAGCAGCGAGGGGCGCGGCGGCGTCGACGGCGGGCCGCTCGAATCCTGCGGCGAAAATAGGCGAGGCAAAAAGCAGGGCGAGCAGCGCGGCGGCGCGTACGGCCGGGGTCTTGTTCATGCCCCCATTATAGAAAGAGCCGGGGGACCGGGCCCTAGGCCCTTGGGGAAATTGCGCGGCGGCTTTGGGCCCACCCCAAAAGGCGCGGCTCGCGCCTGCCTATTTCACCGGTGAGGGCATCCCGGCCAGCAGCACGGCCGGCGCATGCCCTTGCGCATCTTATCAAGGCCGACTTCTATGCGGCGCTTTCTGGTCTCGTCTTTTTTGGCGGAGGTAACCCAGCAAATCCACTCGTTGCGCGCCAACGGGCTAATATCCGCCCATACGCTCCTCGCGGCGGCGTCGGAGGCAATCGCCGCGCTAAAATCCGCAGGCAGGCGATGCACCGCCCCGGAAGCGCTTTTTTGTTTGGCCATCGAATGAATGTTAACAGGATTTGGCGGCAAATTCCAAGCGGCGGCGAGAGTCAAGATCAACTTATTCCCGTTTTCGGGAGAACGCTGGGCCATCTTGTCTAATGGCAAACGTAGAGGTATCCCCCATTGCAACCCGAGAAGCGGGAGCAAAGAGTGCCGTCGTTCCAGAATCCCAAAACCTGCTGCGCCGTCTGGCCGGACGGGCAGGTGCAAGCGCCGGTGTTCGGGTTCGGATCGGTGCAGCCGCGCTGGAGGAAATATGCCCCGCCGGCGGCGCCCGTCGCAGACGCCCACTTCCTGGCATTGTTGCAATAAATAGGGACGTGATTGGAGTAGTCGTAGGTGATCATGCCTTCCGTCGGGCACGCCCCGCCCTCAACGCCCGCCATATGGTTGTCCATGAGGATCCCCCCATCGACGTCGAGCGACGCCTTGGGATTGGCCACGCCGATGCCGACTTTGTCGGGCGTTACCACAAGGGTTTGTATTTGTCCCGGGTTGAGTTGAATGGAGGGGTTGTCGCCGGGAGCGGGGAAGTTCGCTCTCGTTTGGATTTGAAAGTACGCGGGGACATCCTGCATTATTGCCGCCCATCCTGAACCGAGATCGAACTCGATCGAGTTCTGCCCCGTGCCGCTCAAGGACTGCATTGTCATGCCGGTGTTCGCGCTGCTCGTGATTTCCAAGTTTGAGGTCGGATTCGCCGTTCCGATGCCCACGTTGCCGCCGTCTCGGGCCAGAATGGTCTTCTGCGTCGTGATCATATTCGTGTAAATCCCGGTCGGTGCGGGATAATAGGTGTCGAGCGTGATGTCTTCCGGACTCACGACCATGACCATGAGGCACAGGCATAGGGCGGTCATTGCCCAGCGAGCCGCGCGGCGGGAAATACGGATGTTGATATTAATGTTGAGATCAGCCATGGATTTTTACTCGCAGTCCCGCTCTCCAGTGTAACAGCAGGGCCAGCTTTTTTCAATGTCCGTGGATTTGGCCATCGCTCAATTCCAGCCATATTCGCTTCTTTGGTATATATCCGGGGATCCCCAGGGGATCCTGGGGGGAAAGAGCCTCCTTAATAGCCGGGGCCCGCGAGCATTTGTCGCCGATACGCCGGGAAACGGCGGGAGCGGCCGATTATTTTTCCGGTTCGGAGGACGATTGTGCGGAGGAACGGGACCTGCTGCGCCCGCGGAATATTGACGATGCGGCCAGCACGAGCATGGCAATGAGCCATATCACGAGAGTTCCCTTGATCACCCATGTCCAAGAGCGTTCGTTGCTCGAAGTTAACATCATCCGCCTCCGTTGAGAAAATACTATTGGGGGCCGTCATTTTTCAGGGCGTTATCTCTCAAACGGCCAAATTCCATTCGGCGTCGGAAGCCGCGTGAAGATTATTCCTGTTTTTTGGCCGCGGCGTTTCCCGACGGCTCAAGCCGCTCGTTCATTTCATGATTAATCTTTGCGGTAGAAATGCGGTTCTCATATTGCTCGGCGGCAGCGAACTTGGCTTCCCGTTTTCCTTCCTCGCTGTTGAACCGGCTCCGCTCTTCCTGCATTTTCTTTTTAAAGCCCAGGAATGCCTTGTCCCGGTCCGCTAATTTCATCGCCTCAAGCGAGACGTAGAATTTCCCCCACTCGATGGTTGCCTTCTTTTCAAAAGCGAGTCGGGCCGCTTCCTGGCTTTTTAAGTGGGCGATCTGCTCGTTGTAGTCCTTTTGGATGAAGGCCGTCCATTGGGCCAGCTCCAAACTCAGATCATGCTTGCGGGCGTCGATTTGGGCGTTCGTCAACGTTCCTTCGGTTTTTGATTGCGCCGCATGCGCCATGCATGGCAAAACTAGCGCCAGCGCCGCTCCCGCCAGCAGAAATGGAATCCCTCGCATAGGTTTCTCCTTTAAGCAGGTTAATTATGCATCTAAAATCAAAACGGCTTTATCATAACCACGGTATCGATCTGCCGTCCTGGCGTACGATACGACGCAATCATTTTAAACCCAAGCCGCACATACCATTCATAGA
>DATLSD010000083.1:0-27867 GCA_035534315.1 Elusimicrobiota bacterium
AGATGACGCGGTTGATGAAGAGCAGCGGCGACTTCATCAAAAGCGGGATGTAGAGCCCCTTGGGCATGCTGATGTCCGCGCGGCTAATTAGGCTGGGGGTGACGTCCGTGTCGTTTTGAGCATAGACGCCCAGGCCGTTCTTGTTGGTGTCGTGGTTGTAGAGGACTTTGGGCGTGAGCGAGAACTTGCCCGCGTTGAAGGTGGTCTGCACGGTGGCGTCCTGATGGCCCGTGACTTGCGTGTTGACGTCCGCGATGAGGCTCTGGCTGTCGGAGGCGCGGAGATTCGCGCTGATAAGGCTGTCGTATTTCTTGAAGAGCATGCTGCGCAGATCCATGCTGTAGGACTGGTCCGTGGCCAAGCTCTGCCCCTCGGTCAGCGTCCGGTGCGCCTCCACGCGGAGATCCAGTTGGGTGTTGGCCATCCAGGACTGGGAGCCCAGCATCTGCTCCAACTGGCTGATGTTGGTGACCAGGTCCGGCAGGGTCGTCGAGATGACCCGGGAAGGCGTCCCCGTGGTCTGGCCCCGCTGCAGGCTGTAGACGAAGTTGTTGGAGAGAGAGAGGGTTTTCAACGGAGCCCAGCGTCCTTTTAAGCCGTAGTTCTGCAGGGGCAGCCAGCGCTGGGTCGAGTTGACGGTGTCCTGCAGGGTTTGGGTCTGCAGAATGGCCGCGGGGTTCGTTGGATGAAGCCCGTTGCGGATCCACAGGTCGCCCATGGGGTTGAGGCCCCGCTCCACGTTGTTCCACACGTCGCCGTCCTGGATTTGGTAGCCGTTGACGATGTCGAGGGTCTTAAGCAACTTGGAATTAGGCGTGATCTGGCTGAAGTCGATGGGCAGCGTGACGGCGCCGTTGGAGTTGCGGGTGATGGTCTGGATGTCCCCGTAGCTGAAGGTGTAGGTCGAGAGGCCGACGACGACGCTGGTGGTGCTCACGTTGCTCTGCGAGATGGTGTTGATGCTGTAGTTGACCTGCGGGTTGAGCCAGCGGTTGACGCGGAAGTTCGAAGTGAAGCCGGCGGTCTGATTGAGCGAGAGCGGATAGCTGAAGTCCTGGCCGTACCCGGCGCTGAAGTTCTGGCGTTTTTCGGTGACCGTGGTCAGGGCGTAGTTGGGATCGAAGGAGGAGCCGTTCCAGGGGACGAAGTCTATCTTGGCTCCGTAGGTGTTGGTAATGTCCGCGGTGTTGTCGTTGCCCGGCTGCTCCAGGACGTTTAGGGAATTGTAGTTCACGCTGTACTTGGAATAGGAGTAGGTCAGGTTGATGGTGCGCGGCAGGAAGTGGCTCTGCGTGGGCACGCCGTACTGCAGGGCCGAAGTGTAGGTCTGCCTATCGTCGGTGCGGCCCAGGAGATCGTAATCAATTTGGTTGCGCGTGTAGCCCAGGGTCACCTGAGGCAGGGCCCCCAGGTTAAAGGTGCCTTGGGCGCTGCCGTTCCAGGTAACGACCCTGCCTTCCTGCAATAGGTTGACCAGGTTCGAGAGGTTCCCGGTCTGCGCGACGTCGGGCGTGTTGACCACCGCGCGCGAGACGTTGAAGCTCATGGGGAAATAGCGCAGGCGCGTGAGGTTCATGTAGGCGTTGTCGAGTTCGTTGTCCTGGTTGGAGACGACCGAGGTCGGGGTCTGGAAGTTGCGGTCCACGTAGCGCGACTTGGCGCCGAAGGTTCCCCAGTTGGGCACGGCGAAGTCGCCCTGGAAATCGTAGGCGTTGCCCACCCGGGTGACCGGCTTGGCCAAGAAAATCTCGTCCAAGTAGACGGTCTCCTCTCCCTGGGTGAGATTGAGTCCCGGTCCTGGCGACTCGAAGTAGGGGGAGGTGCCGGTCGGTTTGGCGTTTGAGTCGAAGGTGTAGCTGGACAGCTTCACGCCCGCCACCAGCTCGGAGACCTGCTGGAGGTTGGGCGTTCCGCTGCTGACCACGATGGTTCCCGGCGGGTCGGAGCTGTCCGCGGTCCAGCTTTGCGCCACCCGGAAGGCGTTGAGCGCTTGGTCCACCTTGATGAGCTTCCAGCCCGTGAACGTGATGGGCACGTCTATTTCATAGAAGCTCTGGTCCGTGCCGGCGCGCAGGAAGAAAATGTTGTTGCTGCAATCCGGGGTGCCCGCAGAGATGGGGTAGGTTTGGGTGGCGGGGCACTGAGATCCGTTGGTCGCCTGCGCGTTTCCGTAGACCAGGAAGTCGAGCTCCTTGTGCTGGCTCATGTCGTCGGCGGGAGTAAAGACCCGCTTGGTGACCACGACGGCGCTGACCGTGCTGCCGGTGACGGAACTGCTGTAGGGTTCGAGCGACAGCCCCTGATACTGCATCTCCAAGGCCTGCTCCTGGACGTTCTGGCTGTTGGACTGCTGCTGGAGATTGGAAAGGCTGCCGTAGAGTTCGTTAAAGACCGCCTCCGCGTCGCCGCCGGCGTTGTAAATCGGGATGTAGTTGGGATTGGTGGCGTTGTTGATGGGTTCGATGAGCATGCTTTCGCCCGCGATGGGGGGATTGTTGGTCGCGGGGTCCACGGGCGAGCCGTTCTGCCAAGTCTGGCCCAGCACCGCTATTTTGGCGAACTGCAACGTGCCGCTCGTGGCTGAACCGGTGTGCAGGACCGAGATGGTGATGTTCTTGATGTTGGTCCAGGCCGTCGCGTTCGCGGTGGAAATATTCAGGGGGATGTCCAGAACCATCCAGCCTTGGTTATTGGTGGCGCCCTTAAAATCGATATTGTTGTGCGCGGTGCCGCTGGAGTCCTCCAGGCAGTTCGCGCCGTTGATCGTGCAGCCGGAAGCTTGGACGAAGGAGGGATTGAGCGAGCGGACGTAGCCGTAGTTGTCGCCCAGGCCGTCGTCGGGCTTGAGGACCCCGGTGCCGTAGAGGTCCTCCGAGTCGATGCGGCCGTTGTTGGCTCCGAAACGCTTCGAGAGGCTGCCGGGCTGATACGTCGTGCCGCCGATGGTGACGGCTTGCTGCGGATAGTAATAGAGCCAGCCGACGTCCTCGCCCGGATCGAGGACGCCGTTGCAGTTTGAGTCCTCGGTCTTGGCCGCGGAGGTGATGATGGTGCCGTTGGCGCAGTAAAGCGGTGGATCGAGCGCGGTGCCGCCCGTGCCGTCCATGTCGTCGCTGATGCCGCCCAGGCGGAAGTTGAGCGAGTTGTCGGAGGCGTCGCCGTACATGACGACCTGCAGGATGGTCTTCTGGGAGAAGTCCAGGCCCGTGGTGGAGAAGGGAAAGACGATGGACTGCTCCTGCGAGTCGGCGTTGGAGAAGTCATAGTGCAGGTCGAGCACATTCTGGGTCTGCCCGGTGTTGGCCTGGGCATTGGGCGTGATGTCGAGAATGGGCACGCTGGCGTTGCTCCAGGTCAGTTTCGTCGGATCGCTGGGGCCGGTGTTCGAGGGGTTGGTCCCGGTGCAGTCCGTAATCATGTCGCCCTGCGCCGTCGATGAAATGCTTCCGCACGTGGGGTTGGTGGCGATGATCCACGAGCCGTAGAAGAGGCTCGCGTCGGTCTCCTGCGAAATGCCCTCCATGTTGTCCACGATGGCGTAGCTGTTCAAGTTGAACTGCTGGCGGCTCTGCGCCACCTCGGCGCTCAAGTTGGTGACATGCAGGGCGCCGGGAATGACGTCGATGTCCTTCAGGGAGGTGTTGAAGTCGTAGACCATTAGGCTTTGCGCCAAATCGCTGATGTCTGGGGTGGTCGGCGACTTGGAGCCGGCTTGATAGAGAAGAGTCGTGCCGATGCTGAAGTGCTGGTTGAAGTCATAGGACAAGCGTCCGCCCAAGAGGGACGTGTTGGAGATGCCGCCGAAGGCCGAGACCTCGTAGCTGATGTCGATTTCCGAGTTGGCCTGGATGCGGTCCGGGTTGAAGAAGGTGATAAAGCCGCCGGCGTAGTCGATGTAGTAGTCCACGTTGCGGTTGAGCTTTTGGTTGTCCAGCAGCACGATTTCCGACTGGGGCACGATGTTGGGCTCCAAGGTGAAGGTCTTAAAGCGGTAGCTGAACTCCGCGTGGATGATGCGCTTGGAAATGGGCGTGGGCGCGTAAATTTGCGGGTCGATGGTCGCCGGGTCTCCCACCTCGGCGAAGGGCGCGTCCAGCTGCGCGATGCCGTCGGCGAAATCCATGAGGACGGTCTGCGGGTAAATCTGCTGGGGATTCAAGCTCGATCCGACCTCGGCGCGAGTCGTGGGATCGAGCACCTTCAGGATGAAGTTGCCGTGGCCGTTGTCGTTGACGATGTCGGCCTGCCCCAGATTGTAGAAGGTCTTCATCTCCCTGTCCCAGCCGGATTCCGAGGGCGTCGAGATGTAGATGTCGCCCGGGGTCTTGATGAGCCGTGGGCAAGGCTGGCCGCTCAAGGAGTCGGCGGTGGCTGGCTCCACGCAGGGCGGCGCTCCTATGGTCGAGGTGTTGTAAGGCGAGGTTTCCACGGAAACGTTGTGGCCCGAGGCATCGGTGAAGTCGACGGCAACGACGTCGCCCGGCTGGCGAGGTATCCGGAAATGGATGATGCCGTGGACGTAGTCCATGGTGTAGTCCGAGCCGGGGGCGAGCTGGACGAAGTAGCCGGTGTAGGTGGAGCTGGGCACGGCGAAGTCGGTGGCCGTCATGTCCACGCTGTTGGCGTTGATCTGGGTGATGTTCTGGTTGGAGAGATAGACCCGCTCGCTGCCCTGCTTGATGGGAAGCCGGGCCCCGTCCCCGAAGGTCAAATCGTAGTAAGTGTAGCGGATGTAGGAAGTGTCCGGGATGTCCTCGGAGACGAATTGGGAATTTCCGAAGAACTGCTTGGTGTGCGTGGTGCCCTGGGTGCGGCTGGCAATCGCGGTGAACTTGGCGCCCTTGTACTGGAAATCGCCCCGGATGCCGAAGAGCTGCTTGTCGTAGGAGACGAACTCGGTCGAGGGCAGGGACAAGTCGATGTCGCCGAAGGAGACGTTCTGCACCACCTCGTCCGGGTCGCCGGTATAGACCACCGAGATGTCCTGGTGGTTCTGCTGGGTGTCGTCGTAGTCCACGTTGACGGCGATCTTGGGGCCGATTTTTCCCTGCATGCGCAGCTGCAGCTGCTGGGTAATCTGGAGCGCGTTGGTGACCATGGGCTGTCCGGTCGCGTCCTGGGAATGCAGGAAGCGTTTCTCCGAGTAGGACACCCCGACCACTTTGCGGCCCGTGACGGAGAGGCTGGTGCCGTAGGTGGGAAGCTCGAGCTCGGGCGGCGGCGGGTTGGGCGTGCCGGTCGAGATGGCCAAGCCTTGTTGGGCGAAAAATTCCGCTTCCTGCTCCCGGAGCTCCTGCTGCTTCTCGCGCACTTCCTCGTTTTGCCGAGCTACGTTGTATTCCTGCTGGCTGTAGGAGATGGGGGGGAGGTTCTCGATGAATTTTGAGAAGCTCGCGGGGGCCGGTGCGGGCGCGGTGGAGGCGGAGGGCTGCTCGAAGAGGCCCGCGATGGCGGCGGTGGACATGAGCTCGATGGGGCCCGCGTTCTTGATGGCTTCCGGGGAGACCGGAATAGTGGCGGGCGCGGCTTGGGACTGGGTCTGGGCGGAGGAACTTTGCGCCTGGCTTTGCGTCGGCGAGGAAAGATCCGGATCGTAGGGCGTGGAGAACTGCGCCCACAAGTTTATTCGCGCGGGAAGATAAGAAAGAATCAATAAGGCGGCGAAGGCGGCGCGCCGTCGTGTCAGCACAGGACGAGGCCTTGTCGTCCTCGCTCGGATCCCGGCAAAAGGCGCCGACGGGCGGGGGCTGAACTAGCTCCCGCCCGCGGAGGGGATTTGGGCGCGGCGTCTTTCAATGTTTGGCTCACTCTGCTGCGCCCGCAGGAAAATCTCGAATCTTTGTCCGGAAAATGGAAAAAGAGGCGATTCCTCTCGCGCGCAAAAATATAAAATAAGTATAGCTGGGGTCTCGATCTTGTCAAGATCGGCGCGGTTAACGCCGGCCCCGTCCAGGAGGAATTCATGGCGCAAACCAAGTCGGCTCCGGCAGCGAAGGCGGTAAACAATCTCAAGGCTCTTTCGGCCCTGGGCCAGTCGGTATGGCTCGATTACATCCGGCGCGATCTGCTGACCACGGGGGCGCTCGCGCGCCTCATCGATGAGGACGGCTTAAGCGGGCTCACCTCCAACCCGTCGATTTTCGAGAAGGCCATCGCGGACAGCCCGGATTACGCGCCGAAGCTGCGGGAGTTGAAGGCCAAGCCCGGCCTTTCCGCCATGGACATCTACGAGGCGGTCGCCATGGACGACATCCGCGCCGCGGCCGACGCCCTGCGCCCGGTCTACGACAAGACCAAGCGTCGGGACGGCTACGTCAGCATGGAGGTCTCGCCTTACCTGGCCCGCGACACGCGGAGCACGCTCGCCGAGGCGCGGCGGCTCTGGAAGGCCGTGGGCCGCGAGAACCTCATGATCAAGGTTCCCGGGACGCCGGAGGGCATCCCGGCCATCGAGACGCTGATTTCGGAGGGCATCAACGTCAACGTGACGCTTTTGTTCTCGCGGGATCTCTACGCCAAGGCCGCCTGGGCCTACGTCGCGGGCCTGGAACAACGCGCGGCTTCGGGCCAGAGCGTCTCCGGCATCGCGGGCGTGGCCAGCTTTTTCGTCAGCCGCATCGACACCGCGGCAGACGCGCGGCTGGCCGAAGCCGCCAAGGCCGGCGGCGAGCGCGCCAAGACGGCAGAGAGCCTGCTGGGCAAGGTCGCCATCGCCAACGCCAAGCTCGCCTACGCGCTCTACAAGGACATCATCGCGGATCAGCGCTGGCGCGCCTTGGAGGCGAAGGGCGCCATGACTCAGCGCCTGCTCTGGGCCAGCACCAGCACGAAAAACCCCAAGTACCGCGACGTTCTCTACATCGAGGATCTCATCGGCAAAGACACGGTCAACACGGTTCCGCCCGCGACCTTGGACGCCTTCCGCGATCATGGCCGCGCCGCGGCGACCCTGGAGCAGGGCTTGAGTGAGGCCAAGGCGCAGCTCGCCGCGCTCGAAAGCCTCGGTATTTCCTTGAATGCCATTACCGATGAGGTTTTGTTCCACGGGGTCAAGCTTTTCGCCGATGCGTTCGACAAGCTTCTGGCCGCGGTCGGGAGGCCTTCCTGACATGGAGATCGCGATGAGCTTGAACGGGTTGGAGCCGAGGCTGTCCAAGCCGTTGGCCGACGCGGCGGGCCAAGCCCTGCGCGCCTGGCAGGACGAAGGCAAAATGAAACGCCTGTGGGCGCGCGACGCGGGTCTCTGGACCGGAGCGGACGAGGCGCGCTGGATGGGCTGGCTCGACGTCATCGAGCGCCAATCGGCGCGCGCGCCGGAGTTCACGGCGTTTCAAAAGGAGATCAAGGCCGCGGGGTTTTCCCATGCGCTTTTGCTCGGCATGGGAGGCTCGAGCCTGTGCCCCGATGTGCTGCGGCTCAGCTTTGAAAAAGTTCCGGGCTTCCCGGAGCTTCTGGTGCTCGACTCCACGGACCCGGAGCAGATTCTCTCCTTCGAGCGTCGCATCGAACCGGCGAAGACGCTGTTCATCGTTTCTAGCAAGTCCGGCGGCACGCTTGAGCCCAATATCCTCATGGATTATTTCTGGGCCGCGGCGCAAAAGGCGCTGGGCGCGGGCCAAGCCGGCGCGCACTTCATCGCGGTGACCGATCCGGGCTCGGCGCTTGAAAAAACCGCGCGGGGGCGAGGTTTTAGGCGCGTGTTTCACGGCGAGGCTTCCATCGGCGGACGATACTCCGCGCTTTCCGATTTCGGGATGGTCCCGGCCGCGGTCATGGGCCTGGACGTCGCGAAATTTTTGGGCGCGGCCCATGAAATGCAGGAGGCCTGCAAAACCTCCCGCTTGGCGGAAAATCCGGGCGCGGTCTTGGGGACCATTTTGGGCGCGGCGGCCCTGCGGGGCCGCGACAAAGTGACCTTCATCTCGTCGCCCGGCATCAGCGATTTGGGCGCGTGGCTGGAGCAACTGCTGGCCGAGTCCACCGGGAAGCAGGGCAAGGGGATTATCCCGGTGGATCGCGAACCGTCGGTCGGGGTCGATATCTACGGCTCCGATAGGCTTTTCGTTTATCTGCGCCTGGAGGCCGCGCCCGACGCGGCGCAGGACGCCCAAGCCGCGGCGCTCGAAAAAGGCGGGCAGCCGGTCGTTCGCGTGTCCGTCGCCGACGTCTACCGCCTCGGCCAGGAGTTTTTCCGCTGGGAAATCGCCACGGCGGTCGCGGGCAGCCTTTTGGGAATCAATCCCTTCAACCAGCCGGACGTCGAGGCAAGCAAAATCGCGACCAAGGCGCTCATGGACGAGTACGAGAAGACCGGATCGTTTCCGAAAGAGACGCCCGTGTTCGAAGAAGGCGGGATTAAGCTCTTCACGGATGAGGCCGGAGCCAAGGCCCTGGCCGGATCCGAGCCGTCCTTGGCCGGATATCTGCGCGCGCACTTGGCGCGCTGGAAAAAGGGCGACTACGTCGCGCTCCTGGCTTATCTTGAGATGAACGCGGAGCATGAGAAAATTCTGGAGGCCGCGCGCCGGACGATTGTGGGTAAAACCGGAGCGGCCGTGTGCCTGGGATTCGGGCCCCGCTTCCAGCATTCGACGGGCCAAGCCTATAAGGGCGGGCCTAACACCGGCGTGTTTCTGCAAATCACCGCCGAGCCGGCCCAGGACGCGGCCGTGCCCGGTAAAAAGTACGCCTTCGGCGCGGTCAAGGCCGCGCAGGCGCGCGGGGATTTCGCCGTGCTCTCGCAGCGCGGCCGCCGTCTTTTGCGCGTCCATCTGCCCGGCGCCCAAAGTCTTTCAATTCTGGCCGACGCTCTGCGCCGCGTCGTGGGTTGAGCGAAGGAAAAACAGCGTGGCCGAAGCGATGATTCTTGCCGGGGACGTGGGCGGGACCAACACGCGTCTGGCGCTTTTCAAGGCCGGCGCCGCGGAGCTCAAGCCCGCCGTTTTGGAGATTTACCCCAGCCGGAACTATGCGTCTTTGGGCGAAGCCCTTGAAGCGTTTGTCGCCAAGCACCGCGCGGGCGTGGTCTCCGCGTGCTTGGGCGTCGCGGGACCGGTCAAGGACGGCCGCGTCGAGGCGACCAACCTGCCCTGGGAAATCGACGCCCGCGGCCTGTCGCCGTCCTTGTCCGGAGCGCCGGTCCGGCTCTTGAACGATTTGGAGGCCAACGCCTGGGGCTTGGCGGAACTCGCGGAGAAGGACTTCGCGGTCTTGAACGCTGGCGCGTCCGGCGCCTCAGGTCATCAAGCGCTTATCGCCGCAGGCACGGGCTTGGGCCAGGCGCTCATGATTGCCGACGGGACGCGCCTGATTCCGGTGGCGACCGAGGGCGGCCACATGGACTTCGCGCCGCGTTCGGACGAAGAGGCGGCGCTTCTTGATTTCCTGCGCCGGAAATTCGGCCGCGTGAGCTACGAGCGCGTGGTCTCCGGGCCCGGCCTCGTCAATATCTACGATTTTTTGCGCCAAGTCCGGAAAATGCACGAGCCCGCGTGGCTCGCGGCGGAAATGAAGTCCGAGGACCCGTCGGCCGCTATTTCAACAGCCGCCCTGGAGAGCCGCGCGGAGATTTGCGCGCGCGCCCTGGATATCTTCGTCTCCGTTTACGGCGCGCAGGCCGGGAATCTGGCGCTGTCCGTCCTGGCTCGCGGCGGCGTTTTCCTGGGCGGCGGCATCGCGCCAAAAATTTTGCCAAAACTTCGGGAGCCTGCCTTCATGAAGGCGTTTTTGGATAAGGGCCGCATGCGCCCGGTGCTGGAATCTATCCCCGTGCGCGTGGTCTTAAACGATCACGCCGCTCTTCTGGGCGCCGCCCGCTGCGCTCTCGCGGTCCCAGGCGTCCCGCGTTAGATCCGAAAGCGCCGGGCGGTCCTGACGCGCGACGCGCGCGGCGAGGACAAACTGTAGGAGAGCTAAAAGCCCCACTCCCGTTCCGACCACGGCGAAAGACAGCCGGATGCCCGCGCCCAAGGCGAAGGCCGCTCCGAAGAGGGCCTTGAGCAGCACCGAGGCCGCATTGGCGCCCAATCTGGCCGCGGCGGTGACGCCGCCGGCGGCCCCCAAGGGCGTGGCCTGCTGGAGCCGCCGCGCCAGCGAGAGCCGGGCACCGGCATTGACGAGTGAGAAAAGAAACGCCGCGGCCATCATCATGGCGAGGCCCGCGGGAATCCAGCCGACGGCCAAGGCGATGGAGCCGCAGGCTCCCGCGATGATCCATTCGGACGTGGATCCCAGGTCTGGGAACCGGCCGTAGAGAATGGAGCCGCCCGCGCCGCCTAGCGCGAACGCGGCGCCCAGCCAGCCCGCGGCGGCCGGCGAGTGGAGAATTCCCTTGGCGAAAAAAGCCGAGAAGAGCTTGCGCAGGGGGTAGAGGTTGAGCAGCGCGAGGCCCACGCAGGCCAGGAGGAGCGTCTTGTCGCTTAGGGCCAAGCGCAGGCCTGAAAGAGTTCCGCCGGCGCGAACTCTTTCCGGAGACTTCGATTGGCGCGGCTGCTTGGGAACGGCCACGAAGACCAGAGCGGCCGCGGCGAATCCGGCCGGAATGACGGCCTGCACGGCGATGCCTTTCATCCAGAGCATGAATGCGCCCAACATCAGGGGACCGGCTACGCCGCCGAGTTCAAAGGCTAACTCATAGCGGGAGTTGATCCGGTCGAGCTTGTCGCGGTTGTTCTCGCCAAGCTCCAGCGGCACCGTGTGCACGGCGGTGTCCGTAAATCCGCGCACCAGCGCATCCGCGGTGTAGGCGGCCATCGCGCGATAAAGAGTCAAGACTCCCGCCGCCCAGGCCAGGGGAATAATAGCCAGCGCCGCGGCGCGAAGCAGCGTGGAGATAATGAGCAGGCGCCTTGCGCCGATGCGGTCGGCGGGCCAGCCGCCCATGAAGGTTCCCGCCATGTGAACCGCGGTGTCGAAGGCGGCGAAGAGCGCCGCGTCGCCGAAGGATCCGGAAATCTTTAGGATGAGCAGCGGCTGGGCCAGGTGGAGCGCGCTGTTGGCGACCTGGGAGACCAGGACTCCGCCCAGCAGTCCTCCGACGGGAACCGGTTTGGCTTCGGCGGGTTTAATCGCCACGGCTCTCGGCTTTTTGCGGGGCTTCGAGATTCTTGAGATAGCGCGCGTGGGCCGCGGCGATTTCGTCGCGCATGGCCAGCGCCGCGGCGACAAGAACGTCCCAATAGGCTTCCAGGTGCTCCTCGATTTTTCCGGCGGAATTTTGCGCCGAGAGCGCGTGGGCGCGGCCCAGCTGCGTGCCGGCCGCGTAGACGAAATCCTCCTGCAGCTCCTTGTCGAGCATCTTCTTAATTTTGGCGTTCTGGGGCTGAATCTGCCTCACGTAGTACTCGACGCCGTCCAAGGTCGCGTAGCCGGGGCGCAGCTCCCAGCCGGGGGCGTAGAGATTGCCGGCTGCCAGCATGCGCCGGCCGTCGCTCGGGAAGGGATTGGTGTACCAGCGCGTATCCGGATCGGAGCGGACCTGCTTGAAGTTGAGGAAAATCCGGTCTCGCCTTGATTTCGGGTTCTTGGGGGCCAACACGACAAGAAAAATGTCCCGGAAGGCCATCGAGCCGCGGCCGCGCCCGGCTTCCTCGACCAAATATTTCTTCAGGAGGCTGGTTTCACCGCGGTTCTTCAGATAACCGTCAAGCAAGCTCTTGATTCGCGGGTCGGTGGGGGACAAGGGATCGGCCCGCATCTCCTGCGTCCAGCCCTTGCCGGCTTTAAGATAAGCGTCGGTGGAGGCCTCGTCCTTCTTGGGTTCCTTGTCCTTGAGCGTCCGAACTTCCGAGAACGGCCGGGCCGGATGGCGCAGGCCGTGGAGATAGCCCTTCTTGAGCTGGCGCAGAACTTTAGCGTGCAAAAGCTCCGCGGCTGGTTTTTTCTGGCGCAGGGACACGGAGACCATCAGCCGCGCCAAGTCCCACGCGTAGGGGCCGTAGCGCGAGCGGTCGAAGTCGACCATGGCCGCGCCCCGCGCCGACTTGGCGTAGTTGTCGATATGCGGCGAGCCGTGCAGGAAGACTTGCGGCATTATCGAGTGGTCCATCAACTGGGCGAAGCGCTCCTGCATGGGCAGGAGCATGTTGCGGAAGTAGAAGTGGACGCCGCGCTTGGGATGCTGGTAGTTCTCGCGGATATTCTCCGCGTCGTCGGCGGGATTCTTGTCGAAGAGGTCGGTTCCGGCCGCCGCGGGGTCGTCCTTGCGCTTGTAGGCGGACAGCGGCCCCAGCGCTTTGCCCGTCCGGGCCAGGACGGCTTGGTGGAGGCTTTCCCTGTCTTGCCGGGCGTCCAGGGTTTGAAATCCGAACTGCTTGGACTGCGCGTCGTAGGATGCGGCCACGCGTCCTTGGAAAATCCGGAAGTTCTCCGCGTCGTCCGCGGAAAAATCCATGTCGCGGCCCGCTGCGTAATAGTTTTGGCCCAGGATGCCGGCCGGCGGGTTGTCCTCGCTGAAATCCTCGGAGAGCTTGAGCCTGTCCTCGGTCCGCGCCAGGACTCGCCCGATGGCCGTTTCGACCGGGAGACGGAAATAGAACGTCAGGTCGGGGCGTATCGCCGAGGCGTAGAGCTGGCGCAGCCAGGCGGGATCGTTGCCACGCACCGAGTCGCGGGCCAGGGCGGTGTAGAAATAGCGGTCGGACAAGACGATGGAGCCTTCGCGCAGCGCCGGCAGGATGACCTTTTCGAGCCGGTCGGCCAAATCCGCGGCGTTAAGCGCGGCGAAGGAAGCCGGAGTGAGCGTGCGCTCGCGCTTGGCCTTTTTCACGGTCTCGGCGACCAACTCCGAAGAGTTCCACCGCGTGGTCACGACCTTAAGCCCTTGCGACTCGAGGGACTCCTTGAGCATCTCCATTTGGGTCGATTTGCCCGAGCCGTCCAAGCCCTCAACCACGATGATCCGGCCGGGCAGGCCGTGCGCCGGAGACGGCGCCGGCTTTAAGCCCGGTTTGACCGCCGCCAGAGCGCCGGCCAAGGCCACGGCCGCCAAGCGGCGCGAGAGCCAGAGCTGGGCCGCGGCGACGGCGGCCAAGCCCAGTCCGATGATGAGAAAGGCGTGGCTCGGGGACGCGACGGCGAAGGCGAGCCCGACGCCGAACTTCAAGGCCACGGACATCATGTTGCCCGAGAAGCGCGCCAATCCCATCACGGGTCCCTCGGCTCCCTGCGGGATGCTCGACTGCAGGGTGGAGACGACGGAAACCCGGGCCATCACGTTGGTGACGGCGAAAAAAAGGCACCCAAGGGCCATGGGCAAAAAGGCGTGCGGAGCCATGGCCGCGCCGAAAACCAGAACGCCGGCCGCGCCCCATTTAAGCCAGGACGGCGCGGAGATTTTCTTGTAGAGTCGGCCGTAGAGGAGCGAACCCAGCACGCCGCCCAGCCCGAACGCGCCCACGAGCCAGGCCGTCTGGTCGGGCGCGCCGAGGATGTTCTTGGCGAAAAGCGCGGGCAAGACGCCTTTCAAGGGGTAGACCGTCACCAGCAGCGTCGCCAGCATGGCCAAGCGCAGGGCGGGGTTTTTCCGGAGCAGGCGCAGCGAATCGGTGAAGGTCCCCGTAGCGCCGCCCGGCGCGTCCGACTTTGTTCGAGCGAGCCCTCCGCGCGGCATGAGGATAAAGAGAGCGGCGGCCGCGGCGAAGGCGGCGGGAATCATCCAATTGGCGGCGGCGAGACCCGTCCACGCCAAAAGGCCGCCCATGACGAAGGGGCCCAGGAGCCCGCCCGACTCGAAGGCGGTCTGGTAGCGTGAGTTAAGCCCGTCGAGCGCCGTCTTGCTCTTGCCCGCCAAAGCCATGGGCATGGTGTTGCGGGCTGTGTCGGCCACGCCGCGGATGAGCGAGTCGAGCATGTAGACGCCGAGGATGGGGGCCAGCCCCAGGCCGCCGGCCCAGAAAATGGGAATGAGCGCCAGCGTGAGAGCGCGCGCGGCGGCCGCTCCGGCCAGCAGTTTTTTGGGATGAACGCGCGCGGCGAGCCGCCCGCCGATAAGCGTTCCCGCCGCGTCCATCGCCGCGGCCATGGCCGTGGCGAATCCGACCGTGCTCAAGGAGCTCGTGATCTTGAGCAGGACCAGGGGAAGCGCGACCTGCAGGGCATTGTTGGCGACTTGACCCATGAAGACGCCGACTAGGTAATGCCAGGTTTTAGCCGGCGGCGCGGCGTCGGGAGCGGCCGGGGCGGCGGTGGGGACAAAGTTTCCGCCGCCCGAAGCGCCGCCCGCGAGCGCGGCGGGCGCCAACAGGGCCTTTCCGGCGGCAGGGAGAGAATTTTCGCCGCTGGGCGTGGGAATCGCGGTGCCGGGCGTCGGCGCGGCGGGTGCGGTGAAATCCGCGCGGCCATCATCCGATTCCAGCGATGAGGGCTTGAAGAGAATTTTTCGGGCGGTCCCTCCTAGGGCGGATAGACCGCGCATGATGGCGGCGGGCCGCTTCGCTTTGGAGGCCGCGGCGCGCGCAGATTCGGCTTGAAGGGCTTGAAGCGGTCGCGCGCCGCTTTGAGCTTGCGGTGGAAGTTCGGATTCCGGAAGCGCCGCGGCGGCGGAGGCCGGGCGTGCCGCCGCTTTTTTCGGCGCGGTTTCGGCCGGCGCGAAGACGGCGGGAAGTTGGGAGGGGAGATTTGAAATTTGAACGGAACCCAGCGACGGCAGTTCGGAAGCAAAGCCGTCCAACGGGGAGGCCAAGGCTTGGAGAGAAACGGCATTGAGGGAAATTTGCCGTACGGAGGCTCCTGCGTTTGTCGCGTCCGCCTCATCGGTCTGGGCGCGCAGGGGTTGGGCGAAAAGCCCGAAAAGATAGAGAACGGCGACGGCCAGGCGGGAAGCTTTTATTGCCACGAGTCTTTTTCCCGGTAAATTTTTCGGGCGGGGACGCTCACAATGCGACGCTCGGGCAAAATCAGGGCCGAAAGGCGCCCGCCGTAGACGCAGCCGGTGTCCAAGCCCACGGCGTTGGGGCGCACGATCGGATCGCGGCGCGACCAATGGCCAAAGACCGCCAGGCGGCCGCCGCGGTAGAGCTCGTACCAGGGTTTTTTCGCCCGGCCGACGCGGCGCAGCGTAATGAGGTCCCATTCGTCCTGTTTAGCCAGGGATTTGCGCGGAACGAGGCCCGCGTGCAGCACGAGATAATCCTTTTCCCTGATCCAGAGGGGCCAGCCCGCGATGAAGCGCCGGTAGCGCGCGAAGCGGCCGCGGAGCTGGCGCCAGGTCGCCTCGTCGAGTTTCTTGCCGTCGGGAAGCGCCGCGCCGCTTTTGCGGACCAGAAAGCGCCGCTCGTGGTTCCCCAGCACGCAGCGCAGGTTTTCGGCCCGCAGGGCCCACTCCAAAACGCCCCGGCTGTCCGGGCCCTTGCCGATGAGGTCGCCCACGCTGATGAGCCGGTCCTGGGACGTGGCGCGCGTCGCGCGGAGAAGATATTGGAGTTCATCCAAGCAGCCGTGCACGTCCCCAAAGATGATGGTGCGAGCCTCCATTTTCTTCATAAGCCCTACTGTCATTATAAGCCGTCGTCACCGGGCCGCTCCATAACGGGCGAATAACATTTAAATGACGCCCATATGACCCCAAATGACGGTCGCGTGACGCCGGATTTTGTTTTTGCCATACTAGGGCCGTGAGCCAAGCTTTTCAGGATGAATTCTCAAAGCAAGCGGCTGAATACGCCAAGCACCGGCCGCGCTACCCTGCGGCGCTTATTGATTTCGTCTCCTCATTGGCACCGGCGAAAGTTCTGGCTTGGGATTGCGCCACGGGCAGCGGCCAAGTCGCCGTGGCGCTGGCCGAGAGCTTCGGGTCGGTCCACGCCTCGGATCCGAGCGAGGCTCAATTAAAGCACGCTCAGCGCCATCCACGCGTGCGCTACGCGTTGGAGCCCGGCGAGGCCTGCGGCCTACCTTCGGCCAGCGCGGATCTCGTGACCTGCGCGCAGGCTCTGCATTGGATGAAGCCGACGGAGTTTTTCGCCGAGGTGCGCCGGGTTTTGAAGCCCGGCGGCGCGTTCGCGGCTTGGACCTACTGGGAGTGCCGCACGACGTCCGTGGACATTAACAGATTGGTAGACCGCTTTACGCTCGAGGATTTGGGCCCCTACTGGGCGCCGCAGGTGGCCCTGCGCTTTAAGGGCAACCGCGGCATCGAGATTCCGCTTGCGCCCATCGAGTGCCCTGAGTTCGTCATGGAGGCGGACTGGGACTTATTCGCCTTCATGGGCTACCTGCGCAGCTGGTCCGCGGTCCAGCACTACATCGACCGGCACGGCGAGAGCCCGCTGGGCGGCCTGCAAAAGACGCTCGCGCCGCTTTGGGGTAATCCCAAAGAGCGTAAGACCGTCTCCTGGAACCTAAACCTGCGCGCCGGGCGCGTTTAGGACGCCCGGCCCGCGGCCGCTTCCGCGTTAAAAAAGCCCCCGCGTTCGCGTCCGGCAGAACGACGCGAGTTGATCGAGCGTCATGGTCCAGCCCTGCTTGGCGCCCTTGATCGGCCCCTCGTTGATTGGGGTCAGAACTGCAAAGGTCTGGTGGGCTATGATCTTAGTCCTCCCGTCTTGATCCTCGAAGAAGACCTCGGTACGGATATTATCTACCGGATCACCTGGAAATTCACCGGTCCAAACGATCTTTTTAGGTACAACGACCTCGATGTATATGCCCTCGAAGCCGTGCCTCGTGCCTTCGGGGGAGATCATCGCCATCTTGAAGCGTCCGCCCGCTCGAAAATCCATTTTGTCGATGGCCAGCGACCATGGCTTGGGCGCGAACCACTGCGCGAGTTGCTCGGGTTTTGACCATGCCTCGAACACGCGCTCGCGCGGCGCGTTGATAACGCGTTCGAGCCGCAGCTCGAAGCCCGGCGTCGCGGCGGAAACGTTCTTCGTGACGTGCTGATCGAGCCGCGCCAAGGTCTGCTTGCCGCCTTCCACGACGCCGTAGCGCTCGACGGCGAAGTCGCGCTCTTGGCGCGTGTCGAAAACATGGTGGACGGTAACTTCGGTTCTCGAGGGTCCCAACGCCTTGAGCGAAAACGTCATAAGGTGGCTAACTTCTTTTTCTCCTTTCTTGCCGCCGGCGTTGGCGTACGCGATGCTCTCGGGTTCGACGATTTCAAGGAACTTCGTCGTATTCGAATACTCGCTTCCGTCGGGGCCGATCATCACGTGCTTCCAAAGGCCGCCGGGCCTAAAATCCCAGGCTTGGGTGACGTTGCGAAAGCCGTCGGGGCCCCACCACCGATCAATCTGCTTCGGGTCGGTCATCGCCCGCCACACCCGCTCGCGCGGCGCGTCAAGCACGCGGCTGAGCCTAATCTCACGATCCGACGTCGAGTCCGTTGTGTTGTTCATGGTTTCTCCTGTTCTTTTGAGAGAACGACGTGCGCGGTTTTGTCCGTCGGAACGTATTCGACGCACCGGTAGCCGAGTTTGGGCATGTCGATGCCCTTCAAAAGATGCTCGCCCGCGCCGAGAAGGGCGGGGGAGATGGCTAAATGAAGCTCGTCGATGAGCCCCGCGCTCAGGTATTGGCGGATGGCGGCGACTCCGCCGCCGAGGCGGACATCCTTGCCTTTTGCGGCTTCGACGGCGCGCTTTAATGCGGCATGGATGCCGTCGGTCACGAAATGAAACGTGGTGCCGCCCTCCATTTGGATGGAGGGCCGGGCGTGGTGGGTCAGCACGAAAACGGGCGTATGATAAGGGGGATTGGCGCCCCACCACCCTTTCCACTTGTCATCGGGCCACGGCCCCCGGATGGGGCCGAACATGTTGCGGCCCAGAATCCAGGCTCCGACATTTTCAAATCCGCGCGCCGCGAACGCGTCGTCGGTTCCCGTCGAACCGCCTTCCTGACCGAACATCTTGCGGAAGGTCTTGGTCGCGAAGGCCCACTCGTGCAGAGCCATGCCGCCGACGCCCAGGGGATTATCGACGTCCTGGTTCGGGCCCGCGCCGTAGCCGTCGATAGAAATGGAAAAGGACCGCACGCGGAGCTTGGTCATGGGTTCTCCTTGAGATATTTTTCCAGAGCGTCCAGGCGCGCGTTCCAAAGCGCGCGCTGGCTTTCGATCCAAGTTTGGGCTTCCTTCATGCGCTCGGCCTCCAGTCTGCAAAAATGCTCGCGGCCCTGCTTGCGGCGGGACATGAGCCCGGCCTGCTCCAAAATACGCAGGTGCTTGCTGATGGCCGGCGCCGAGACCCTGTGCGGCCGCGCCAGCTCCGCGACCGTGGCTTCGCCGGAGGCCAGGCGCGCCAGGATGCCGCGGCGGATGGGATGCGAGAGCGCGCTAAAAGAGAGGTCGAGCCGATGACCATTATAGTTAACCATATAGTTAATTATAATCCACGTCCAAGTGTTTGTCAAGGGGAGCTAATTCTAGCGGCCGACCTGCGTAGCCGGGTCTATATATAGGAGGCGGCATTAGGCATAACCCTTGACAGCTTGCGACGCTCGTGATATACTTCAATTAGTAAATTATTTATAAATATGAATAAAAGCGAACCAGACGATAAGGCGCGCCGCCTCGCGGAGGAAATTCAAATTCTAGTCGACAACGCGGAAAGCGCGGAGTGCGAAAGCCCGAAACTCGCGGAGAGGCTCAGCCGGCAGGAACTGCGCACGCTGCGGGCGGTGGGCCAGTGCGTGTGTCCCATCATGAGCGGCATCGCTGCGGCGGTGCGGCTTTCCTTAAGCAGCGTTACGGGTCTTATCGATCGGCTTTCTCAAAAAAATCTGGTGCGGCGCGATCGCTCGAGCGACGATCGGCGCGTGGTTCAGGTGATGCTGACCGACGAGGGGCGGGCGGTCCACGAGGCGACCAAGGCCGCGCGCGCCGCTTTCGCGCAGGACGTTTTGAAGGCGCTTTCACCCTCCGAGCAAGATGAGCTTGTCGCCCTGCTCGGCAAGGTTTCGAAGCGGCTTGAAAGGGGCAGGGGACAGGTCTGATTTTTTTTGCGTCAAATATTTTAATTTCCGAACAATTCTAGATCGGAAATATCAAGGAGACATCACATGGAAACCGAAGAGACGAAGAAGGACGGGAAATGCTGCTCGAAGGGGGCCTGCTGCGGCTGCAAGGCGCTGGTCGCCGTGGCGCTGCTGGCCATCGGCGCGATCGGCGGTTATTTTTGCGGCCGGCACTGCGCGGCCGCAAGCGCCGCGACGGCCGTGAGCGCGTCTGCCAATCCCTCCAAATAGTTGAAACTTGAGCGTCCCCGCGCCTTAGAAACGCGGGGACGCTTTTTTTAACGGCTCCATGGTCCTATCGTTGCGTGACAGATAAACATATTAGGGAGGTTGCCATGGCTAGAAACCACGTTCCGCGCGTTCCGCCCAAGAAGATTTTAGTGCCTCTGGATGTGACCGACGCGTCCGTCGCGGCGTGGAAGCAGGCTGCGATTTTGGGCCAACGCTTCGCGGCCACTGTCGAGGGCCTCTACGTCCAGGAATGGCTCAACGCCGCCGTGGGCGTGGGCATGGGGCTGGGCCCGGAGCCTTTTTTAACCGCGAAGGCCAAGAAAGAAGCCCTGGATTTTTTGCGCGGACGCCTAGGTCAGAACGCCGACATCCGTTTGGTCGAAGGGCCCGTCGAGGGGACCATCGTGTCTTGGGGGCGCCGTTTGGGCTTCGATCTCATCGTCATGGGCACGCACGGCTACACCGGCATCGAGCGGGCCATCAAGGGCTCGGTCGCAGAGGCGGTGGTGCGGCACTCGGATATCCCCGTGCTGGTCGTCAAGAAGCCGCTGTCTAACTTTAAAACAGTTCTTGCGCCCGTCAATCTGGCGCCTTATTCCATCAAAGGCCTGCATTACGCGGCTCAGATGTCGGCGGTCCTGGGCGCGCGCTTGAAAATCCTTTACGTGCTCAACTCGCCGCTCCCGCCCAAGGCCGGAGCGGTCAAGGACGCCAAGCACCTCCTGGAAAAGGCCGTCGCGAAATTGCCCGAGCCCCTGCGCCGGGTCTGCGGCGTTTCGACTCAGTTGGACTTCGGTCGCTCGGCGGATGGAATTGCCGCGGCCGCGCGGAAAGCGGACTTGGTCGTCTTGGCCGCGCACCGCAAGGGTTTCCTGAGCGAGGTCGTCCTGGGGACCACGGTCGGACGGGTCATGCGCCACTGCGCCAGCCTCGTGCTGGCGGTTCCCACCGGCGAGGTCAAGCGTTAGGCGCGGCGCCCGCGCTATTCAGCCAGCGCGTAGAGCCGGTTGTCCTCGACCTTGTACATCAGGGGCGCGACGGTGATTTTGGGGTAGCGCTCGCGCAGGCGCTTAGCCTCGGACAAGACGAAATCCGCCTCGTCGCCGATTTCGAACATCGGCGCGAACTGCGTGAAGTGGCGCTCCGCGGCCTCGCGATCCCAGCCGGCTTTTTCCGCCAAGCCCGCGATGAAGGCTTCTTTGCGGGCCATGAGGTTGACCATGCCGCACTGGGTGTGGCCCATGAGCGCGATGGCGTTGACGCCGCCCACAGCGATGGCGTAGGAAACCTTGAACTCGCTGTAGCGCAGGTTGGCTCCGCCGGCGCGGATAATGTAGGCGAAATTATCAGGGATGCGCAGGTGCTTGCGGTAGTCCATGCACATGCCGATGAGCAGCTTGGCCTGCTGGATTTCGGGCAGAGGCCGGCCCAGGTTGTTAAAGCGCAGCAAGTCGCCGATGGGCCCCGCGGCGTAGGCGGCGGGAATGTCCGACTCGGCACTGACTGGGATAAGTTCTCGCATGCATGAATTTTATGATTTTTTAAAGGCGCCGCGTTCGCGATATAATACGGTGGACGCATGAAAACCCGCCTGCTGGTCATCCTGTCGGTCGCCGCGCTCCTGGGCCTCTACGCCGGAATGAACGCCGCGCAGGCCTTTCCCGCGCATCCCCTGGCGGCGCTCGCGGCTTCCGTACTGCTCGTGGCGCTTTTCGTCGGCTGGCAAATCGCCTACCGCCTGGGCGCCCTGCCGGAGAACTCCTGGGCCGCGCGCGCCGTTTCCTGGACGACCAGCGTGGGCTTGGGCGCGTGGGCCACGTTTCTCATTCTCTCGGCCATCGCGGCCGCGGCGGGCTTCCTGCTCTCTCCGGTCCTGGATGGGTCGCTTCTTTTACGCGCCTTGCCCGAGGCGGCTCTCGCCGCAGCGGTCGTGCTGGCGTTTCTGGGCCTAGGCCAGGCGCTGCGGGGTCCGCGCGTGGTTGAGGTTTTGATTCGAGCTCCGGGCCTGGCGCCTGGCCTGCGCGGCCTGCGCATCGCGCAGATCAGCGATTTGCACGCCGGACATACCATCGAGCGCGGCTACGTCGAAGGCATCGTCCGGCGCGTGCTGGAGATAAAACCCGACCTCATCGCGATCACGGGCGATTTGGCCGATGGGACCGTCGCGCAGATTGCGCGCCGCGTGGCACCCTTGGTGGAACTGCGCGCGCATTTGGGCGTTTACTACGTGACCGGCAATCATGAGTATTATTGGAACGCGTTGGACTGGGTTCAAAAAGCCAGGGAGCTCGGATTTACGCCGCTGCTCAATTCAAGCCGCGTCCTGGAACGGGGCGGGGCCAAGCTTTTCATCGCCGGCGTTCCCGACGATTTCGGCGGCGCCTTCGTGCCGGGCCACGTTCCCGACATGGCCAAGGCCGCGGCGGGGGGAGAGTCCTGCGATTTTCGGATTTTGCTGGCGCACCGCCCCGGAGCGGCCAAAGCGGCCGAGCGCGCGGGTTTTGATTTGCAGCTCTCCGGCCACACGCACGGCGGGCAGTTTTTTCCGGCCAGCCTCTTCATCCGGCTTTTCCACCGCTACGCGCGGGGCCTCTCGCGCCGAGGCCGTCTGCAGATTTACGTCAATCCCGGCACCGGCTACTGGGGCCCGGCGCACCGCTTTGCGGTGCCCGCGGAGATTACGCTCCTAATCTTGTCGGAAGCCTGAACCTACCACACCCGGCAGGCCTTGGCGCCGGCCACCATGGGCGAGTTGGCCGGGCAGGCAAAGGCTTGCTGGAACTGGGGCATGTTGCGCAGCACGCCGTTGACGCGCGCGGCGTTAGGCGAGTGCGGGTCGGTATTGGCCAGCATCTTGGCCAGCTGCGGCGTGTCGCTGCCGCACCAAAGCTGGGCGAAGCTCAGAAAAAACACCTGGTCGTCGGTCCAGTGCCCGGACTTGCAGTGCGCGGCCTGGTGCTGGTTCAAGGCGTTTTGCAGGGTCATGTAGGCGATGCGCACGCCGCCATTGTCCGCCGTATTCTCGCCCAGCGTGAGCCGGCCGTTGACCATGACGGGCTTCTTGGGGTTGCTGGGGTCCTGCGTGGCCACGAATTGGGAATACTCGTTGACCAGGCACTGGGTGCGCTGGTCAAAGGCGGCCTTGTCCTTGGGCGTCCACCAGTTCCTGCGGTTGCCGTGGCCGTCGTACTGGCTGCCCTGGTCGTCGAAGCCGTGGGTCATCTCATGCCCGATAACCGCGCCGATGCCGCCCAGGTTTTCCGCCAGGCAGGCCTGCCCGTTGAAGAACGGCGGCTGCAGGATGCCGGCCGGGAAATTGATGTTGTTCTGGGAGGGGTTGTAGTAGGCGTTGACCGTGGGGGGCGTCATGCCCCACTTGCTGGTGTCGGTCTTGGCGCCGATCTCGTCCACGCTCTGCGTCATGGCGAGGGCCGAGGCGTTCTCCACGTCGCCGACCAAGTCGCCGCGGCTGATGGAGAGCTTGGCGTAGCTCTGCCACTTGGAAGGATAGCCGATTTTGTTCTGCATCTCGGAGAGCTTTTTCAAGGCCGCGGCCTTGGTCTTGGCGCCCATCCAGGTCACGTTCCGAATGTTGCGAGCCATGGCGCTTTCCTCGGCGTGGACCATGCCGCCGGCCGCCGCCATGCTCGACGGCGGGAAGAACTTGTCCACGTAGGCGCGGCCCAGCGCGTCGCCCATCATGGAGTCGGCCATGGAAACGCAGCGCTTCCAGCGCGGGCCCATCTTTTGCGCTCCGGAGAGGACGCGGCCGTTGAAATCGAAGTTCTCGTTTACGAAGTTCTGGGAGAGCAACCCGGCGAAGGAGTTGACCACCTGCCAGCGCAGGTAGGCCTTCCAGGCCGGGAGCGGCTCGTAGCCGATGAGCGTGTTTAAGCCCTGGAAAAAACTCGGGTCCGCGATATTGACCTTCTTAAAGGAGGGAGATTTGACGCCCGAGAGGTAGGCCTTCCAATCGAAAGCCGAAGCGCCATTTTCAAAGGCGGAAGTCTTCTCCATGTGGTAGACGTTGGCCGGGTCGCGGCGGCTGACGTCGTCCATGGAGGCCTGGGCCAGCGCGGTCTCGATGGCCATCACCGACGCCTCTTCGGCCGCGGCCTCTTTGGGCGTATCGCCCAAAAGGACGAACATCTTGCGCACGTGCGCCTCGTAGGCCTGGCGGGTCTGGGCGAAGTCGCCGCTCAAGTAATAGCCGCGCTCGGGCAGCGTGAAGCCTCCTTGATCAAGCACCGCGATCTGCTTGGAGGCGTTCTTGTCGTCGGGGTTGGCGCCGAAGGAAAAAAGCGCTCCCACGCCGATGTCCTGCAGGTGAGCGGTCTCCCCGGCCAACTGCGACTTGCTCGTCATGGCCGCGATGCGGTCGAGCTCGGGCTGAAGCGGTTTGGCGCCGGCGGCGTCCGCGGCCTTCTGGTCCATGCAGGAGGCGTAGAAATTGCCCAGCTTGGCTTGGTCCGGATCCTTGGGATTTGGATGGCTCGCGGCGGATTCCAAGACCTGGCGCATGTCCGACTCATTGCGCAGCATCAGGGCGTTGAACGTGCCCCAACTGGACTGGTCGGGCGGGATGGGGTGCGCCGCGTTCCAGTTGCTGCAGGCGTATTGGTAAAAGTTCACGCAGGGATTGATCGCGGGATTGACGATGGCGTCCCAGTTGGGATTGGGAGAAACCACGGGGGAGACCGGCGGCTGGGGCGCGGGCGGCGTCTTGGCCGAGCCGGACTGGGACTGGGCGCCGCCTTGCGCCGGAGCCAAGGACGCGCGCGCGGCGGATGAGCCAAGCGCGGGGGACGCGGAAGCCAGCGCGGTCACGGCGCCGGAACGCGGGGCGGAGCCATCGAACGCGGCCGCGGCAGCCGCCGGATTAGCCAGGGCGCCGGAGAGCAGCGCCAATTGCGGCTGAAATTTATTCAAGAGCGCTTTTTTGTCGAGCGCGCCGGCTTTGGCCGAAGCGTCCAGCTGGGCGGCAACGCCGCGCAGGTAAGAGGAAACGGCTTTTTCAGCCTGCGCGGTCTCACTGGCTCCGAGCCAGGCGCCGAAGGTGCGGGGGTTGAGCGGCGGGTTAAGTTTTGTCGCGGCCGAAGAGAGCGCGGCGTTGACGCCGGTAAAATCGCGGGCGGCGGCGAGGTTTTGGGCCAAAGCCAGCACGTCATGCTTGCGCTTGGGCGCTTGCGCGAGGGCCACGGCGGCGGCGCCGGAGTTTCGCAGGGCCTTGGCGCAGTCGGCCCTGGAAACGGCCTGCACGTCCAAAAGATAACTGCAGGCGTCCTTGCTGGGTGCGCTCTGGGCCCGCGCCGCCAGGGGAATGAAGGTAAAAAGAGCCGCCGCCAAGCTGAATTTCATGCGATGTCCTCGTTTGGACGGATTTAAGACTGCGGGAATTATTATAGGAGGAGCGGCGGCGGGCGTCTTGAGGCCAAAGTCCCAAAAAAGCCCGGTCTTTGGGCCTACCGGTTGACGGACTTTGGGGTGGCGGCTTTAGGCCTTAGGTCAAATCGATGGACGGATGCCAGGCGACTTCCCAGAGAAAGCCGTCCGGATCCTGGAAATAGCCGGAGTATCCGCCCCAAAACGTGTCATGCGGTTTTTTCACGACTTTCGCGCCCCTGCGCGCCGCCTCGGCGATGACGGCGTCGACGCTTTTCTTGGAGGCCACGTTATGGCCCAACGTGAAGCCCGGAAAGCCGGAGCCGCGACTGGGCACGGCGGCGTCCTTGGCCAGCTTGTCTTTCGGGAAAAGAGCCAGCCGGGTCCCTTCCAGTTTGAAGAGCGCGAAATCGGCGCCGGGTTCTACCTCGAACTCGAGCGGAAAGCCGAGCGACTCGTAGAACGCGCGCGCTTTGGGGACGCTCTTGACGCCCAGCGTGATGATGCTGATCTTGGGCTTCACCGCGCTTTCCTTCGGCCGGCCGCCTTGCGGGCCAGGCCCCGCCGCGCGACGTCTTGGCGGCGCAGAATCCGCTCTTGGCCCTTGACCTCGTTCCAATGGCGCAAAACATCGTGGGCCGTCTTGAACTTCCTGTCGCCGAAGACGTGCGGGTGCCGCCGGCGCAGCTTGAGGCCCAGGCTCTTGGCGACGTCGTTGATGTCGAAGAGGCCCGCCTCCTCCGCGATGCGGGCGTGAAGCAGCACCTGAAAAAGGACGTCGCCCAATTCGTCCTCGATTTCGTGCGCGGAGCCTTTCTTGAGCGCCTGGGCGAGCTCCTTGGACTCCTCCATCAAATAAGGGATGAGGGATTTGTGCGTTTGTTTGCGATCCCACGGGCAGCCCTTGGGCGAGCGCAAGGCGGCGACGGTTCCGATGGTCGCGCTCAAGCCGCCGAGCTTTTTCGGATTCATGAAAAAATCTTACGAAATTGGCGGGCGCGCCTGAAGGCGTCTTGGCGGCTCAGGACGGCCCGGAGAACGGAGAGCAGCCGCGGCTTTGCCGGTAGCGCCGCGCCCAGTCGCCCAGCAGGCTGGGGTTGGCGGGCACGAAGCCGCAGGGCCCGGCGCGGGAGTCGTCGGGATACTGGTACCAGCCGTCGCCCATGGAACTGTGGCAGGAACGGCAGGAAGACGGCGGCAAATGGGTCCAGCGGAATTTCCCGCCGCCGGGCAGGGCGAATTCCTCGGATTCGGGCGACTTCTCGTTTTTGGGCGCGTACAAATAAAGTTCGGCGGGATTTTGCCCCGGCCGCGGGCGGTAGATGCCGAAGGACCAGGGTCCGTTCTCGCCGCGCGGCCCATCCGGGCGCTTTTGCAGCAGGCGCAGTTCGATGATTTTCCCGGAGGCATGGTCGGTGATGAGGTGGATGACCTGCGATCCGGCGGGATAATGCCAAATCTCGTAGCTCCAATTCCGGCCGCGGTAGCGCAGGCGCACGAGCTCGCGGCGGATGGTCCGCCCCGAGGGCAGCAGCGCCGCCTCTTCCTGGTCGACAACCTGCGAAAGCGCGAGTCCGGGCGCGACCGCGCCGTCTTCGAAGGCAATTTCATGGCCGTTGACCTCGGCCACGAGGAAGTCGCCTGGGATGCCTTTAAACGGAACGAAGCCCTGCGTTTGGGGCCAATCCGCCGGGATGCTGGTGGGCAATCCGGCGTAGGCGGGCCCGGCCGCGGCGTCGCTCTTTTGCCGCGCGTCCATGAGCCCGCGCAGGTATTGCCGCAGGCCTTGATCGTCCGGCAGGGGCGCGGACGTCGTTTCGCGCACACGCGCGCGGACCAAGCGCACCGCGTCCGAAAGCGAGGGAAGCCGGGAGCCGGATTGGGCCAGCGCCGAGGCCGCCAGCGCGCAGGCCAGGCAGAAAATTCCCGTCCGTGCGAACCGCCGCGGCGCGCCGCTCATCGTGATGGTTTTGGCGCGGCCTCGTAGCGGGTCGGCACGCGCGCGGGCAAAATCGCCGGCAGGCGAAAATAGTCCGTGCGGCCGTTGCCGTCGCGGTCGTGGAAGCGGAGCGCGTTGCTGTTTAAAGGAAAAATCACGCCCGGGAACCAGCCGCTGTCGATGACGTAGGAGAACACCTGTCCGGTATTGGCGGTGATGAGGATTTCGTTGGCCACGTGCCCTTCGTCCGGGCCGGAGCCGTCCGCGCCGACGTGCATGGCCCAGGTGTTGGGAAGATTAAGCGCGCCGAAGGCGGCGTCGAAGGTCTCGGCGATGGTGCGGCAGGGGCTGCGCAAGCCCGTGAAGGTCGCGCCGAGGAAATGGAGGTTGACTTCATTCGAGACGCAGGCGATGCGATCCCACGGCCGGGAGAACTTGGCCTTGCAGTCGCCCGCGATTTTTCTCACCAGCGGTTGATCCACGGGATCGAAAATGGATAGGAGGAGCGGCACAAGAGGATCGGGCAGATCGTAGAGATCGCTGCGGGCGGGCGGCAGGCTCTTGAAGCCGTACTCCTTCATCCGGTTCTGAGGCGTCCACGGGTCGCCCACGCGCATCAGGACGGAGGCGGGCGCCAGCTCCACGCCGGCGAAGCCCAAGCGCTCCTGCGCCTGCGCGCGGGCGCGGGCCTCGATGGAGCCGAGGCTCTGGGCGAACGTGCCCCCGCGCGCCGTTTGACCTAGGCAGAAGAGCGCCGCGGCGGCGGCCAGGGTTTGGAGAATTTCCGGGGATTTTTTCATGCGGCCTTCTTTTTCGCCAAGCCCAGAAAGCCCCGGGCGATGAGGCCCGCGGCGACGGGAATCCATAGGTCGCGGGGACGCTCCGTCGCGCAGAACGCAAACATCCCGACGAAAAAGCTCCAGGAAAAAATCTCGCCGGCGAAGGCTTGGCCCCAGCGCGGCGCGCGTCCGCCGGCGGGAAGCTTGGGAAGAATCGAGGGGACGATGCGCGGTACCCGGCTGCAAAACTCGCGGTAGCTCTCGCCCTGCGCGGCGGCGATGTGCGCCTCCTCGCGTCCCATGAGCCGCACGACGATGATGATCATGCCGGCCGTCAGGACTAAAAATCCGGCGCGCGAAGCCGCCGCTCCCAGCCCGGCCGCGATGAGGATGGTGCCCAAGTAAAGCGGGTTGCGCAAATGCCGGTAGGGCCCGTCGGCTACCAGGGTTTCCGCGTGGAGCGCCCGGTCGTGCACCACGTCGGAATCAAGGTACGCCGCGGCCCAGGTGCGCAGGGCGGCGGCCGCGAAGGCCAGGGCCGCGCCCGCGGGGGGGACCCAGAGGCCGACGGCCTCGGCCATG